>JALRLQ010000149.1 GCA_023254365.1 Candidatus Poseidonia sp. | reverse complement strand
AGCGCTGTCGCCTCCACGGCGTGCGCATTGTAGGGCAGAGTGACCACGGCGTCTCACACTCGTTGTATGTCCTTGACCCTGATGGAAACGAAGTTGAACTATACATTGATGTTGAGGGGTTTGATTGGAAGGAAGATGCTTCTTGGCTTGAATACCCCGTGCGCCCACTCAACCTTGCAGACGAGGCGTGAGGAAGCAAGGCAACCCCAAGGACGCTTGTGGAGGGTGTTCAAACGGCTGGTAGGATGCCGATGCGTGCAAGGCCGCCCCAAACGGGGTCGAGGAAGGCAGGGAGGAATCGGTGACGCAGGTACACGGCTGCAGCGAGTGAGATTTTTTGCACCTTGTTGAGCTTGACACGCTGCGTAAACACATCGCCTTGCTGCTTCTCAATCTGGCGGAGAATCTTGTCGTAGAAGGCGATCATTGCTGCGGGAGAGTAGCGTGAACGCCGAGGGAGAAGCGGCAGCAGGGCGCGTGCTTCTTCGAGGTAGGTACGTGCACGGGCAGCATAGTGGCGGCAGTACGGTTCCCAATGCTTGTTGAGGACGATTTTACCGTCGAGTTCCGCCTCAGTCATGCCGTTGCGTTCCAATTCATCGAGTGGGAGGTACACGCGGTCGCGTTGAATGTCTTCGCCGACATCCCGCAACACGTTGGTCAACTGCATGAAGATGCCCCATGATTCTGCGTACTTCTTTGCCATCGGGTTGTCGTAGCCATACACTTCAATGCACATTAGGCCAACGACGGAAGCAACTCGGTAGCAGTAGACATAGAGTTCGTCAAAGGTGCGATAGCGGTTGTTGTAAAGGTCGTCTTCCATGCCGGAAATGAGGTCGTCGAAGACATCACGAGGGATGTTGTATCGCTGAACGGTGTCTTTGAGGGCCAGGAAAACGGGGTCGGTTGAGTGGACGTCGCCGTAGCAGGTTGAGAGTTTCTTGCGGAAGAAGAACAACTGTGTGATTTTGTTGAGGTACGCCTCTTCATCAAGAATGGTTCCTTGGTTTTGGAGATTCTCAAGTTGGTCTCGGTACGCCTTGGCTTCAGGGTCCATTTCGCCTTGGCTTCCGGGGAATCGGTCTGCCCAGTCCCCGTCAGCGATGTCATCTGCACGTCGGCAGAAGGCGTAGATGGCGCACATAGCCAAGCGTTGATCGTCGGGCAGATACTTGAACGAATGGTAGAAGTTGCCTGCTTCACGCATGGTCAGTTCCTCGCAGTATCGGTAAGCAAGCTTGTGAAGTTCTGCCGGGGGCTGTTCCGACCAAATCGGGGCATCCAAGTGAGCAAAGGGATCGACGAGTTCGTTTTTCTCGCCGACGATACCGATGAAGGATGCACCTTCTCGAAGAGCTTCCATGGCCGTGACGCTCACGGCCTTGACGGCGTCCTTGGCGAGCGTAACACCGGCACGGACACGGTCGAGGGTGGTTGGGGCGGTGGTTTCTTGTTCGCCGTTTCGGCTTGACGCATTCCCCTTGAGAGGGAAGAGAAGGTCAAGCGGTTTGCGGCGTTCTAGCATCCTAACCGTTTCCCCCTCGCGTCCCTTGTTTATGAGACCTCCTCTTGAAGGTGTGAACAAAGCGCCGTTCTTTGCTCAAAAGTAAATAAAAACTTACTCTGCTATATTATTCTATAGAATGGCTACTTATCTTTGTTCTTTTCCATGAGTCGGCGCACGCCACCGGGAATGAACAACGCTCTGAGCAACTTGCGGGCGTAGCCTTTCATTTCGTCGCGTGTGACTTTGATTTGTTCTTCCGAATTGAGGATGTTCCCCTCTCGTAGGAGGGTCACGGTGCGTTGCCCAATCAAAACGGGCAACATGCACGACGCTTTCAGCCGAAATTGGGTTTCGGGAATCATACGGATGTATTCGGTTGCGGCTTCCAAATGCTCGTTCGTCAAGTCCAGATAGGCGTCGTAGAGTGGTCGAAACGTGGCGAGGTTGCTATCATCGAGCAGGTCTGAGGGTTGCAACCCAACACGTTCAAGGGCGTCAACGGGAATGTAACATCGGCCAAAACGAAGGTCTTGTGGAATGTCTCTGAGGATGTTGATCATCTGCAAGGCTTTGCCAAAACGGATTCCACGCTCCATGAAGACCGCTTCGTCTTCGGGTGAGAGTTTCATCATGTGGGCGAGGGACATTTTGGTCCAAAAGACACCGACACAGCCTGCAACCCGAAAGGTGTAATCATCCAAATCCTCGTCGTTTCCAAGCCCTTGCACGGTACCGCCTTCGTTGGCAGGGCCGAACCGTTCCAAATCCAGACATTGGCCGCCTACGATGATGTCCAGGCATTCAAGCATGCGCTCACGGTCTTCCGGACCATAGACTTCGAGCCCTTCGATAACCTCCGGTACATGGCGCAAGAGCGTGGCCTCGTGAGGGTTGGATTGTACATCGGCCAGCTCCGTGAAGTCTGGCAACGCACTGCTGCGACCCTGCACAACATCGTTGTAGGCTTTGAGTTGGTCAAGCAGAAAAGCAGTCTCGCCGTGCTTGGAATCGGCGATGGTGTCGGCCACCCGTGCGAGCAAGTACAAGAGGCCGATTTGACCTCGAATTTTCTTTGGAAGATACTTCAGGGTGGGGTAAAACGAACGCGATGTTGTTTCGAGCAAACGGTCGATGTTTTCATTCACCAACACCGGCATCAGCATCCCTCCGAATCCTGCCAGCCTTGTCCTCCGCATGAAGATATGCGTGAAGGGGCTTCGCTCTTGCTCAAGATTGTGTTCTTGTCGGTCTTTGAACCCAATCGGTCGCAAGCCTTTAGGAAGGGTAACACGACCAGTGAAGTGCGAGGGGGGAGACCGTGAACTGTGGTGCATGTGGCGAAGCGATTCCTGCCGACAGCATGTTCTGTCCGGAATGCGGTGCCCGTCAAGACACTTCTATGGCAGGAGGCTTTGCCCCGCCGCCCCAGCAAAACATCCCTCCGTTCCCGCAGCAACAACGGACCTTCGATCCTGTCTCTGGTGAGCAACAACGCATGCAACAGCAAGCC
>JALRLQ010000148.1 GCA_023254365.1 Candidatus Poseidonia sp. | reverse complement strand
AACTCGGTGGCCAAATCATCGGCCTCGCCACCACCAATGGCGGCCTTCACGGTGCTATTTCCACCGCCCCCGACGGGACGGTTTACGTGACGCCCCGTGTGGCGACTCCAACGGTCATCGTCTCGAAGGACAACGGCTTCTCGTGGTTCGAACGCACCATGGGCGAGGACACCGGAACCCCCAACCCTCGCAAAAACTCAGAGGTCTCAGCCGATTCCGATTCCAACGCCTACCACGTTTGGACGGGAGCCGACGAAGGCGTGTACATGTCCCGTTCAATGGATTCGGGAGAAACCTGGGAACAAGAGAGCATCCGAATTTCACCGGTGAACGTCATTTCATCGGTCTTTCCCCAAACCGATGCCGGTGACGCCGGACGCATCGCCATCACCTATTTGGGTAGCGAGAACGACGAGATGCTCAACCAGTCGGACATCGACGGCAACCCCTGGAACGGCAACGCTCACTACGCACCCAACAACGTGTCCTACCACCTTTACATCACCTATTCACTCAACGCTTTGGACGAAAACCCCACCTTCTACACCTATCGGGTGACCGATGACCCTGTCCAAATGGGTTCCATTTGCCTCAATTCTGGCGATTGTCGGGACATCGGCGGCTCGAACAGGAACCTGCTTGATTTCAACGACCTCCACATCGACCGTGAAGGGCGCGTGTACGTTGCTTTTGCAGACGGGTGCACCGGCGAGTGTGCAACCAACGAGAACGCCACGGCCGAAGATTCCCGGGACGGACGCGGCTCGGTGTATTACTTGGCCAGCGGACCGAGTCTCTATGCTGAGTTCGGGAAATTGGAACCACTGCTCGATTGAGCGAGATGCAAGGGACCCTTTCGCTCGTACACGAGTACGTGAGTGCCCTATGAATACACGGGTTCGCAATGGGCCCTTTACAACCCTAGCCCTACTCCACTCACGTAAAAGCTAGAGTTGTCGATTTCACCAGAACTTCTCTTGTTCGGCTGAGCCATATCCCTCGGGCACTCCCCATTTTTTGTTGTAGAAGTCCACAGGAATGGCTCCATTCCCTCGATCAACTGCGTAGTTATCTTCGTAAACAGCTTCTACTTTAGGGGCTGGCCCATCGTATGTCAAGTACCAGTCTTCTGAGACGCCGGGGCCGCTTTCAGTCCCGTCCGGCCCGACCCAATTGTCTTTGGAATGGGATTCTTTGGTTTCATTTTCTTCGTTCTCTTTCATTCTCATCGTCAAACTGACATCCGGCCTTGGTAACTCCTTGTTGAGTTCCGGAATCACCTCGAGTATCTTCCTCCTATGGCCTATGTACGTGAAGAAGCCCTTTCCGTCAACCAACACGGTGGTGTAGTCAGTCGGATCAGAGTCTTCTCCTCCTCCCATTGTAATCTGCTTTACATCTAGCTGGTCTATGTTGAATGTTCTTTCTCGAAACCTGATGCTAGAATGCAGTATCTGCCTTGAGAATAGTATCATGCTCGAATCCGCTTCCCTTTCGACCACCATCCTGTAGGAGTAGGATATGTAGCCTAAGAATAGGACGGAAAGGGCGAACGGCCCGACATCCCTGAAGAGCGGAGCGAGGTCCCTACCCGTCCAAATTCCCTCAATGAGAACGAAGAGAGGTATTGCCCCAAGGAACACGCTCAAATTGGATAGTATGTGAGTGATTTTACTGCCAGAAAGGGAGACTCGAGAATTGGTCATGATTAGACGTGACTATATTGAATTATCAACTTTCTACCTTCTTTTTTTTCAAACATCTCAATTACACAAGGTGCCCATGATGTTGCAACTCATGCAAAGTAGCGAGCTCGAAGTTTCCGCAGACTGAGGCGCACACCAAAGAGCAGTTTCCGCCACGATGACAACCGGACCGGTTGGCTGAAGACGTCGCCTGAGCGGCGAACGATTTCGTTGAAGATGGAGGAATAGGCATCGGCCATGATCTCGGGCTGGACTCGTGCCCGAGTGTCAAGGTAGTCAAAGAGGTGCGTGGCAGAGGCTTGGTGGCGCTTGACGACATCCATGTATTCCACGATGAAGCCACGCCAGGCCAGGGACTGCGCGACGTTTTCTCCACGAAGCTTGTCCAAACTGATGTTGTGCGAGGCCAGCACTTCTTGTGGCAGGTAAATTCGCCCTCGCTCCATGTCTTCGTTGATGTCGCGTAGGACGTTGATGAGTTGCATCTGGATGCCCAAATCGATGGCGTGGAGGCGTGCTGCCCGGTCTTCATAGCCGTAGATTTCGATGAGGATTAAGCCGACAGCCGAGGCCACTTTGTAGCAGTAGGAACGCAATTCATCCCATGTTTGGTTTTGGACGGGGTAAAGGTCGTCTTCCATGCCCTCAATCACCGTTTCAAAGTCGTTGAGTTTGATGGGGTAGCGAGCAAACACATCTTGGAGGGCGATGAAAATGGGGTGGTCGTTGGCCGTGATGGTTTGCTCGTATGCTTGGTTGATTTTCATGCGGATCTCGGTCAACGCCATCATGCGACGGCGGTGTTCTTCGGGAGGAAGAACAGGTTCTTTCCCGCTGTGAATCTCGTCAACCAAGCGTTGGCGTTCGTCGGTGGCCAACTTCAGATGTTCGGTTTCAACCACGTTGGGTTCCTCATCCCCGTCCACGATGTCATCCACCCATCGGCACAGGGCGTAAACGGCGTGAACGGCTTTGCGCTTCTCCAATTGCAACGCACTGAAGGACGAGTAAAACGTCGTTGAGGCCTCTCTGCACACCGCTTCACAGTAGTCGTAGGCATTGGCGACGAGAAGCGATTTCATCGGGAGCACCTCAGGCTGATGTTGGGGTTCCGCTGGAAGGTTCTTTTGAGGTTTTGTTGAGTGCCGCACGGCCTTGCTTCGACCGCTTGCGACTTTCAAACCACGTGTCAACACCGTTCCAATCAGGGATGATGCCCAAGCTGTCGAGCAGCAACTTGCTGCTGATGCGTGCCGATTCGTAAATCACAGGGAGCCCACTTCCGGGGTGCGTGCCTCCACCGACGAGGTAGAGGTTGTTGATCTCGTCAAACTGGTTCTTTGG
>JALRLQ010000147.1 GCA_023254365.1 Candidatus Poseidonia sp. | reverse complement strand
CGCGCAACCCGTGGGTGAGGCAAATTGCCTTTCAATCCGCCGCTTGCACCGGCTCATGCGTGGACATCAAAACCGGTGGTTTTCACGATGGCGACCACGTCGTCGGTGCTGAGGGCTTCGGTGGTGACGATGACGCCAGCGTTGTTTTGGTGGGAGATTTCAGCCCGGATGACGCCTTCCGTGGCTTCCAGGACTCGGGTGACACGGCCCGAGCAACCGCCGCAGGTCATGCCGTTGATGGTGAGGGTGTGGGTGACTTCGCTCATGGCCCCACCTGCCGTCGCTTCCCTATCAAACATCGCCCGAGCGCAGCACGGCTGAGGGTTGCCACCAGCGTAGCAGCAGGGAGTTGCTCACCACGCTGACCGAAGAGAGCGACATGGCGGCGGCCGCAAAGGCCGGAGGAAGCAACCACCCCGTCCACGGGAACAGCACCCCCATCGCAAGAGGAAGGCCGATGAGGTTGTAGACGAAGGCCCACGCAAGATTGGTACGGACGCGAGTCATCGTGGCACGGCCCAGTTCCAGCGCAGCGACGGCATCGGCCAAGTCGTTGCGCACCAGCACGATATCGGCGCTTTCCAACGCAATTTCACTGCCGGCTCCCATGGCGATGCCGACGTTGGCCACCGTCAGTGCCGCAGCGTCGTTGATGCCGTCACCGATCATCGCTACCACGCCGTTGGCCTGCAGGCGTTGGATGTGTTCGGCCTTTTCGTCGGGCTTCACGCCTGCGACGATGGTGGTGATGCCGACCGCATCACCCACGGACTGGGCCACTTCTTCTCGGTCACCGGTGAGCATCACCACCTCGATGCCGGCTTGCCTGAGACGCTTGACGGCGGCTCGGCTCGTTTCACGAATGCGGTCGCTGATTTCCATCCAGCCCAGCAAGCGCTGGCCTTTTGCCACCAGCACGACGGTTACGCCTCGCTTTGCTCGTTGGGCCACCTTGGTGTCCATTTCATCGGGCAAGGTGTTGAGCAGGTCGGCCATCAAATCGAGGTTTCCAACGGCCACAGCCTCGCCGTCCAGCGAGCCAACCAAGCCCAAACCGGGCAGGGTGCGAACATCGTCAACCTCGGGACGACCGTAGCCGAGGTTTTCCCAGGCCGTGTGGACGGCGCTGGCGATGGGGTGGGTGGATTCGGCCTCCAAAGAAGACGCCAAGCAGACCAGTTCCTCCACATCGCTGTCGAGCAATTCAATGTGGCTCACCCTGGGTGCGCCGGCGGTGATGGTTCCTGTTTTGTCAAGCACCACGGTGGACGTGGCGTGCGCTTGTTCGAGGGCTTCAATGCCCTTGATGAGCAGGCCAAAACGAGCCCCGCGCCCCGTGCCGACCACCAAGGCGGTCGGGGTCGCCAACCCCAAGGCGCAGGGACAGGCGATGACCAAGGTGCTCACCAGCACCATGACCGCCATCTCGCTGGAGGACATCATGCCGTCCGGTGCAAGGGTGTCGGCCATCAACCACCAGATGGCTGAGGCGATGAGAGCAGCGACGACGACCACGGGGACAAAGACGCTCGCGATGCGGTCGACCAGACGTTGAATCGGCGCCTTGCCCATTTGGGCTTCGTCCACCAAGCGAATCACCTTCGCCAGCATGGTGTCGCCCACCAGCGCCGTGGTGCGCACCAGCAGGGTGCTGTCCATCACCACCGTTCCGGCCGTGACGGTATCGCCGATGTTCTTTCGAACAGGAAAGGACTCACCGGTCATCATCGATTCGTCCATCAGGGCCGTACCGTCTTCCACCGTACCGTCCAAGGGCACCGTTTCGCCCGCCCTCACCTTGAGCAAGGTGTCTCGTCCAATCTCGTCCACCGGCGTGGCCACCGTGCCTTCGTCCACCACCACCCATGCTTCCTTGGGTTGCAACCGCATGAGGCTGTGAACGGCATCCGTGGCCTTCAATTTGGCCTTGGCTTCGAGGTAGTTGCCCAAGAGAACGAACGCGATGATGAACGCAGCACCGTCAAAGAACACGTGGTCGGCCTCACCGACAAAGGTCGGCAGAAAGGCCAGCACCGGGGAGAGGGTCACGAGGCTTGACCAGACCATGGCGACGGTGGTGCCCAGATGAACCAGGACGTCCATGTTCGCGGTGCCTTGACGAAGGGAAACCCAGGCTTTCCGATGAAACGCAGCCCCGCAATAGGCGTAAACGGGGAGCGCAGCGAGCATGGCTGCCGTGAGCCGGGCGTCCAACACCCCCCATGAACCGAGGTCATCGAGCACCATCGAGAGCACGAAGACGGGCAAGGTCAGGGCAAAGGCGAGAGCGACTTGACGACCCAACTGCGCCACGTGGTCCTCGTTGTTGCGTCGCGTCTGCAACGCCGGAACCAACGGCGTGGCTCCAAAACCAGCCCGTTCAACCGCTGCGATGCAACGGGCTTGATCGTCATCATCGGCCACACCGGCCAGCGAAATCACGGCCTTTTCCAACGGCAAATTCACGCTGACGCTGGCCACCCCGTCCACCTCGCCGAGCACCCGTTCAACCGAGGCGACGCACGCTGCGCAGGTCATGCCAGTCACGCTGAGCGAAAGGGTGGTGTCGTCCATGTCATTCACCCGTGTTTGCGCAACATTCCATCAGTTGCCAGCGCCCGTCGTCGAGGGTGACGCAGCCACACCCACAGGTGCACAGCCAGCCCACGCTGTCCCAGCCCTTGCCGCCGTCGGCACGGGTGTAGAGGCGTTTCATCTTGCATCCACAATCACACTGTTCGGCGACCACCCGCGGCATGAATCGGGCGAAGAATGTAGTCAATATAAAGCCGCCGTTTTGACTACATAATGAAGAAGAAAAGGAATCGCCACCCATCGTCTCAGGGCTACACCGGCGCAAGGTCCAGCGAACCGGACCAGATGTCCAAGCCACGAAGCCGGCAGCGGAACCTCTGTCCCAACGTCAGCACGGTGCGATGCTCTCCGGTCGGTCCCGGTTCCGCCGTCACGACGTGAAGCCCGTGTTCGTCCACCACCAAACGCTCCTTTCCACCGAGCTGTCGAAGATGCATACGACCTGAAACAGCGCCGTCGTCGGCCAAATCGAGGAACACCCACGGTCCG
>JALRLQ010000146.1 GCA_023254365.1 Candidatus Poseidonia sp. | reverse complement strand
TGTAGAGTTGAGCGGAGATACGGAAGTAGCGTCCTTCGGGGGACGGCCACGACCAAACGGGCACCTGAATGCCGTACTTCTCCTTCAGGGTGGCATGGAGGGGGTCGCGCTCATGAGGTTTAACGCTGGCATCGAACGGCAGCACGAGCGTCGCAATGCAGGCCACCATCTCGTCGGGACAAGGCGGCTCTAAACCGAGGGCTTCGCACAGAATGTTGCGACCACGGATGACCAAGTCGTGATTGTGCTGCATGATGGCTGGCCAGCCGCCCTTCAACAGCCCGCCAACGTGCTCGATGGTGGCGGGAAGCGAGCAGTGGGCCGAGAGGTCGCGAGTGCCAGTCCAGTCAAACTCGTGGCGGAAACGGGTGGTGTCACCCAGCGGGAAGGTCATCCCGTGGCTGATGGTCAGTGGATGAATGTCGGCCTGCTTGTCCTTGCGCACGTGGAGGAAGGCCGAGCCTTTGGGAGCGCACAACCACTTGTGGCAATTGCTCGTGGTGTACGAGGCGCCCAGTTCGTCCAGATTCAGCGGCACCATGCCGATGCCGTGGGCCGCGTCCAGCAGAACGCTCACGCCTTTCCCCTCAAGGGTTGGGACCAACTGCTCGAAGGGCATACGGAGGCCGGTTGGGCTCGTGACGGTGTCGATCATGGCCAGGACGGTGTTGGGCGTGACGGCGCCCATGATGGCGTCCATCACGACGTGCGGGCCTTCAATGGGGAACGGGAGCGGGACGGTGACAACGGTGGCGCCCCAGCGCTGGGCCACGAAATCGATGGTGTTGCGGCAGGCCTGATAAGCGTGGTCGGGGACGAGAATCTCGTCGCCTTTGTTGAACACCAGCGAGCGAAGCACGGTGTTCACGCCCGAGGTGGCGTTGTCCACCAGCGCCAGGTCGTCGGGGTCGCAATGCACCATGGCCGCCACGGCTTGACGAGCGGCTTTGAGCGGCTCAAGCATGCCCACGGTGAAGAAGTGAACCGGTTCGTGTTCCATCAGGTCGCGCCAGCGTTGCTGTTCGGCTTGGACGGCGAGCGGGGTGGCGCCGAAGGACCCGTGGTTGAGGAAGGTCGTGTGTTGGTCCAAGCCCCAGTGTTCGGCCAGGTCGCTGCGAACGGGACGTTCCATGAACTGTTATGGTAGCAGGGATGTCATTAGTTTTTTTTTGATGCTCAATATTGCGAAACTTTCCGGCTGGATTATTGAAATAAAATTATAGTTCCATCGTTTGAAGATAATCGCATGGAGAATTACGAAATTGGCCGTCTGTCAGAAGATGGAAATTGGAGTTGGGACGGAACTGAATGGATTCCTGTTGTTCAACAAACGCCAAGTGGGGTGCCCCAAGAAGTGTTAAAGAAACTCGAGGAAAAGAAGGGAGAGTCATTGTCGGACGCGACAAATTCCCATTCTGTCTCAAGTTCGCCATCTTCAGTGGTAGAGTCGGTAAGCCACGTCCGAGAAACATCTCAAGATAAGATGCTCACTGCCCTTGCCATTGGGGTGTTGTTGTTTTCATCCGTGACGGGTATACTTGCTCAATCGTTTTCAAACATTGAGCAAGAGGCTGCTGAGCACGAAAGTGAGAGCATGTCCTTGGCAGCAGAAGCCAGAGGATTAGAAGCGATAGAGAATCAGGCTCTCTTGCGGGAAGAGATTTTACTCACCGAAGTGAAGAGCCTCTTGTTGACCAATGAACTTAGCACTGAAGCGGTCCAACAACAAACTTCGGAATTGGCTGCTATTGAACAGAATTTTTACGCACAACTTGATGCCTACGAACTGCTGTACTTCATGTATGACGCTGGACCTGTAGAACTCTTCGACATTTATTGCTATGATGCGAGCACTGTGTGTTCCGTTGATGTTGTTGATGCTCAGCACCATGATCTCTACATTTTCACATACACCTTCGATGTAAACGGGCTGCAGGAACTTGAAGCGCGGCTAACGAGCCTTTCGGAGGTTGATGCGGATTTCTTGTGCAATCAGCCGTTTGAATGCGAGTCAATTTTTGATATTCAAATGGACAGTGATGCTCAAAACGAAACATATTCAATCTCGCTTCCTCAACAATTTGATCCTGAATTGATGGATTTCTTTGGGATCTACTGGCACGAATACGAACTTGAACTGCTCATTGATGAGGCCAAAGCGTGGATTTCAGAGATTGAGTTCATGATCAGTACCGAGGAATCCAATCGGACCGTCAATCTCGCTAATTGGAACCTGTACAACAGCCACGCAAACACCAATGAATTAATTGGTGAACTCTACTGGAGTGACGGATTGGTCGACGATGCCAATGCCTATTTTGGAATGAGTTTTGAAAACCAAACCCTTGCGGATGAGACTGTTGAATTGATCAACGAAAACTTTGCAAACATTTCATTGTACAACCAGGAGTTGTCAATGGAGAAAACTATTCTGTCAGAACTTGAAGGATTTCTTAATGAGGTTTCAAAAGCAGGATTAGCGAACAAAATATCAGAGCAGGAAGGCAAATTTGAAGAGATGGAATCGAGTTACATCGCAAAATCAAACGAGGTTGAATCGCTCAATTCTTCCATAGAAATGACAGCATCATTGGTTTCTCGCTTGCTCTCGCAGAGCCTCGCTTTCAATGCATCCGTCATTGATGGGCAATCCGGCGAATACATCTCCACAACTGCACAAGCCTCTTTTTACGAATCCATGCACTTCGAATCGAATCAATCCTACAGTGAGGCTCAAACAGAACAAGAGAAAGCAGACACCATCAGAGCCGAGCTGGCCGAACTTTCAACAGCGGTGATGCTGGTGTCTGTCGGAAACGTCATTCTCGGAGTCGCAGGTGGTATGGTGACCAAAGCCAAGCAGGGGAACGGAAACAAGCGAAACATCCTGATTCTCCTTTGCTCTGGTGCACTGGTAGGGACTCTTGGAGCCATACAATCGCTAGCAGTGGTCTTTTGAAAATCACCATGATGCAAAACTGCGGGATTTTCATGCTGGCGCTACCCGAAAGTGCAGGCGGTATAATCCACGCTCATACGACCAAGCAGCTATGCAGTTTTCATCCTGCCAATGGCTCATGATGCGGGG
>JALRLQ010000145.1 GCA_023254365.1 Candidatus Poseidonia sp. | reverse complement strand
TGGTGATGAATCTGTGGACCAGCATTCAGTGGATGGAGACGCTCATCATCGCCACCCTAGGAGGTCTTCTTGGGACAATGTTCACGATTGCGTTGCGTCGATTGTTCATCGTCGAGGAAGCCTTGCCCTATCCCGAAGGCGTCGCATGCCGCGAAGTTTTGGTGGCTGGTGAAGAGGGTGGAGAAGGTGCTCTGGCCATTCTCTATGCACTCGCTATCGGCGGCATCTATGGATTGATGGTAAAAGGATTTGAGGTCACGCATCACACGGTTGAAGGTGCTGCTTCGTTCATTTCCACTCGTTTGTACGCAGGCATGGACCTGTCCATCGCCTTGCTTTCGGTAGGGTACATCGTGGGAATCCGAATCGCCTCCTTCATTTTCTTCGGTGGCGTTCTTGGCTTTGGCCTCCTCGTCCCCATGTACGGCCTCATCTACGGTTGGCCAGCCACGGATTCGCTGGTTGATGGATTCTACAGCATCTGGTCAACCCAGGTTCGCTACGTTGGTGTTGGAGCCATGGTTGTGGGCGGCGTTTACACCTTGTGGTCCATGCGAACCACCATCATCACAGGGCTATCGAAAGCCTTTGTCAAGACGGACGAGACCGAGGGATTGCTGCCTCGAACCGAGCAGGACATCCCCATGAATCGGGTCTTTACCGTCTGCAGCGTACTGGTTGTTCTCACGTTTTTCTTCTACTGGTGGGCAACTGAATCCATGGTTCTGGCGTTGGCGGGTGCCCTGTTCTTGGCCTTTGTTGCCTTCTTCTTCGCAGCGGTCGCAGGGTACATCGCCGGTGTGGTCGGTTCCTCCAATTCACCCGTTTCGGGCATGACCATTGCCACCTTGCTGTTCACCGTTGGGTTGGTCTACATCGTCGGCGATGTGATGCTGGGCATGGCTCGACAAGACCTGATGTTCGCTACATTGCTCATCGCCGCTATCGTCGCATCAAGCGCTGCCATCGCAGGAGACGTGATGCAGGATCTGAAAACTGGCCACATGTTGGGGGCGACGCCCAAACGTCAACAGGTCGCTGAAATCATCGGTGTCCTCACGGGTGCAGTGGTGATCGGTCCTGTTCTCTCGTTGCTCCACGACGCATTCCGGATTTCACAAACGGCGTGCCAGTTGAATCCGCTGCCCGGCGACCCGACGTGTTCCAAAGCACTGTTTGCACCGCAAGCAGAATTGATTGGTGCTATCGTTCAAGGAGCATTTGGTGGAGATTTGAACATCCAGATGGTGGTGCTCGGTGCTGCCATTGCCGTCGCCTTAATCCGCCTTCAAATGCCCGTGATGAGCGTTGCCATCGGTATTTATCTCCCCCTTGGCTTGTCCGTACCCATCATGACGGGCGGTATCATCTCCCACGTGCTGTTGCGCAGTGCGCATCTCCGGGTCGATGGCGTTCTGCGAGAGGACCCCTCACCGAAAGCCTTGGAGGCGGCAAAAGAAGTGGAAAGCCGAGGTGTTCTCATCGGGGCAGGATTCATTGCTGGAGAATCCATCATGGGTGTTCTCATCGCTGTGTTGATTGTTGCAAAGATCGACTTACCCGAAATCTTCGGAATCGGGACCCTCAACAACATGTTCTCACTCATCTTCTTCGCCTGGTTCATGGGTGTGTTCATTTGGCTGGCTTCGAGAGCCCTTCCGAAGGGTGGTACGTTGGCCGGAGATGCCGTGATGGTAACGGCTGATGCTGTGCGAAACATGCTCGATGCCCTTCAGCCGAAAAAGGACTGACTGCGCTCTGATTGAACAACAAAACCTGACACAACCATCAAAGGCCATCCGTGCGGGCCTCGCAGTGCAGGTGGACCCATGACCTCAACCGACGAACTACGAGAACTCGCCCGAAAATGCCGCGTCCATATCGTGAACATGGTCCATCGGGCTCAAGCCGGTCACCCCGGGGGGTCCCTTTCAGAAATCGACCTTCTGGCGGCGCTCTACAAAACGACGCTACGGGTGCGACCTGACGAGCCCGACTGGGAAGACCGAGACAGGTTCATCTTGTCCAAAGGACATGCGTCGCCGGGTATGTACGCCATTCTTGCTGAAATGGGCTTCATCACCGTGGATGACCTCGCCTCCTACCGCGTGCTGGGCGGTGTCTGTCAAGGGCACGTTGACATGAAGTGGTGCCCAGGCGTTGACTTTTCAGCAGGCTCACTGGGCATGGGTTTGTCGTTCGGTATGGGGTCGGCCATCGCTGGCCGACTGGCAGGTAGCGAACGCCAAGTCTACGTGATGTTGGGCGATGGAGAAATCCAAGAGGGGAGTGTTTGGGAGGCAGCGATGGCAGCAACGCACCATGAATTGGGCAACCTCAATGTCATTCTCGACCGAAACCGAATCCAAAACGACGACTTCTGTGAAGCCCAAATGCGGATGTTTGACATCCCTGCCAAGTGGAAAGCGTTTGGCTGGAATGTCAAAGAAATCGACGGCCACAACATGGAAGAAATTGTTGACGGGCTAAACTTTCTTTCATCGACAAACGACGGTCCGTCGATTTTGATCGCTCACACCGTCAAGGGACACGGCGTGTCCTTCATGGCGGACAACCCCGCCTTCCACGGTGCTGCCCCCAACGACGAGCAGTATGCACAAGCCATGGCTGAATTGGGCGAGGTGGTTGCATGACGAAGATGGCTGCAACCAGGGATGGCTACGGGGACGCACTCCTTGAATTGGCCTCCAACCCCAAGGTGGTGGTCTTGGAAGCTGACCTAGGCAAGTCCACGAAATCCCTTCACTTCCGCAAAGCACATCCTGAGCGAACCGTTTCCTGTGGCATCGGCGAGCAAAACATGTTGCTGGTGGGTGCCGGCTTGGCCGCATCTGGTTACATTCCATTTGCAAGCACCTTTGCCATTTTCACTGAACGAGCCTTCGAACAAATGCGAAACGGTGTTGCTCGACCCAACCTCGCTGTTCACGTCTGTGGCAGTCACGGCGGGACTCACACCGGGACGGACGGTTCGTCGGCACAGTCCATCGAGGACCTGGCCATCTACCGAACCCTCCCCAACGTCATTGTGATGCACCCAAGCGATGTCGTGTCAACAAAGGTACTCACCATGCAACT
>JALRLQ010000144.1 GCA_023254365.1 Candidatus Poseidonia sp. | reverse complement strand
CACCTGATTTTGGAAGGCAAGCCCGTCGGGCAATCCTTGAAGGCGAGCAAAGACATGTTCTTCCGCACCTGGGGCGAGAACATCACCTCGGGACTCGGCATCGGTTTGGTCGGCTTCCTCATGGGCATCCCGCTGGTCGTGCTTACCATCGCCCTCACCGTGGCCATCGGACCGGCCGGTCTGCTGGTCGGGGCGATCCTTCTGGGTCTTCTCGTGGCCTGGGTCAACGCCGCTGAACAGGTGGCCGTGGTCGCCCTCTACCGCTTCGCCACCGACGGCAAGATGCCCAAGATGTACCAGGACGCCGGGATGAAAACCTACACGTTTGGTAACGCAGCGACCTTGCCCAACGTCAAAATGTGAAGCGGTCGAGGCCGTCAACCGAATCATCGAGCACCTTGCCTGCCCTAAGGCGCAGACGAGGTGCTCGCCAAAACGTTCGTTTCGGCCGAGCACCCGCTTCGCTTCAACGCAATACGCACGATGTTGTTGACCCGCGCACTCCGGATGTGAACATCAGCAAGCATGGTCGGCAAATGGCTCGGTTCGACTCGGGGAATCCAACCCTCGACCAAGAAGTCGACATCACGATGTTTTGCCAACAAAGCCAACAAAACGTTTCGATAACGCAGACTCAGGAGAGGGATTGTTGTGCTCAGCATCCCCCCTTCCGGGTTGAGGTCATGCACACCTGCGCCCGTGGCCCGCACCCTCGTCAGTTCCTCATCAAGGTGCCACATCACATGGTCAAGATACTCGTTGAAGGCATCTTCATCGTGAACGAGAAACGCCGAAAGGCGTTCATGGATGCGTTGCCCAGTGACCTGATCGGGCGCAAAGACAAACGGTTTCAAATCAATGAGAGCAAGAACGGTCCTCTCCAGACGATAATCCAACGCTGCGCGAGAACGCACTTCGGGTTGAGCGTGGTAAAGTGCATCCAAGTTCAACCACTTGGCGTACGCCTCTGGGTCATCTTGCTTAAGCATGGACATGGCCCATAGCATGGTTCGGGGCATGAATCGAGATTGGTTTTCTTCCTTGAGGAAGAACCTGGACAGGTCCACGGCGCGCGCCATGTGATTCGACCATTCAAAATGGGTGCAAAGTTCGTCCCAAACATCTTCCTCAAAAGCCGCAATCCACTGAATCACGTCCTCCAGGCTGGCTGAACTCTCCAGCAGCGAACGGAAGAGCGTTTGATTCCGCCCAAACTCAGCATGGTTGGCCAATTCCACCGTTGGGAGAACGGTCGGGAAATCATCGGGATACAAAAGGCGTCGCAACGGAATCGGGATACCTCGCCGGTCGCTGTGATGGAGGTGTTTCTCGAGCGTCTGCAGGGTCGTGTGCAAGAAGTCAATCGATCTTCCTGGAGTCCAAGCAGCTTTTTTGCGGAAACGGGTGGTGAAATAACGAGGGCCATCTTCGCCACAAAATTCTCCGAAAATTAAACTCACCGACTCGTGTTCAGCATGATGTTCACAATCCTCCCAGATGGTCCAATCCAAATCAAAAGCCACGTCAACCGCCAAGTTGGTTGAACGAATGTAATGCTGGCCGCCGATGGTCTCTCCCAACGTGAAGAGACGGCTGCTCTCCAACCAAGCGACGAGCGCCTCCGCTTTGCCGAGAATGGCCGCCTGATCTTCGTTGGAGTGGAGGTTGCTGAACACAAACCTTCCGTAGTCCTTCTCCACGGTGGTGAACATGTTCAACTCCCGGGCAAGGGTCACGGGAATGGCTGGACTCGGCGGATGTTCGCTTCGAAACAATTGAATCAAGCTCGCAACCCAATCGGTGATCAGCGACGCGCTGGCGTCCTTATCGGGAACGACGCAGACAGGATAACCGTTCACCGACACCGGAAGATGGTCCTCATCAAATCCAACATCCGTGAATTTTTCAGAGCCAACGTCCATGGAGGCGGCCAAGAGGGGATAAACGGTGATGGTTCGGCCGTTGTATTTTCGTGAAGCCGTGAGCCCCCATTTGCCTTGCTTTTTGCGGCCACGGCGCCAATAGTCCGTGCCTTGGACCAAGGAATAGCACCAATCAAGAGCTCGAAGCACGGCTGCCTTACGCGCTGGATGAAGGTTTTGGGGGACCTCCAGATATCCAAACGGTGTACTCTCGTGCATGTCAATCTTGACATGTTGTTCCGCAACCGTATAAAAAGAATCGAAGAGCGATGTCTCATACATCGAAACAGCAAGTTCGTGTTGGGAACTCAACGCTCGGACGTTGAACGACTAGGCCAATGCGTAACGGAACCAAAACCGTGAGCCAGCATGGCGTCCTTGTGAGGATAATCTGGGAAGTGCTTCTCCACGATGCGATGGGTTTCCTTGATGACAAAGCGCCATTGACTCTTCCAGCCAAATTCCAGCAACACATGGGCCTCATCGGGAGGCAACCGGTGCAAATTACGCAAAATGGCCAATTTCATCGTCCCTGAGCCGTCCCGCATCAGCGGCAGCCACAGGTAAAACGGATTGAAGCTGAGGTTCTTGGCACTGCATTCGATGAGCCCGAGGTGGACGCCTTCAAACGGCATCTCCAAGCAGTCATGGCCAAAGTCCTCGAACCACTGCCCGTTGGTATGGATGTCACGCATGAACGTCCCCAATTCATGAGGCTCAAGACCGGGCAACATGGCTTGGAGTTCCTCGTCCATGTTCTGGTGGTGAGAGAGCCAACCCACCAAAAATCGGTGGAAGCGTCCCTCGCCCAGGGCTTCGACCATCAACCGACTTCGCTCAACCAGCCGAGATTCCAACGCTGGATAGGTTTGGAGCACCTCGTGAGCGTGGCGAGCGATCGTCTCCACCTCGTCGTCCAAACACGCCCCAATGTGTTCCCAAGCCATTTCCGCATCTTCAGGAACGTAATCCCGCAACGCTTGGGCCCGAACCTCGGGATGCTCGAAGTGAAGGAGGGCAGGCAGCATCAACCGCTCGTAATCTCCGGGTGCGTGGGCACGGTAGATGCTCATGGCCCACACGTGGTCGTTGACGGGACGGTCGATTTGACCCCCGATCCAATCGGCGAGAGCCAGCGCCGTTCCAGGAACGTCCTCCCAAGGGTAGCGGTCTCTGAGCACCTGCCAGTCCTCACGGGGGAGGGCGTCA
>JALRLQ010000143.1 GCA_023254365.1 Candidatus Poseidonia sp. | reverse complement strand
GTTACTTTGAGCGATGCTTCTTCGCCGTGCTCATCGCTTTCATGTTCGTCTTCCTCGTGGTCTTCGTGGTCGTCGTGACCACCCAGCATCTCCTCAATTTCTTCGATGGCCTGGGTTTCGTTGATGTCGCCGTGGTTGACCTCAAGGAGAACCAGTGCGATTGAACCAGCGAGCATCTCCTCGCCGTGTTCATCTTCTGCTGTCGCCAATTCGTACCCTTCTGGAATCACGACCAACATGGCTGATGCGATAATAATTCCAGCAGCGATGGAGGTGAACATTTTCAGACGGTCCTGATGCTCCTTGATGGAGGAATAAATGGGGAGCAGTCCAAAGGTCAGGGCAATCACGAGGGTCAGGCCAGCATAGACGAGGGGGGCTTCGCTCATACCCTTCCCTTGAATAATACACATATAAGAAATATTAATAATTTCAGGCGTGACCCGAAGTCCATGAGTCGTGTTCTTTCCTTCAGTGCCGACAATGAATTTGCAACTGCCTTGGACGATCTTGTCAAAGCATCAGGGTACAGCAACCGCAGCATGTTTCTTCGTGATGCAAGTCAACACTTCGCCGAGGTGGCAAAACGGGGCGACATCACCTCGATGAACGAAAACGAGGATGTTGAAGGCACGCTCGTCATCTATTACCAACACGGCGTGGAAAACAAGCTCATCGAACTGCGCCACTCCCATGCCATCACGGTCTCCTCCTACAATCACCAGTGCCTGTCAAACAGCCACACGTGCGTGGACACCATGCACATTCACGGGTCAGCCCATTCCATTCGATCGGCGCTCGAGAGACTCAACAACACCAAAGACATCGACCGTGTTGCCTTCATTGCTGCTCCGATGCGGACAGAAGGATGTTGTTGAGGTCTACAATCGAGCGTAGGTCACTTGTGCAATCGCCACGACCTTGCCGTTGGTGTCCTTCACTTCGGCCTCCGACACGCACAACGTGCGTCCAGCCTTGATGACCCGTCCCACGCAGGTCACATCGGTGTTGCAAGGTCGCAAAAATCGGATGTTGAAATCCGTCGTTGCCACGTTTTGGTCGGCGCCGATGGTGGTGAGAATGGCAAAACAGGTGATAGAATCGGCAATGACGCCGAGCATGCCGCCGTGAAACGTTTCGTAGATGCCGTCCCATTCCTTCTTTCGCTTGACCTTGGCTTCGCACTCGCCTTCGTCGAGCCGCAAAACTTCCAACTCAAGCGTGTGCATCATCGGAACCGCATGGATGCGTTCCATCATGGCCTTGACTTGTTCGTTGGAAAGCGTTGAGGTCTCCACCACGAACGGCACCGCCTTGCACAACTCACTCGGGTGGTGTCGGTGGAGCATATCCACCGTCAACCGCCTCTTGGACGATGGCCATGTCGGCATCGACCATCATTTGAACGAGTTCCTCAAACGAGGTGCTGGGCACCCAACCGAGTTCCTTCTCAGCGAGGGCTGGGTCGCCGATGAGCAAATCCACTTCAGCGGGACGGAAGAACTTGGGATTGGTGCGCACGCGCACCACGCCGTTCTGGTCGGTGGCGGTGGTGTCGACGCCCTCGCCCGACCAGGTCAAGTCCATGCCCACGTGAGAGAAGGCCAGCGAGATCATGTCGCGCACGCTGTGCGTGCGTCCGGTGGCCACGACGTAGTCTCCAGGGGTGTCCTGTTGGAGCATGCGCCACTGCATCTCAACGTAGTCGCCGGCAAAACCCCAGTCTCGCTTGGCATCGACGTTACCAATCCACAAGCACTCGTCAAAGCCGTGAGCGATGCGCGCGGCGGTCATGGTGACCTTTCGAGTGACGAATTCAAGGCCGCGGCGTGGGCTTTCGTGGTTGAAGAGGATGCCCGTGCAGGCGAACATATCGTAGGATTCGCGGTAGTTTCGGGTGATTTCGAAGGCGAACACCTTGGCGCAACCGTAGGGGGAGCGGGGATGGAAGGGCGTCAATTCGGTTTGCGGAACATCGCGCACTTTGCCGTACTGCTCTGAAGAACCGGCTTGATAGAATCGACAGTGAGGAGCGTGCTTGCGGATGGCTTCGAGGCAGCGAAGGGCTCCCAAACCGGTGATATCAGCGGTCATCATGGGTGAGCGCCACGATTCAGGGACAAAGGACATGGCACCGAGGTTGTAGAACTCGTCGGGTTGCGTCTGGTTGACGGCGTTGTCAATGGAGTTCTGGTCGGCCAAGTCGCCGTTGAGGAGGTGGAAGTTTTCGTTGCCCATCAGGTGGTTGATGAGGCTGCGGCCAGAGGTGGGCTGAGAGACGCGGCGCACCAATCCGTAGACGGTGTAGCCCTTTTCGAGAAGCAATTCGGCAAGGTAGGAACCGTCTTGCCCCGTGATGCCCGTGATCATGGCGGTCTTGCTGCCCATGTTGGATGGCAGATGGTTTCCCTTTTCAAACGGTCGCCTTAACGATGGCCTTTGAGCAAGGGCCAAAACGACCCCTTGGATTTTAAAGACGCCATGACCAGCGTTTGGCCATGGCACTTGAGGGGGAAGGGGCACGCCCTCGTCTTCTCATCGTGCGAGGTTCCTTTTCCACCATGGGCGGTGCTGAGCGTGAATTGCTCCAGCTCATTCGCATGTCCCATGGACGTTGGGATGTCCATTTGGCCACCCTTGACATCTCATCGGAAGCCATCGAGCTGATGCAACCTGCCAAACCCGTGCTCATCAAGCCCTCAGCCCCCCTTGTATGGCCCGAGGGAGCATTCGCAGAAGTGACGGCCGCAGCGAGTAAAGCGGCCGAAAAGGCGTGGGCTGCATTGGACATTCCTTGGGAACAATTCGATGTGGTCCACCTGTCGGTGTGCCGAGGAACGCTCGAGATTCTGCCGCTTATTCCACCGCATCTTCCCGTCAATTATCACTGCCTTGAACCGCCCCGTTGGCTCTACGAAGATGTGCTTCACCGCCACCCCAATGGACGCCCAAAGCGCCCGCTATGGCTCACCAAGTTGGTGTTTACGCGACAGCGTCGCCGGGACAAAGGCTTCGTTCGCCTGCTGCTCAGGCGTCCAAAGAGCGCTATGTTCGGTAACTCGCCGTGGAGCCAGATTCTGCTCGAGCGCACCTACGGCCTGCCTTCAGACCCCACCGCCACCAACGGTCATCCACCTCGACGGAATGTAGCA
>JALRLQ010000142.1 GCA_023254365.1 Candidatus Poseidonia sp. | reverse complement strand
TTGTTAATAAGGAAAATGCAGTTAGGGATTCCGATTACAATAATTAAAGGGGGTATAAGTGCCGTTAATATTGTTATTTCGAAACCTAACAAACCGATGATACCGAATGACCAACTCACTCCAATAAGTACGACCACCATGGATATGAAGGTGGCTCTATAGCTTCTAAAGAAAAAGAAAAAGATGAGAGCGGTAACTAGTAAAGCCCCGATAACAAACAGGATCATTTCCTTTTTTAGAGTCTCTGCATTTCTAGTTTTGATATAGGGCATACCAGAAATTTTTGCATCGGCTCCAGAGGCTCTTTCAAAGTTCTCTACGAGACTTTTGAACTCATTTAGAATGAACTCACTTCGAACTTTGGTGTTGACCACATCGGGGTCCATGAATGCTATGGTACGAATTGCTCTACTATTCGGATCGTAAATAAGGTTCTCGTAAAAGGGGAGACGTTCAAATAGATGGTAGAGTTTAGATTTTGCATTCTCGTCACTGAGCGCCTCTCGCGGATTAAATGCTTGTGCTTCGAGCTGATCACCCGTTCGAACGATCTCTTCAATATTGTCCAATGAAACGACTGAAACAATTTCGGGGGCAGCTTCTAGTTGTTTACTAAGTCTATTCCAAGCGTTAAAGGAATTAGCCGTAAAGAGATCTCTACCTTCGACCGCAATTAAAATGGCATTGTCTTCTGCACCGATGATGTCGCGGGCCTGCTTGACCCACTCGTCTCGGCGGATGCGTCCCTTGTAGTGCTCGATGGCGTCGTTGACCTCGTCCTCCGTCTTGCGGTCGAAATTGGCCAGTTGGGCGTAGGTGAAGATGCCCAGCGCGTTGAGCTTCTCTTCGCTGTAGGGTCCGATGCCTTTGATGGCTTGGAGGTCGTCCTTGTTCTTCGCCGTGGCCTTGCCAATTCGGTCGAAGTTGAAGTCCTTCTTTCGCTTCTTGATGCGGTCCATCGTGTTCTTCTTTTCCGACTTCGCCTTGGATTCGTCGGCCATGACGGTGACTTCCCACAGGAAGTAGACGCTGGCTTTGCCCAACTTGATGCTGGCGTTGTATGTACCCCCTTCGTAGGTGGGGAACTCACGGTCGTCAAACGTGAAGTTGATGACGATTTCACCGTCCTTGCCCACGGGTACGACGCGGCCCGAACCTTCCATGGTCAAGGCCGTCTCGTGCATGTTGAAACGTCCGTAGTTGTGCTCATCGTTGAAGTCAACCATGTCGACCTTGATGTCACCCATGTTGGTGATGGTGATGGTTTCCACCGTGGATTCCATGGCTCCGGGTTGGAGCGGTCCAACCGGTGCGAGGATGAACGGGTCGTCCATCGTTCCGGAACCGGCCACGAACGGTGGCTCGGAAACGGTGTACTCAGGCTCGGGTCCGTCGGCCATCATCACGAGCAAGCGGTCACGGCCGAGCAGCAACGGAATGAGCAGCAACAGCAAGAGCAGGAGCAGGCACGGGAAGCACCAGACCCAGCCAAAGCCGTCGTCTTCGTTGTCGCTGTTGATGTCGAGACACGCCGTCACCCATTCGCCTCGCCCCGATTCAGCGTCCAACGGGTCGGAGCCGCACACGGCTTCTTCGGCGTCGGTCAAACCGTCGTTGTCGTCGTCAAGGTCGGCGGTGAGGTTGCCAACATACCCTTCAGGCAATTCATCGGGCAGGCTGTCGTTGTCCGAATCGTTGAACACGGTCAGCGAGAGAGCGAAGGATTCGCTGTAGAACGAGTTGTTCGCCCACACGACCAAAGAGAGCGTTTCGGTGGCGTTGGTCGGCGTGCCGCGGATGCTGCCGTCCATCATGGCGTCTCGAGCAGGGCTCCAGCCGAAGGTCAGGCCTTCGGGCAGTTCGCCTTCCAGTTCCCAGGTCACCACGTCACCGCTGCCGTTGACCCACGGTAGGAGCGGGTCCATCGTTTGGTTCACGAAGAGGTCCACGTATTGGGTCGGGTACTCCAGCGTGAACGGCAGGTCGAGGTAGGGGTCCAACGTATCGCACAGACCGTCGCCGTCGGTGTCGGTGGGCGTGCTGGCGTCGTCCAACGGGTCGGTACCGCAGGCGCCTTCGTCAAAGTCGCTCCCGGGGTCGTTATCGTCGTCCAAATCCTCGATAAGCGGTGGGTCGCTTGTGGAGGTTTGTCCCGAGATGAGCTGGTCGGGCTTGCCGTCGCCGTCGGTGTCCTTGGCACCGGCGGGGTCAAGCGGGAAGGCGTCGGGGCCCAAGGTGCAGCCGCCGTTGGCGGGCACGGCCGGGCCGTCGCACACACCGTCACCATCCGTGTCAGGGTTGTCGGGTTCGGTGCTGAACGGTGCGCCGAGTTCAGCGATGTTCTCGATGCCGTCACCGTCCATGTCGGTGTCGTCGCCGTCGCAAATGGCATCGCCGTCCATGTCGTCAGGGTGGCTGGTGTCGTCGAGCGGGTCGGAGCCACAAGCGTTCTCCGATGCGTCGCTGAAGCCGTCGTTATCGTCGTCCTCGTCGGCCACGAGGTTGCCTTCGTAGCTGGGCGGCAGGTCGTCGGGCATGCCGTCCCCGTCGGTGTCAATCGGCATGGTCGGATCGTGAGGGAAGGGGTCGGGACCCGCAATGCAGACGACTTCAGAGCCGTTCATCACGCCCAGCGGCCCGTCGCAGAAACCGTCGCCGTCGGTGTCGGGGTTCCACGGGTCGGTGCCGGTGTCCGACTCGTCGACGTAGGTACCCGTGTCGGTCTCGTTGGCGTTGGGGATGCCGTCGTCGTCCCAGTCGTCGTCCATGAGGTCACACAGGCCGTCGCCGTTGATGTCAACGGGGATGGACGAGGCGTTGAGCGGGTCGGTCAAACAGTTGACCTCATCGATGTCGCTCCAGTTGTCGTTGTCGTCGTCGAGGTCCTCAATGAGCGGCGGTTCGCTCGTGGAGTTCACGCCCGGGAACAACTCGTCGGGCATGCCGTCGCCGTCCGTGTCGGTGCCCGCTGACGGGTCGAGCGGGAAGGCGTCGGGACCGGCGGTGCAGTTGCTGGTGACCGGAGACACAGGACCGTCACAGATGCCGTCACCGTCCGTGTCGGGGTTGCCCGGCAACGTTCCCACGGGCAAGCCGGTCTCATTCACGTTGTCAATACCGTCACCGTCCATGTCAAGGTCGTCACCGTCACAAATCCCGTCGCCATCCATGTCTTCGGGAAGGCTGCTGG
>JALRLQ010000141.1 GCA_023254365.1 Candidatus Poseidonia sp. | reverse complement strand
GGAGGAAGCGGAACCAGCGCTTGCGCCGCATGAAGCGTCACCGATGCAAATGGCCCCTTTCACGTCAATGAATTTCCCGTACGGGATGTTGACCGTGGTGCCAGCGTTGATGATGAGTTGAGCACCTTCTGCAACCTCGACATCGCCTTGGAGGTTCATGGTCCCTGACCAGGTTTCGGTCCCTGTGACGGTCCCTTGCGTGGTTTCATTGTTGGCCGTTACCGTGGGAACGCCAACCATGGTCACCATGAGCGACAACATGTAGAGGAGGATGAGCGACAGAGATTTTGCTTGCTTTTGACGGGACATAACAGATGCACCTAACTTTGCCATGAACGGCACGAATATAATACTGCGCCTCAATGGACGGCCTGAAAGTATCAAAATTGAATGATAATATCAAGTGATTTCCCGAAAAACAACTCAAAAGTTCCAATAAGTTTCGGTTTTCAGGGAAGTTTCACCGAAAAACAGAACCATGCGAAAGCGAATTCTAACCAAAACGGGCGTTCAGCATGACGAAACATCCCCAATCTTCGCCCTCCAATCCTCTGCATCCAAGAAGCCGTAACCGCTGCGAGCGTCGTGACCCCCTGCCGTCAGAGGCTGGGCCGATTCAGCCAGCGCCTGTTTGACTCGTTCAATGCAGGATGCGTCCCCGGTCGAACCGCTCTTGAGCGAGGGTTGAGCCTCCAACAACAAGGCCAATGCCCCGGTAACAAAGACGGTTGAATCCGACGTGCCGCTGCTTGAATACCAGAGATTCTCTTCTCCCGTGCTGATGATGCGATGGCCTGGGGCCACAATTTCTGGTTTTTGATGCGGGGAAGAACGCTCGATTTGGCCGGCATCCGCAGGAGCTCCCATGGAGGAATTCTCCCACACCTGACCGTCTTGGGTGGTGGCCCCAACCGAGATGGCCAAGCGGACGCTCCCCGGGGAGGCAACATCACCATCATCGCCCAGCCCGTCGTTGCCCGCAGCCGCCACCACGAAGACACCGGCATCCGTGGCTTGCCGGGTTGCAGCGGCCGATGAACCCTCGTCACTGCCCTGAGCACGCTCAGTGCCCCCAAGCGAAAGCGAAATGATATGGGCGTTGAAGTCGAATTGACACCAACGAATGGCATCGGCAACATCGCTGTCAAACCCGGTGTTTTCACCCTCCCCGTTGTCCTTCAGGGCGGCGGCCATGGCGAAGGTCACGTTGGGAGCTGCACCAAGTTGATGGGCCGATGAGATCAGCAAACCCGCCATCAACGTACCGTGGGCAACGGCCCCGTAATCGACGGGAGAGGTTGACGTTCCGACGAAATCCTTGAACACCACGTTGCGACCTTCAAACGCATCGTGGGAGACATCGATGCCCGTATCAACCATGCACACTCGAACACCTTCACCGGTCAATCCCGCCTCTTGAAGCGAACGAATCCCGGTGTCCTCGAAGGCCCATTCCGATTGGGGGAGCGGAAGTTCCACCACCAGGCGGGCCTCGGTGTCCAAGCCTTCGAGGTCGTCCGCGAAAATCTCGCCCATGGCCGTCTCGCGAATCGCCTTGATCATCTGCGGAAGTTCGATCAAGGCCAGTTCCACTTCCCTCGCCTGCAGGCGCTCGAGGTACTCGTTCAATCCCGCTTCGAGAAGGTTTTCGCACTTGCTCACCTCGGTGGCGCGGATGGCGAGGTTTTGGTCCGCAACTTCTTTCAGCGCAGCCATGTCGACCACCGTCAAGTCGGGCCGTTCTCGGAAGCTCGCGTCGAGGTCGGAGGGCACGCCCAAATCAAGAACGTGCACTGGACCCGCGGGCAATGCACGGGCGTGGTCTGCGCCGAGCAACGCCGCGTCGCTTCCGGTGCAGACCACCAATGCTCGTGGCCCGCGTCGCAGCGCGTTGTCCAGGTCGTCGAGGGTCCCGACTCGGTCCGTTCCGAGCACGTCAGCGAGGGCCCTCGCCCGTTCCAGCGATCGGTTAACGACCTCGACGTTGCGGTACCCCGCCTTGACGAGGAACCGTCCGACCGCCGTGTTGGTGGCGCCGGCACCGACCATCAAAATCGGCGCGTCGGGCGGCAAGTTCCAGGACTTGAACGCCTGCCAACCGAGGGAATTGACTGAGACAGCTTGCGTGGCGACGTCCGTTTGGGTGAAGACCTTTTTGGCCGTTTCCACCACCGAACGACCGGCTACCCGCAAGCGATCGCCAGCCAGACGGTGCTCCATGGCCAAGTCAAAGGCCTCGCGCACCTGGGTCAAGATCTCGCGCTCGCCAAGCACCATCGATTCCAAGCTCGAAGCGACGCGCATCAGGTGGCGCATGGCCTCCTCCCCACGGTACGCCTGCAACGCAGCCGCCACACGGCCCAGGGCCGCGGGCTCAAGCCCAAACCCCTGAAGCAGTTGCGTCGTCCGCCCCATGCAGAAGTACTTGTCGTCGCTCAAAATGAATTCGACGCGGTTGCACGTAGACAGGAACACCATGCCCTGCAATTCCAGCTCCGCCACCCAGGCCGCGATCTGTGCCGGCTGGTTTTCCGGCGCGATGTGCAGCAAGCCCACGTCGTCGACAGACGCGTGCTGAACGTTCAGCGAAAGGATTTGAAGGTGCTCTGCTCCCATGGGGATGTGCCGTGCAATGGCCTTGCAAAGGTCGCACAGAAGGCCTGCGGTTGTGTCACATGGAGGTCAGTTCCACGCGAGGAGAGTTGAGGCCCGCGCCACCTGAAGACCTTGGCCCATCAAAAAAGGCGCCCCGAAGGACGCCTTTTTCACGTTCAGCCAATGGCCCAGATCACCCGCTGCACATTTCGCAGTCGGGGCCGTTTTCAATGCTGCAAGCTTGCACCTGCTGCTCGTAGGTCATTTCCTCAGGCTTGGCTGCGGCAGCAGCTTGTTCCGCTTGAGGTTGCGTCTTGTACTTCTTGTCCACCGTGAACTTGATCGCGTCTGTCGCGGCCTTGGTGCGGAGGTAGTACATGCCTGTCTTGAGTCCTTTCTTCCACGCGTAGAAGTGCATGGAGGTGAGCTTGGAGTTGTTGACGTTCTCCATGAAGACGTTGAGCGACTGGCTCTGGCAGATGTACGCCCCGCGGTCGGCGGCCATGTCGAGGATGGCGCGCTGGGGAATCTCCCACGCGGTGCGGTACAAGACCTTGAGGTTCTCGGGAATTTCAGGGATGTTCTGCACCGAGCCGTTCGCCGCAATCAGGCG
>JALRLQ010000140.1 GCA_023254365.1 Candidatus Poseidonia sp. | reverse complement strand
TGTCGGTCCATCCACCCGAGGTCAACGGCTTCCTCGACCCACGCCTCCATCCACGAAGGCCATCCGTCCAGTCGGGAGGCGCCGTGGGTCACGACCACGTCGTCCACTCGCCGTCGGGAGCATCGCCCTCCAACACGTCGTCCTTTGTCAAGCACGAGGACGTCAAAGCCGTGGTCGGCCAGCAAACCTGCAGCAACGGCACCTGCCAGTCCCGCTCCGATCACCACGATGGGGTGGTCCGTGGTCGCCGCAGGTTGGTCGGTGAATCGACGATAGGCCTCCATGTCCAAACGACTCCTGTGGGTTCCAGGGTCGCGCTGACGCACCAGACCGAGAATCGGCGTAGGTGGGTGAAACGGTCGGTCAAACAGGCCGTGGCACCACTGGACACCGACCACCGAGGAAGGGTCACGTCCGTCCAAGGCATACTTGTCGTTGAGGTGCTGGCCCCAAACCATGGACTGCTCGAGGTCTGCGGTCCAAAACGGGAGGGCTTTTCCCCACGTCATGCGGACGTTGTTGTGGAGTTCGCCTTGTCGAAGCAACGAGCGCTGGCATGCCGCCCACAGGGGGTCATGCACACCACCTCGTTCGAGTTGCCGCAGCGGGTATCGGGTGGTGCGAGGGTCGTCGGCTGTTGAGCGCCACGAGAGACGGGCCCATTCGGGTAGGTTGTGGGCGCCGTAGGGTTCGTTTGTAGCGAAGATGTGGTGCCAAGGATGTTCTCGGAACACCAGCAATTCATCGAGGTACTTGTCGGCGGATTTGGTTCCGACCTCGGCGGCCTCTCGGGCGATTTTCATCGGAGAGATCATGCCGTAGTGGATGTAAGCAGACATACGGGAAACGCCGTCGGTATCAGCGGCGTTGTTGCGTCGGCGGGCGTATCCATTCAGCCCTTTTTCCTTGAAGGCCTGCCAGCGAGCCAGGGCGGCTTGCTCTCCTCCCTTGAAACGCCACACGGGATGGACCGACGGGTCGATGTTGCACTTCTGGAGCAACGCCCATCGCGATTCCATGTCCGCCAGTTGATGCTCCACCATCACGGGTTCAAACGGCAGATGCCCGTCGTAGGGTTTCACGTCGAGGTCCAACTTCGGCCAAGAGCGCTGCAGACGTCGTTTGCGCAACTTCTTGGTGGCGTCCCTGAACTTGAAGGGACGGTCCACCGACTTCCCGAACAGCGGCATGGGGATGACGCAATGGCCGTCCACCTCAACCACGGCGGCCTCGGTGACTTCGGCGACTCGTCGCACCCACTCGTCCCACGGGGGCAACGGAAACAGGTCGGTGACCACCATGCTGGCTTGCTGGGCGAGGTCCTTGATGGCGGCCGGGCGATGGCCTTCACGGGCGAGATGGAAGACGTAACGGAGCCCTTGCTTGGTAAAGCCACGATGCAGGTCAACCGCTGCGTCCATCACGACGTTGTGATGGCGCAGCGAGGCATGGGGGTAACGTTCGTCCAAAGCGTGGTAAATCAGCAGCGGGCGGTCGTGATGATGCGCCATCCACCGACCTACGTCCACGACGGGGTTCTCATGCACCCGAAACAACGACTTGAGCCAGACCACGACGGGGCCTTGGCCCACCGGGGTTTGGTGTTGTGATACCCACCGGCATCGCTCGGCGAGATGCTCAGGGAGGTCCATGGCCTCAACCACGGGCGTTGGCACATATACTCCTGTTCATCCCCTATGTCGGAGAGGCGCTGTTCCGGGCCGTATCACGCTTCGGTGGCCGCCTTGGCCTTCTGGCGCTTGCGGTTCCACTTCTTGATGCGTGGTAGTTGCCATTTGATGATGCCCGTCCAGAAGACCACGGCCATCACGGCTTGACCGACGAACATGGTGAATCCGGGGTTGTCGTCCCACACGTTCACGTCACCGGTGAAGGTGATGCGTCCGAAGTAGACCGAGATGATCATGCCAAAGCTGAGGTGAACCCATCGAAGGATGGTGTTCCAGTTGCGCGCCATGCTCATTCGTCCTTGTTGGCCGCCTTATACTCTTCCAGCTTTTTCTCGTATTCTTCGTCGCTTAAGCCGTGCCAGCCCTTGCACAGGCCGGTCGGCGAGCGTCCGCATCCGCATTTGCTCATGGTGGTTTACCTCCTTGGTGAACGCAACACGAGGCGGTATTCAAAGGCAAAAGTTTCCAAGGTGAAACCACAGTACCGCTGCGGAGACTGGGAGATTCATAAGGGGCCTTCGGAAGCCATTCTCCATGGACTCAACAGCGCAAGGGGAGCCTACATGCCTTCAACCGACGGGAAGGACGTTCATTGATTTGCTCGGGAAAACACATGTCCTGGACCTGTTGCACCGGTTGCTCCATCACGAAACACCCAGTCGTTTCAATGAACTGAAGCGGGCCCTGAACATCACAGCAACGACGTTGAGTCGACGTTTGGATGCTTTGGTGGACCACGGGTTGGTTCAACGTGAGGTGTACCCTGAAGTTCCTGCTCGGGTGGAATACACCCTCACCGAGCGCGGGGAAACACTCCGTCCGGTTCTGCGATCGTTGTTCGGATGGGTGGATGACCACATGGCCTAACGACCGATGTCATCCTTGAACGGTGAGGTCCAACGGAACGGTCGTGCCGACCTCAGACCTTTTGCCAGTCCGTGCCGTTCCACCAGCGGTTGGTACCGTCGCTCATCACGCGCCAGGTGTGGCCGTTCTCGTCGGTCCACTGGTTCACCACGGTGGGCTCAGCCGGTGCAGCCACGGGTTCAGGTTGCGCCACGACCTCGGGCATGGCGACAGCGGCGGCCACGGGTTCGGGTTCCACCAGCGCATTCAGGGCGCTGTCGTCCACGGGCTGCACGGCGGCTTGGGTGGCCATCGGGTCGTAGGCAGCGGCCGCTGGTTGAGCAGCATAGCCGGCCGTGGCCATGGCGTCGTAGGTTTGCGCGGGCTGAGCCGCATAACCGGTGGTGGCCATGGGGTCGTAACCGGTGCTTGCGGCAGCGGGTTGAGCGTTCATGTCGGGCATGCCGAAGTCCTTCGCGACCTCGTCGCCTTCGGCTCCAGAGCGGCTGCGCATGTAGAAGACGCCGGCACCGGCGCCCACGAGGAGCACGAGCACCACACCGATGATGAGGCGCATGCGGGCTGCAGCGTCCTCTTCTTCCTGTTGAGCAGCCAGCTCCGCTTCGTAGATGGCTTGAGCGTTGTCGCCCATGCCGTCACCGTCAGAATCCATGGTTTCGCTGGCGTCGTTGGGGAAG
>JALRLQ010000013.1:8895-28072 GCA_023254365.1 Candidatus Poseidonia sp. | reverse complement strand
GGTGGACGGTTCATGTCCGATTCGCCCGTGACCATCAACACACCCGGGGATTCAAACGAGGCACCAGCAGCCCCCTCTCCTCAGGAACAAAAACAGATGGAACAGGCCTATGCGCAGATGAAGCGCAAGATGGCGATGGAAGAAATCGGTCGAAAAATCAAGCACAAAATCATGGTGCTTTCCGGAAAAGGTGGTGTAGGAAAGTCAACCGTCTCGACCGGTTTGGCGCTCTCGTTGGCTCAACAAGGCCACACCGTCGGCATTCTCGACATCGACATCACCGGCCCAAACGTCCCGAAGATGATGGGATTGGACGGACGACGGTTGCACGTAGAAAACAAACGCATTCACCCTGCTCAAGGTCACTTGGGCGTGAAGGTCATCAGCATGGCCTTCCTGCTCGAAGACGAGGACACCCCGGTGGTTTGGCGTGGCCCGATCAAACTCGGTGCCATTCAGCAGTTCATCGGTGACGTGGAGTGGGGCGAGCTTGACTACCTGATCATCGATTTCCCTCCGGGAACCTCTGACGAGCCGTTGACGGTAGCGCAATCCTTGCCGGACATTGACGGAATGGTCATCGTCACCACCCCTCAGCAAGTGGCCTTGTTGGACAGTCGTAAATCGATCACGTTTTCTGAATCGTTGAAGGTACCCGTGCTCGGCATCGTCGAGAACATGAGCGGCTTCACCATCAACGGGACGGCGGCGCCTGGCACCTCTCTGAATATTGCAGGCCCGGGCGGAAAAACCTTGACGGCCACGGCCGATGAGGAGGGCCGTTTCTCAGTGACGTTGGACATTTTCAAGGAAGGCGGCGGCAAAGCCACGGCCGAGGAGTTTGGTGTCCCGTTCTTGGGTGCGCTTCCCTTTGACCCAGGGTTTGTACGAGGCGGCGATGACGGTGTGCACCGAATCGTCTCTGAACCTGAAGGCCCCTCTGCCCACGCCTTTGCCAAGGTGGTTGCTGCTATCCAAGACCAACTCTCCGACGGCTCGGATGGTGGATTGGAAATCGTTTGAGGTGAAAGGATGACCGAGGTGCTTCCCACCCTCAAGCGGCTCGAGCGCCGAGCAAAAGACATGGTGCTCACCTACGAGGACGAGGCCACGTACACCGTCACCTACGATGATCTGCGTCATGCCTGCCCCTGTGCAAAATGTTCCCCGATGCGAAACGAAGACGACACGAGCCGAACCCTTCGTCGACAAATTGAAGCCCTACCGGCAGAAAAACCAACGGTTCGAACCGTAGGGAAATATGCCCTTTCCTTCGAATGGCAGCAAGGATGCTCGAGCGGCATCTACCGTTTTGAGCGAATCTACGATTTGGCCCAACGGCGAGACCCTGATCGTGGCCGACCGTACGTTCACGGCGCCTGGTGAAGAACGCCCGTTCCTCGACCGGATTGACGACGGTTTCATGAAGCACATCCACGGCCTTCGGGCTAAGGCGGTCCAACATGCAGAGTGTTTACCTGACGTGGATGATTAGCGCATTGGCGTTGGGCGTCCTTCTGCTTCCGGTCTTCAAACCACCCTGGGCCAAACTTTCGCTGCCACCATTCGTTGATTTCTTTCGGCGATATTGGGTCCACGTCTTGATCGTGTTTTCCATTTACAATTTGAAAGACGGTCTCGATCAAATCGACCGCCTGTTGATGGCCAGCACCGGTCTTGACATGACGCCGTACATTTGGGCGGTTGAGGGCAACCTCGTGTTGTGGGTACAACAGACCTTCGAGGCCGACTGGCTGACCGTAGCCCTGACGCATTTTTACGTTGCAGGGTTCATGTTCATCTGCTATGTTTCGGTGTTTTATTTCGCCTATTTCGACGACCGGTGGCTGGCTGACCGCGTCACCTTGTCCATTGCATGGGTGTACATTCTGGCCGTGCCGTTTTACCTGTTTTTCAACGTCCGCGTCACCGGTGACACGATACCCGAAATGGAGACGCTGGCTTACACCCTCACCCCAGAGATTGCGGATTGGTTCCGCCGTATCGACCCGTTCACCAACGGCATGCCTTCCCTGCACATTGGCATCCCGTTCGCTGTGTGGTTGTGCCTCACGCGGTTTGACGACGATCGACGTTGGAACCGTTATCGCTACACGGTCTTCGCCTACACCCTTCTGACGGCCTTCACCATCATCTATCTCGGTATCCACTGGTTTGTTGACATCATTGGCGGCATGTTGGTGGCTGGTGCTGCGGTGTCCATGGCAGACCGAACCTCCAACACCTGGTGGAAATTCTTTGACGAGCGTACGATGAACGCACGAATCGTGACGGTCTTGACTCGGCCAGGTAAAGCATGGTCGTGGTTCAAAGGTCGCTTGCAAGCCTTTTGGAAACAATACCGAAGCCCGACGAGTCGAGAGACAGGGCGCATGGCGCTGGCGATTCTGCTGGTCGTCGTGGCTGTCATCACCTGGGATTTGACCCATCGGTCCCTGCCTGCAGGTGGCGTCGAGGCCCCGGAGGCGGCTGCGGCGGTTGACGGTTGGCTCGTCACGTTGGACAACCAAAGCGACGGCCCAGCCTTGCTCTTGCACAACCTTTCCGCCGACCAAAACGAACCGATTTACTTCGATGTCCCCGGTTTAACCGTCAATTCCACCTATGCCTTGTCCAGTGAAACACTGGCGGTGAGCACGTCAACCATGCTTTATGTCTACAATGTCAACGACCCGACGTCGCCACTCTCGTCCATTGCGATGGCCAATCCACAACAGTTGTCGTTGTGTGAGCGCGCGCAGTCGACGGTGTTGGTGTATGTGTTCGAAGGTTCCATTGTCGTGCGCGACCTTGTCGGCAACGAAGTGTCCGGCTCACATTCCTCGGTGACGGGCGTGGACACGCTGGAGTGTTCCGGTTCCGAAATCGCCTACGTGACGGAGGTTGAGCCGTTGAGCGTGAAGATCCTTCAACTGGGAGTCACCGGTCAAGTCGGCTACGACATCAACGCCACGGCCCCCCTCGAGGAGGACGAAGTGCTCGCAAGTTGGGGAACCCCGGTCGACATGGAGAACGCCAGCATCCAAGATATCACCTTCAACCGGGAACACCTGGTCGTCACGGTCAACGTCAGCGCCACCGACCGGTTGGTGCTCTACAACCGGTCCTCTGCCGTGCAATGGTTGGCGAGCAACCCGAAATACAGCGTTTCCGATCCGTCCCTGAACCACGGTTTGTTGGCGTGGGCCGTTCGGGACCATCTCAATCCGTTGACCCCTCAAACCAAGTACCTGGACCGTGAAATCTACTTCACGAACCTCACGACCAACACCACCCACGTGTTGACTTCAGACACCAACGATCAGTGGGGGCCCCAGGTTTTGGAGCATCATTTGGTCTACTTCCAACTCGATGACGATGTCCGCACCATTGAAATCCACTCTTGGGAGCCTGAATTGAGCACTTACTCCAGCGTTGTCCTGCAAGCCGGCGTGTTGTTGGTGTTCTTGGTGGTCGGATGGAACATGTGGCAGCGTCAAAGCGAACGCCGTGTACGTCGTCAACCGTGATACCGGACGCGTGTTCGGATGTCTTCGAGTCGGGCGTGGACTTCCCGTGCGGTGGGCACCGTTCCACCTTGAAGCACTGGGGAGGGACCAAGCCGCTCTTCGGTCTCAAGGTAGCCTTCAATCACCCAATCGATGGCGCCCGGCCACTGAGGATGGGAGGCACCGAGGATTTCGTCGAGCACGTGGAGGTCGATGCCAAAGCGTTCGACGTCGTACTCGATGGAAGCGAGACCGAAGTCGATGAGGTGAATGCGATCCTCCTCGACCAGAACGTTGTTGCTCGATAAATCGCCGTGGGTCATGGCTTCTCGATGCAACATGCGTACGGCCTCACCGACCCGTCGCAGCGTTGCTTTGATGTCCTCACCGTTTGCATTCGGTGTGTTCAACACCTCGATCAACGGTGTACCGTCAAGATGTTCGATGATGAGTTGGCCACCTTCGTAATCCAAATCCAACACGGCGGGAACGGAGAGCCCTGCTTTTCGACTGCGAATCAACAACCGAGCCTCGCTGATCATTCGGCGAACGCCAAGACGATGGTCGAGGTCTGGATGGCGCCAAGACCGGGGTCGACGCTGTTTGCGGACGGCCTGTTTTCCAAACCATGTCCCTTTCCAGACTTCGGCCTCTGCGCCCAAATGCAAGCGCTCGGCAGGGGTGAACACCATCGTGCCGCCCAGTGGCAGGCTCTTTTTGAAACTTCATCCCTATCCGTTCTTTGAAAAAGGGTTGATGCTTGGAAGGGATGAGGCCCATGAGCGTCACCCTCCCCATGTGCTCGGTCAACTTCATGGACACAACATTGTCCATGGAAGAACAAGCCATCGCTGACCGCATTCAAGCGTTGAAGGCTCAACTCGGAGACCGCTTGCTCATCCTCGGCCATCACTACCAGCGAGACAGCATCGTGATGCATGCGGATTTTCTTGGCGACTCGTTCATGCTCAGCCAACAAGCAGCGGCCTCTTCAGCCGAGTACATCGTGTTCTGCGGCGTGCATTTCATGGCTGAATCCGCCGATATCTTGACGTCTGAGGGCCAGCACGTCATTCTCCCCAATCTGCGTGCGGGTTGCTCCATGGCCGACATGGCTACCTTGAGCGAGGTTGAAGTGGCCTGGGATGAGATTCTCGTCCAGTCCGGTCTGAAGGACCCCATCCATCGTCCGCATCCCGAGCAACCTGCTGAGGACGGCGCTGCCTACTTGGTGCCCGTGACCTACATGAATTCCAGCGCTGACCTGAAGGATTTCGTGGGCCGTCATGGAGGTGTTGTGTGTACGTCGTCCAACGCTGAGGGGGTGCTCAATTGGGCCTTTGAGCGCGCAGGCGAGAAGGGTGCGGTGCTCTTCTTCCCGGACCAGCACCTTGGTCGAAACACCGGTATCGCCATGGGGATTGATGAGGAACGCATGCCTACATGGACCCCAGGTATCGGCGCCATGGGCGAGTTGAAAGGCGCTCGAATCGTTCTTTGGCACGGCTTTTGTTCTGTTCACAAACGGTTCACGCCCGCCCAAATTGAAGCGTTCCGTGCCGAACACCCCGACGGTATCGTTGTCGTCCACCCCGAATGCCCGAAACAAACGCTCGAGTTGGCTGATGCCTACGGTTCAACGCAATACATTCGGAATTTTGTCCGAGACTTGCCGGCCGGTTCGAGTGTGGCCATCGGAACCGAGATCAACATGGTGGCTCGGCTGGCACGGGAGCATGAAGACAAACACATTGAGTGCCTCGATGACGAAATTTGTCCGTGCTCAACGATGTACATGATCCATCCAGCCTACCTGATGGACGTGCTGGAACGGTTGGTTGATGGCGAAATTCCAAACCAAATCATCGTCCCCGAAGAGGTCCAAGCCGGTTCCCTTCTGGCCTTGAACCGAATGCTGGCGATTCCGAAGTGATTCACGACAGCAGTTGCGCTGTCCCCTTCCAACTCAGCAACGCCAAGAGGGGCGCAGCGATGCCGGTGAAACCGATGTACGTGGCGACCGTCCCCCAGCGACCCTCATCAATCAACAGAGCGGTTTCCATCGAAAACGTGGACAGCGTGGTGAATCCTCCCAACACGCCTACGCCGAGAAGCAGCGCCTGTTGTTCGGTCAAGACATTGGCTGCCAACAAGGCGGTGGATGCGCCGAGCAAGATTGAGCCAACAAGATTCACCGTCAACGTCGCCCAGGGGAATGCTTCCGAGGCCATTGACCCAGCCACGTACCAGCGAAGCACTGCCCCAACGGCACCGCCAACGGCAACCATCACCACGTCAGATACCATGATGCAGGCTATGGATGGTTTGTTTTGAAGGTACTTCACGAAAAGACGTCGTCTGCGGAGATTTGGGGGCAGGGTCATATGCCCCGTTCATGTCCCGTTGCCATGGACAACATCGTTTGGTTTTTGACCGGCAACACAGGAAAAGTGGAGGAAGCAGCCCATCATTTTGCGCCGTTTGGGTACGAAGTACGTCAGTTGAAGCTGGATGGCGGCGATGTGGTTGAACCTCAGGCCAGCGACCTTCACGCCGTTGCATTGGCGAAAATTGAGCAGGCCAAACACCACGCTCCCACGCCATCGTCAATGCTCTTGGTTGAGGATGCAGGCTTGTTTGTCGATGCCTTGAACGGGTTTCCCGGCGTGTATTCATCCTACGTTTACGAAACCGTTGGATGCCTTGGGGTGTTGAGGTTGCTTTCCCATCTGCAAAGCGAAGATCCCGTTCAGGCAAAGCGCTTGCGTTCTGCCTCCTTCAAGGCCGTCGCCGTCATGTGGGACGGAAAGGACATCGTCACAGGTGTTGGAGCATGCCCTGGTTCCATCGCCGAGGAGGTTCGAGGCGACGCGGGATTTGGCTACGACCCGGTGTTTGTCCCTGCTGATTTGGATGCCGCTGGAAACGCATGCTCGCCGGGAGAAATGGGTGAACTCAGCACCCACGGAAAGACGTTCGGCGAGGTTGATGTCGCGACGAAGCATCGGTTCAGTCACCGACGACGAGCCCTCGAAGACCTGTTGACACAACTGCCAAACCGTTCGGAGCAAGCCTAATCCTTGGTTCTCCATCACCGTCATAAAGCATCAGCGATTGGAATGCACGAGTGCCATGGGTTTTGCAAGGACCGCCGTGGGTTTGCTGTTTGTCAGCACCCTTGGGTTCTACCTGCTCACCGTGGGCCAGTTAACCGAGGAAGCCAAGTGGGGTTTCGTCGCTGGGATGGCGCTTCTTGCCTTTTTGTGGGTCAATCTCGGTTCCACTGCGCAACCGTCTCGACCACGGCGTTCTCGCCCGTCGCCAACACAGGCCGTTGCCGCCGTTGAAACCGAGGACGCAGAACCAGAGGAGGAAGAGGATGATCTTCCTGCACCCGTGACCGCAGATTCGCTGGACGGTGCAACGCTCCGTGAACGAAAATTAGCCAAGATCGCCGCTGCTGAAGCCGCTCAAGCCGAGGCCTTGGCCGACGATGTTGAAGTCGAGGTTGAGGTGGAGATCGAAGACGTGCATGTCGCCGGTGAATACGTGGTGGACGTGAGCCCGGAGTCCGTTGAAGACGCTGATATCGAACTGACGGTCAGCGACCGACGCGAGCGCCATGAGGCCATTCGAGAGCGCATCAAGCGTCGCCGCATGGGTCAACTTGCTGATATTCGCGCCTCCACCGCCCGCATGTGGGAAGAACACGCTTCGGGTGAAGACCTCGTCGCCTTGCTGCAGACACCCGGGCACGGTCACACGGTGCTGGATGAACCAGAACACCCCGCTCCTGGTCACGTGTACGGTGCCACGTTCGTCCGCATCGATGAAGGACGAATCCTCAAACTCCGTCTGCCCCTTGATGTTGGCTTTGAAGCGGTTGGGCCAAAACAACCTGAGGCCCCCGTGCTCATCGGCCCAGACGGCAAAGAACTCCCGCCGCTGATTGGCCCAGACGGCCTCCCGTTGGCCCTTCCTCCACTTCCCGCTGCCAGCTCGGCACTCTCGGCTCTGCGAGATGAAATGAACAACTGATTGCCTGCTGAGCGGGAGTCCCTATGCGCCCTTTATATAGGGTGGGGTGAAAAATAATATCGAGACAGCGTACTTGAGGAGCCTTCGTAATGCAATAATCCCTTCCTCCAATTTGGTGATTTAGCACACCATTAGGCGGAATCGCTCGACGATTCTGCTAAGGAAAATTGGAGGATAAAAAATGGGAAAACCTAGGAAAGGTAGGAAAAAACGGAGTACGAAAAGGAACAGCGATTATTGGTTCAACCCCGCAACGGGGCGCCAAGAGCTCAAGCCACATGTGCTGGCGAAAAAGCGAGCCATGCGAGCGAAAATCGCACGTGATAACAAGGCCAACGAACCATCCGAGAAACCAGATGTCGTTGTGAAACAACCACCTCGGGTGAGCAAGCCTTGCTGCGCCGATCAGGTTGCTCTTGATGAAAAAAACCAAGCCATGCTGAAGGAACTGATGCAACATCCAGTGAGGGCACACGACCCGGTGACGCTGAGACCCGACATCATCGTGATTCAGCCCTGGTTTGCGGCCAAATACCGACGCCACATGGCGCACTTTCGACAGTATCTGACCGTTCAGAACATTCGTACAACGGGTTGATTTCTACCGCAGACAAGACCGTGGCCGGACACACTTCCGGACAAGAGGGGGGCAATGGCGCCCCCTCACCTCGGCCGACAGGCTCGAGATGTTTTGAGGTCGACACAAGGTTAGCGATGCTTCCATTGCGCCGTCTCACGGTTGATGAAGGCCTGGACGCCGATTTCCTTGTCTTCGCTGTCGAAGAGGTCGGCAAAGGCGTCGGCTTCGATGGCAACACCATCGGTCAATCCTTCGTCCAGGGCTGCTCGAACGGTGTGCTTGCCCACGCGCAGGGCGTGGGATGATTTGCTTCCGATTCGGCGTGCCATGCCGAAGACAGTGGCTTCCAACTCCTCAGGCGCCACGACGTGATTGACCAAACCAATGCGGTGGGCTTCCTCTGCGGGCACCATGTCGCCGGTCATGATCATCTCGTGGGCCTTGCCGTAACCGACCAATCGTTCCAAACGTTGGGTGGCGCCGTACCCTGGAATCAAACCGAGGTTGATTTCCGGCGTGCCAAAGGTGGAACGGTCACTGGCGATTCGAACATCGCACGAGCAGGCCACTTCACACCCACCGCCGAGGGCGAAACCGTCCACCATGGCGATGGTTGGTTTGCTGAGGTTCCACAGGGCCTCAACGGCGTTATCGCTGAACTTAACTCGAATTTCCTCGCTGCCCGCACCGGCAAATTCTGTGATGTCCGCACCCGCCACAAAGGCGTGAGGCTTGGCTCGCTTCCCTTCTGGAGGCGGGTTGGGCGGTGCCCCGGTCACCACCAACACGCGAACATCATCGGCGGTTTCCATCCAAGCACAAACGGCCTTGAGCGCATCCATGACCTCAGCGTTCAATGCGTTCAATTTGTCAGGCCGGTTGATGGTGAAGCAAGCAAATGAACCGAGGTCACTCTCCTCGCTGATCGGATGGAGTTCAACGGTGGTCACGTCGCTTTGCGGTGGGTTCATGGCCCGACTGAACGGGTCCCTCTTCTTCATCTCATCGCCCGCCGCCAATGAGGGTGAAGCAAGGTATCAAATCAACCAGCCACCTCATCACCCCATGACTGGCGAACAAGGGCCGATGGTCAGCGCCAAGGACATGGCCAAAAAATACGGCGATTTCATCGCTCTCCATCCGCTGAACGTCGAAGTTCATGCTGGGGAATTTTTCGGTGTGTTTGGGCCCAACGGTGCGGGAAAATCGACCTTCATCAAACTCCTCACAGGCCAACTTCGTCCGAGCAAAGGCCGCATTGAGGTGCTGGGCGTTAACGCCGTTGAAGACCCACAAAAGGTCAAGGCGAACATCGGCATTGTCCCTGAATCGGAATCCCCTCCTTCGTTTCTCACACCGGTTGAGTTCCTTGAGTTCGTGGCGCGACTTCGCGGGGTAGAGGACATGAACGCCAAGGTTGAACACTGGCTGGAATGGTTTGGTCTCCAGGAAAAACGAGACACGATGTGCAAAGATCTCTCGAAGGGCCAGCGGCAGAAAGTGATGCTCGCCAGTGCGTTTATTCACAAACCAAAACTGCTGTTTTTGGACGAACCCTTCGCCAATTTGGACCCTATCTATCAGCGGAAGTGCAGGGAATGGCTGCTCGACCACGTGGCGGGAGGAGGGACCATTTTCCTCTGTTCACACGTGCTCGAGATGGCCGAACGCATGTGCAATCGCATGGCCATCATCAACGATGGGAAAGTGCTCGCTGCAGGAACGGTCAAAGGTCTGAAACAAACGCCGGACGAGACGCTTGAGGACGTGTTCATTCGCCTTGTAGGTCGGTCCATCGAAGACGTTGAACGGCTCAGCGACGAAGGCGTGGTGGACGATTCGGAGGAATGAGCATGGGCGAATCCTTCATCGAATCTCGTCCGTGGACGGACGATGTCTTCGATGATGCATCGACGCTGGGCACCACCGCCCATGGGACCTCCCTCAACGAACCGTTACGTGGATGGGCTTCCTTTTCCGCAACCTTCCGGGTGATGTTTGTTGAGGAGGCACGAAAGAGCGTTGAATTCGCAAAAAAACGGCAGATGGTTCTCTTCCCGCTTCTGTTGACCCTCGTCACCGCCATCTCCACCATCGGGTTGCAATTTCTCGTTGGTGATTCGACCGCCCAAACGTCGGACATCGATTCCAAAACGTTCACCTGGCAAGAACTCCGGTTTGCTCTGCACCTTCCGATGTTCATGTTCTCCTTGGGCATGGGCACCTTTGCGTTCATGGGGCGAGATGCCATCGTTCGGCGAACCGGCACCAAAAATTACCTTCTGGCGGCCCCAGCATTGCAACCGCTGCCCAATTCCATGGCCCATTTCGCTTATTTTGTCAAGGACTTGTTGTTCTATGTCTTGCTCATTTTGACACCCATCATCAGCGGTATGGCACTGGGTATTCTCCTCGACGGCGTTGCTGGGATTCGAACGCCTTTGCTTTGGAGCTCCTTGCCGTGGACGTGGCTGGCCATGGCCACCACGTTGGGTCAGGGCCTGGCTCTTTCGTTCCTTGCCTCTTCGCTGTGGTTGCGTGGTCGGCCCTTCACGGTGGTAGGGCCCGTGCTCGTCGTGGCGTTGGGCGTGGCGGTCGGTATTGGTCTTCTTCCCGCCGACCTGTTGCTTTGGGGGTTGGCAGCGCAAGCAAGCCAAAGCGGGCTTGCCATCGTGCTTGGATTGGTCTTGTCCCTGAGCATCGGTTTGATTGCCTCCTTGTTGATTTTGGATGACTTCGACGTGAGCGTCGTCGAGCGAGGGGACCTTCTCACCCCGATGTATGGACGACTGCGGTTCTTGGGCCGAGGTCACATTCGACTGATTGTCGCTAAAGAATTCGTTGATTTGTTTCGTTCCGGGGCCATCAAGAAGATGACCGTTTCCTACGCCATCCCCTTGCTGGTGCTCTTGGGCATGGCGTGGTTGGTTGATTTTGCTGAAGCCCCCATACCGATCAATCTTCTCTCGTATGCCCCGTTCTTGGGCTTCTTCGGCTTCAACTTCTATTCCTGGTTAACCATCCTCGATTCGCCGGAATTCATGAACGGCTTACCGCTGAAAGTGCCCGATTTGATTCGCGCCAAAGTCGTGGTCTATTTCCTTGCCACCTCGTGGATTTCACTGATTTTCATCGTGCTCATGGCATGGCGGTTGGACGAATGGGCGTCGCTGCCAACGAGCATCATCGTGATGTTTGCCAATTCCATTTACATCGTGGCCTTGACCGCGTTTTTGATGGGCCTGAGGCCCAACAAGGCGATTTTTGACGCCTCGATCATGGTGTGGTTTTGGATTGGCACCGTGCTGCCTCTCCTCGGTTTGTTCTTGCTGTCGTTCACGCAAGGCGACGTCAGCCTGTACGGGAATTGGTGGGAGCGAGCCAGTCAAGACGGCCTGGCTGCCACGGCCCAAATGTACGACGAGACGATGGTTCAGCAAGGGTACATGGGCATGATTGCCATCTCGATTGGGTTGATCTTCGCCTCTGCGGTGTTGTGGAAGTTGATGGACCGCCGGTGGGGGCGAGCCGAGTTTTCAAACTGAACGGATTTCTTGTTTGAGCAGGTATCTTCTTGAGCAACCGTCATGGCCAGCCCATCATGGCTCAGGTGGTGGCGGTTTGCGGCATGCCCGGGTCTGGAAAAGGCGAATTCGCTTCTGTTCTCGCCAACGCTGGGATTCCAATCGTGTCCATGGGGGATATGATTCGAGCCGAGGTTCGTCAACGGGGGCTCGAAGAAGCGCCTCATGTCTTTGGTGAAGTGGCGGCATCGTTGCGTGCCGCTCACGGCGAAGATGTGTTGGCGACCCGCCTGTGTGATCGCGTCGATGAATTGTTGGCTGAACACGAATTGGTGCTCATCGAAGGACTTCGTGGAACCGCTGAAGACCGGGTCTTTTCCCAGCGTTGGGGTCATGCTTACCAAACGGTCGCCATCGTTGCGGACGCCGAAATGCGGTTTCAACGCATTCAGGGTCGAGGCCGTTCCGAAGACGGCGATCGTGCCGCCTTTGAAGCGAGGAATGCACGCGAAATTGGGTGGGGCCTTGATGTGCTGATCGACCAAGCCACGGATGCTTTGTCCAACGACGGAGATTTGGCCACGTTCCACGCATTGTGCAACGCCTGGTTGGACGACAAAACCAGGGAATAAATCAGCCTTGAACCGACCGCTTGAAGTTTGCCACAGCAAGCCGTTTTGGTGGTGATTTTCACCCAAGTGTTATAGTCGGGGAGATGTTGTAGCAAAATGCATTCGGGGGTGTCGGTGACCATGGCAAGAAAAAAAGGCGGTGGCGGCGGTGGACGACAACGCGCCAAACAACGAGCCCAGTACGATGAATTGGACAAGTACCCTGTGATGCCTCCTCACGCTTTTGCGAGGATTGTCCGCGACCAAACCACGCTCAACATCATCTACCAAATCATCGAGCCCCCGCTCACCAAAAAAGAACAGGAACAACGAGACGAAATCATGGATATTTTCATTCGCTCGCTGACCGCCAACATCGAAGAAATTGATTCCAATCCCGATGCCTACGTTCGCACGGCGATGGACAAGGTCATCAAAGCGTACAGCATGAAAATCAACAAGAAATCCAAGTCCAAAATCTTCTACTATCTACGACGTGATCTCATCGGTTACGGAAAGATGGACGTGTTGATGAACGACGTCAACGTTGAGGACATTTCCCTCGACGGTACCAACGTCCCTATCTTTGCCTACCATCGTAAATTTGAATCGGTGGAAACGACCTGTGTTTGGGAAACCGATCATGAGTTGGAGTCCTATGTCATCAAACTCGCCCAGCGTTGTGGCAAGCACATTTCCGTTGCCGATCCGCTGCTTGACGCGACGCTGATGGACGGTTCTCGTATCGTCATGAAATTGGGCCATGAAATCTCCACTCGAGGGTCTGCCTTCTGTATTCGACGTTTCAAGGACGACCCGTTCTCACCCGCCGACATCGTCGCGTTCCGTACCATGTCCTCGCTGATGGTGGCCTACCTCTGGATTGCGTTCCAAAACGAAGTCCCTATGTTGTTCGTCGGTGGTACGGCGTCTGGAAAGACCACGACGCTCAACGCCATGTGCATTTTCATTCCTTGGCAAATGAAGATTGTGTCCATCGAATCAACCCGTGAAGTGAACATTCCTCAACCCAACTGGGTGCCTGGTTTGACACGACAAGGGTTTGGTGGTGAAAGCGACGAAGGTGTCATCGGTGAGTTCGAGTTGCTCAAAGCAGCCCTTCGTGAACGACCGGAATACATCATTGTGGGTGAAATCCGTGGTGCTGAAGCTTACGTGTTGTTCCAAGCCATGGCCACGGGCCACTGCGCCTATTCAACGGTCCACGCCGACTCGGTTCCGTCACTGGTTCACCGATTGGAAAACAAACCCATTGACATTCCACGTGTGTTGCTCCCTGCGCTTGAAGCCTGTTCGATTCAGATTCAGACCCGTATCAACGGCCGCCGTGTCCGGCGAACAAAGCAAGTCGTCGAAATCGTCGGTATCGACCCCAACTCCATGGAAGTCATCACCAACGAAGTGTTCCGTTGGGACGTCACCAACGATGATTTCATCTTCAGCGGCAAGTCCTATGTCCTTGAGAAAATCATGGTCAAGATCAACTACAGCCAAGAAGAGATGCGACGCGAATTGCGTACCCGAAAGCGCATCCTCGAGTGGATGGTTCTCAACGACATCCGCAAGGCCGACCAAGTGTCTCAAATCGTGACGGAATACTATGTTCGACCCAACGAAATCTTGGCGAGGGTGGACGGTCTCAAGTGAACCCGGTCATGGCAGAGGTGTGAATCAATGGACTTGACAGCATGGCAGCGAATCTGTAATCGCTTGCTGGGTGGTTTCGTCAAAAAACGCGCACGAAACGACAAGGAACTCTCGGCCAATTTGGTCAAAGGTTCCATGGGTATGATGCCTGAAGTGTACCTCGCTACGGTCATCGTCACGAGCATTGCCATCACGCTGATGTCGTGGGCCTTTGTGGCGATTTTCTTCATCCCCGATATCGGCGTCATCGCCTTTTACGAGAGCATCCAAGATGCGGCATCGGTGAATCCATGCTTCGAATGGGAGTATTGGAACCCAACGCTGGTTGACCCCAGCCTTCCCGGGAACGGTTGTCCCGACTATGCCCTCCAAGTGTTTCCACCGGCGCTAAAAGTCATCCTCGTCGCCGTCGGTGGCTTCCTTATTCCCTATGCCGGTTTCAAGTACAACAAGGGCGGTGCTGCCCGTGAAGCCACCCGCCGAGCGGACATGATCGAAAAGTACCTTCCTTACGCCGCTTCCTACACCGCTGCGATGTCGGCTGCCAACGCCACACCCGGGAAAATTTTCAGGTCGCTGGCCATGAACAAGGACATCTACGGAGACGTGGCAGATGACGCAGCGATGATTTACCGTGACATCACGTTGCTGGGCTACGACCTGATTTCGGCCATCAAACTCAGCGTGGACCGGGCTGCATCGGTTTGGCTAACGGAATTTTTCCAAGGGATGGTGGGGACCCTCACGGCTGGTGGTCAACTCAAGTTGTATTTCCTCAACCGTGCTGAGCACTACATGCGTGAGAATCGAACCCGATTGCAGATGTTCCTCGAATCCATCGCCTTGCTGGCCGAATCCTACATTGTGGTTGCCGTCGCCATGCCGCTGTTTTTGATCGTCATGTTGGTCATCATGTTCTGGGTGTCCGGTTCCGGTGCTCAAATGAGCGAGGGCATGCTCTACGGCATCGTGCTCGGATTCATTCCAATGATCCACATCGCCTACGCCATTTTGGTCTACACCAGCAGCAAGGAGCAAGAAATGTGAGGAGGTGAGATTCATGGCGCGAAAGAAGGAGAAGATTGTTGTCAACCTGGACTTGCCCAAGGACGATAAGACCCTTTCCAGATTGTACGTCATTCTGTTCTTTTCCATCATCCTGGGTCTCGCAAGCGGGTTGTTCTGGATCACGAACTCCGGATTCGTACCCACCAACAACGGCGAACCCATGTTCACCAACCTCTACTGTGGCGCAACTGCCCAAGACGAGGTTGGCAATCCGACGGGCGAATTCTTCCAAACCAACCAGCAACCCACGTACTCTCAAAACCAAACATGTTCCATCCTGCAGGACCGTCCCGACCGCATCACATGGGAGGATGAAGAGTGGACCATGGTCACGAAACGAGGCAAAAATTTCGATGTACCAGGCGTACCAGAAACCGCTACTGGTGGTGCCGTTGTGCTCCAACCTCTGTGGCTGAACTGCTCCGTCGAAGCTTCAGGCCCCTACGACTACACGGTTGCGGTTCGTTCTTCTGCTGGCGATATTCTGGAATACAACAACGCCACCGCCAACCAAGGAGACTGTGGATTCGAGATGACCACCATTCCTCCCGACCAACGTTATGAACTGGTGTTCATGACGGCCACTGAAGGCCAATTTTTGTCAACCGTGACCTTTGACATGACCGTCCATTACTACGACGGCATCCCCACCAACATGAACAACAAGTCGCTTTGGCTGGGGCCAGCCCTTGAACTTGGACCGCTCAAAGTTCACCCCACCATCTTCCTGAATTTCTTCGGCTTGACCTTCTTCCTGTTCATTTTCCCCGCTTCGTACTATTGGGAAAAAATCGAGGAAAAGAAGAACGAGGTTGAGGAAAAGTTCCCCGATTTCCTTCGAGACCTCGCCGAGTACTGGAAGGGTGGTCTTTCCATGACCGTCGCTGTTCAAACCTTGGCGACATCGGAATACGGTGCCCTGAACGACGAAGTCAAGAAAATGTCCGACCAACTCAGTTGGGGGATCAAGTTCAGCGACGTGATTCGGCAGTTTGCCGACCGGGTCGGAACACCCTTGGTCCAGCGTGCTATTGCCCTTATCGCCGAAGCCGATCGGGCTGGTGGGAAAATTTCCGACATTCTGGTCACCGCCGCCAACGACTCACGTGAATTGAAGTTCCTTGAAGGTGAACGAAAACGTGCCATTGGTTCCTATATTGCTGTCATTTGGACGTCGTACTTCGTTTTCCTTGGTGTGATTGTGGTTCTGGCCAAGGTGTTTATTCCCGCCATCGCTGGAAGCAATTCTGGCGGTGAGGACGGCGGTGATAGCGGTGGTCAAACCATCGGAAACATGACCATCCGCAACATCGACCCCCTGTTTTTCCTGACGATTTTCTACTACGGTGTAACCATGCAGGCCATGGGTAACGGGTCCATGGCCGGATTGATGGCAACCGGTCGATTTTCGACTGGATTCAAGCACTCAGGGATGATGATCATCGTCGCTTTGCTCATCTTCAACCTGGTGGCGTTCTCGCCCGACCTGATCGGTATCACCGAAGTTCCCGGACTGAACCCCTCGTCGGGTACCTTCGTTCCCGCACCGTTGTACTTCGGAGGCTGAGGGCGTGCGTCACGACGAAGAAGGCCAAATCCACATTCTTGAGATGCTGACGCTTTTCTGGCTGTTTTTCATGTCGGCCACCTTTTTGATTCGTGTTCACGTTCCCGATTCCGCTTCCGTGGCGTTGGATGCCTCGCTGGAGATGGCCGGTGAAGACGCCATTCGCTACGGGCTGGGCTTGGACGCTGAGGTCGCCGGTGAGAACCGGTTGGAGGAACTCTTGGCCGACGACGACCGTGAAGCCGCATGTGTTCTGCTTCAAGGCGCCGTTGCACCTGGAAAGGAGGCGAATTGTTGGTTGGCCAAAGACAGTTCTGTTGCCACGCCCCACGGTACGGTGGGCACCCCTTCGGGTGGAACCGTTGCCGTCCATCAGTTGGTGGTTGTTGGCCCCTCGATGTGGACGGTAACCCTTGACGTGTGGGCCCGCGGAGGTGGTGCTTGATGCGCACCAACGATATGGAACGAAGCCAAGGCGCCCAGATGCTCCTTGCGACCGGCGTGGTCTTGCTGATGTCCCTGCTGTCAATGGCCATCTTCGGTGTCAAGGTCGCTGGTTTGACCCTCCCTCACGATGCGGCTTCCGACGATGTTATCGTGACCACTGGCGAAGTTCTTGATTCGATTGAACCGCTTACCCAAGCCCGCACAACCTTGTGGATGGACTCCGGGCTTGAAGGGTTGGAAGCGGCGGAACTCGCCTTGGAAACCGTCCATGACGACCTGTTGCACCACGGTGAACTTCGAGGCGTTGAAATCAAACTCACGAAGATGGCCCTGACGCAGGTCGATGCTTCCACCATCGCCGTCGCCGCCGAACTTGGTGTGTCCGACGGAGAAGCGATGTTGACCTACGACGTGGCGTTCGAAATCAACGTGTGATTCACGCTTCGTGGTCGTTGATGGCACGATTGAGCAAGGTGTAGATGCGTTCCACATCGCTGTCTACACGTGTTGGGTCAACGATGGTCCAGTTGGCAATTTTTGCGCGTTCGATCAACCCGTCTTGAATGGCTCGAATACGCTTGAAGTTGGCAACATAGCGGTCGGCACGGCGGTAGGAATGGGCATCACGGGATTTGAGCATGGACAAGTGAGCGTTTTCCTCGTCCACCACCATCACGATGCCGAGGGCCACACCGCCGGCCTCTTCCCACGCTCGCACCAAACGAGCACTGGGCACCATGTGAACGCCTTCAATCAGCAAATCAATGCCCTCTCTCCGGGCCCGCTCCATCGTCGCCATGATACCGGCTTCAACAGCGAGGCAGGTCTCGTTCCAATCAAGAACAGGCTCGCCACTGTCACCCTTTGAGAACGAGGAGCGATGAAGGGCAGGCACGTTTCGTTCCTCGTCGGTGGCTCGCATGATTTCGCGAATGGCATCGGTCGACATGACGCGAGTGAACCCGCCTCGTTGGGCGACCGCCACGGCAGCGGTTGACTTTCCCACACCGGTTGCACCCGCGATGATCAACAACCGCGGAGGGCGCTGTGTCAGCGTTTGGGCCGTGCTTTGGGCCAGCCCTACGGTCCGTGTCATGCTGGCCACTGTCCCCGAGGAGCACATGAGGCTTCTGTTGCCACCTTACCCGAGCCGGCGAGTTTCTCTTCGAAGTTCGTCACCGATGGCCCTTTGAAGCGTCTTTGCTTGGGCGTTTCATGGCCGATGAACAGATGTGGATTGCAGGTGAATGGACTGCGTCAGCGAACGGAGAAACCAGCGAGGTGCTCAACCCGGCAACCGGTGAAGTGCTTGCCACCGTTCCTCGTGCAACCGTCGAGGACGTCAACCGCTGTGTAGAGGCCTCCAGGTCGGCGTTTGAACATGCAGACTGGCGGGCGATGGATCCCGCACAGCGTGGGCGAATCCTCAACAAAATGGCTGCTGTGACGTATGCGAAAGCCAAGGAATTGGCGGTGATTGAATCCAGTAACAACGGGAAGACCTTCCGTGAAGCCCTTTCGGAAATTCGCTATGGTGCATGGACGCTGGAGTATTTTGCCGGCCTTGCCGACAAAATCGAGGGCACCACCATCCCGGTCCCCGGTCCCAGGTTGAACTACACGCTTCGTCAACCGCTTGGCGTCACGGCCCACATCGTCCCGTGGAACTTCCCCCTCCAACTGGCACTTCGTTCCATCGCACCAGCCCTTGCTGCCGGCTGCACGGTCATCGCCAAACCGGCATCCTGGACGCCGCTGTCCTTGTTGGCGTGGTCAAAGGCCATCGATGAAGCAGAAACCGGCTTGCCTTCCGGCGTGTTGCAAGTGATCACTGGGTCGGGCGCCTTGGCAGGTGACGCTCTCGCAGGCCACGCAGGCGTTGACGGCGTCGTCTTGACCGGCGGGGTGCCGACTGGAAAAACGGTGATGGCCAAAGCCAGTGAACAGTTGACACCTGTCACCCTTGAATTGGGTGGAAAAGGTGCCAACATCGTCTTCTCGGACGCCAACCTCCGCTACGCTGCCAAAGCCATTTGTTTTGGCATCTTCATGAACGCAGGCCAGATGTGTTGGGCCGGTTCTCGGTTGTTGGTTCACGAAGACGTGCATGACGATCTCGTTCAGGCCGTTTGTGATGAAATTTCAAAATGGCCGGTCGGTCCAGG
>JALRLQ010000013.1:0-8885 GCA_023254365.1 Candidatus Poseidonia sp. | reverse complement strand
AAGAAGGCGTTCGCATGGGCAGTTTGGTTCACGAATCGCATCGGGCCGAGGTGCTTGAAAAACTTCAAGCCGGCTTGAACGAAGGTGGAAACCTCGTCTTGGGTGGTCATGCGCTCGAGAGAGAAGGTGCCTTCATGGAAGCCACGGTCGTGACGGGCGTTGAGAGCAACCACTTGTTGTTCCAGGACGAACTGTTTGGACCCGTCTTGGCGGTCACGTCCTTCACCACCGATGAAGAAGCACTGGCCCTGGCCAACGACACCCCGTTCGGTCTACTTAACGGCGTGTGGACCAACGACCTTGGCCGTGCCCATCGAATGGCGCGAGACTTGGAGTGCGGCATGGTCTCCATCAACGAATACCCCATCACCTTCCCACAGACCGCCTTCACGGGCTGGAAGCATTCGGGTATAGGCATCGAACAGAGTCAAGATGCACTTCGATTCTACACCAAGGTCAAGAACGTCAACGTGAAATTGTGAGGTGATGGATTGGCGGTTGAGGTTGAACAACGAGGGAATGTTCGTTTGATCAAAATGGCCGGCCAGGCCTCCACGCAATCGTTTTCCAGAGCCTTCCTTCCTTTGATTGCTGAGGCCATTGATGCCGGTTTGCGTGATTCGACCACCAAAGCGCTGGTCCTGACTGGTGAGGGCCGTTTTTTCTCCGCTGGAGCAGACATCAAGGCGTTTCAAGCGTCCATTGACAACAACGATGCACCAGAGCTCATTCGGGAACTGACAGGGGTGTTGCACCCCTTGCTTCAACGCATCCGCACCTCCTCTACCGTTGTGGTGGCTGCTCTCAACGGCGTTTCTGCAGGTGGTGGGCTTGGTTTGGCCCTTGCTTGCGATGCTCGAGTGGGCACGAACGATGCTCGTATGGCGGCTTCTTATGCAGGCATGGGACTCTCACCTGATGGTGGGACCACGTGGTTGCTGCCCAGGCTCGTGGGCGAACAACGCGCCCGTCGATTTTTCATGGGCAATGAAATTTGGAGCGGTGAAGAAGCCCATGAATACGGGGCTATCGATGTGTTGGTTGACCCGGACTCTCTCATTGAAACAGCCATCGGCTTGGCCACGATGTGGTCCTCTTGGGGGCCACACACCAAGGAAGCCACCAAGCACCTGCTCCATGTTCAATCCGATAACGAGTTTTCAACCCACCTTGACCATGAGCGTACGCTCATTGAGGCCGCTGGTACCACCGAGGCTTTTCGTGAAGGTGTGGCCGCCTTTTTGGAAAAGCGCCAGCCACGGTTTGACTGATTCAGTGAATGTGGTACACGACGTTGGGTTGTTGACGCCCACCGCCGATTCGGGTCAAGCCAACGATGAGAAACACGATTCCGCCGCACAAGGAACAACATCCTGCACCAAAAGAGCCAGCAGAGAGGATGCCGCCCCCAATGATTTCTTCGAGGTAGGGAATGTACATCTCGTCGAGGTCCACCACCGACATGTTCACTCCGCCATCGTTTGAAACGGTCAAGGATTCACCGATTTCACAGCGATGTCGGACTTCGCCCGTATCGTCGGGGAGCGTGTTGCAAATGACGGCTACGACGATGTGGTTTTCAATATCAAAATACGGTACGTCAGCGCCGCTCCCCTTCCTCTCGTACTCACATGAAATGTCGGCCACTCGTTCGCTCGCATCGTCGCCATCCGCATCTTGGATGGAAAAATGGATGCCCTCGCAGGCATCGATGATCCCGTTGTTGTTTTCATCGGCCTTGGGGTCGCCGGGAATGAGCAAGTACCATCCTGCCTCACCCGCGCCGTCAGCATCGTCATGAACGAGGGTACCGCTCGGTCCGATATCGGTGGTGTAGTCCGCAGTTGAGAGATTTTCGAGCGTTTTCTCAACCGAGGCGGCGGCGATTCCACCGATGACAAAGCCAAGCAACCCGAAGGCGATGAGCACGGCCGCGATGATCATCGGAATCTTCGGTCCTTTGGTGGTGGTGTCCACCACCACCGGTTGGGGTGAAGCCCCATGGAATCCTCCTGCCATCATCGCGGCAGCGTTGTCCTGCGTAGTATGGGGGGCGTCTTCATCAGGTTGCGTGGCGACGCCGTCCCACGGTGTTGGGATGGATTGCTCCATGATGCCGGTTGGTCCTTGGGTTACTTGATGTTTGGCTCAGGGCCCGTTGAGGTCGGTTTCTTCGGGATTTCCACTGCTCCAGTCGTAGATGCCTTTGCCGGTTTTCTTACCGAGGCGGCCTTCGTTGACCAAGCGTTCCAACAATGGATGGGGTGCGTAAGCATCGTTGCCAAACGAGCGTTGCAGGTTCAGAAGAATGTCTCGCCGTACATCAAGGCCGACCAAATCGGTCAGCGCAAGCGGGCCCATTGGATGCTTGTAGCCGAGCACCATGGCGGTGTCGATGTCCTTTGCACTTGCAACGCCGTCTGCGAGCATACGAATCGCTTCGTTACCGAGCACCACACCCAATCGACTGGTCGCAAAACCGGGAACATCCTTGACCAGGATGGTGGTTTTCCCCATGGCGTCTCCCGCTGCTCGAGCTATCGCTACCGAGTGGTCGGAGGTCCGGTCATGGCGAACCAGTTCCAGCAATTGCATGATGGGAACGGGATTGAAAAAATGCATCCCGATGACGTTCTCGGGTCGTGACGTGGCAGCAGCGATGTCGGCTATCGATAGCGATGAAGTGTTCGTGCCCAACACGGCATGGGCAGGAGCCAACTGATCCAATTGGGCAAAGATGGCTTGCTTCAACTCCGGCAATTCAGGGACGGCCTCGATGACCAAATCCGCATCGGCAACGGCCGCCTGTAGGTCGTCCACAGGATGGAGGTTACCGCCCCAAGCATCCCGCTGCTCGGGTGTTGTTTTCCCTCGGGCAATGCCCTTCTCCCAAAAAGCTGCAATGCGATCCATACCTCGTTGAAGACCTTCGGGAAAGGCATCGTACAGACGGGTGTCCCAACCGGCTTGAGCACAGATTTGGGCGATTCCCGCCCCCATGGTTCCCGCACCAATCACCGCAACGCGTTCAATGGCCATGCTCGCTGAGGGCGGGTTCTCGTTCATCATGCTTCTCGCTCTGAGCGATGGCAACGCCACCTGCGATCATGATGAACGAGGCGAGTAACGACCAACCGAGTTGCTCGTTGAGAAGAAGATACCCACCAAGGATTCCAAAGGGTGGAATCAGGTACACGTACAAGGCCGCCTTGCCAGCCCCAATTTTGATGACGCCGTCAGCAAACCACACATAGGACACCACGGTGGAGAGGATGGCCAGAAACGCCATCCCTATCCAAGCCTGTTGGGACGGAGAGTGAACGGCACCTTGCTGAAGCGTTTCACCGATGAGAAAGGGCGTGAGGAACACCAACCCCGATATCGATGACCACACGGTCAAATGGAGCGGCGACATTCCCTTTTGCTCCGCCGTGTCGGTCATCATGCCCTTCATCAGAATCGTGGCGCTGGCCCACGAAAGGGCCGAACAGGCGATGAAGCCGTTGCCCAGCCACCGCTCGGCCAAAATCAAGTCCGTGTTGGGTGAGGCCATGAACAGAATGAGAACACCGGTGAAGCCCATAACGACACCAAGACTGTGCCGTTTGGTGAAGGTTTCTTTGAGGAAGAAACTGGCGAGAATGGCCGTGAACAGTGGATTGAGCGTGATCATCAACGAGGCATCGCCGGCTGCGGTTCGGGCCATGCCGAGCATGAAGAACAACTGATACAGGAAGGTGGAACAAAAGCCAATCAAGAAGATGCCCTTCCACTGCCGAGAGGTGGGCAAGACGATGTTGTTGCTGAGTTTGAGGTAGATGAGAAAGCAACAGCACGCCATCACATAGCGAATCCACGAAGCCAAGACCGGTGGCGTATCAAGAGCAACCACACGCCCGGCGGGCCAACCAAACCCCCAGATGGTGGCAACGATGAAGAGTTTGAGATGGACGCGGAGGCGGTTCATTCAAATCGCTCCAAGCCCAACTGCAGCATCCGAGTTCGGGGGAGACCGATTTCAGGTAGTCCTGCGGCTGGGGCATGAAGTTTGAGTCCTTCAATTCTGCTGACGTAGAGACCGTAACTGGCGATGTCATCGGGTTTGTAAGGTGTGTCAAGCCCCATGCGCTGAAGGGTTTGGCATGCTTTTTCCGAATAGATGGGAAAGAGATTTGTCGAAAAGTGCATCCATTCGGAGATGCGTTGAGCATCCACACCGTCCAAGGTCATGAGGTGTTCAAGCAACGAAACATCCGGATAGGTTGTCGTCCGCAACACCATCTCCACTTCATTCACGATGTCTTCGGGCCAAGCGTAGGGGTCTCTGCTCGACCACTGGTCTGCGATGTGGATGTGCTCGATGGAATGGTCGGCTTGAACGGCGTACAGCGATTCAATGTAGGACCGATCTTCGTAAGCATCGGTGACCAAGCCTGGGAGAGCCTCGAAGAAGCGCTCGCACATCTCGGCGTCGACGCCATACAGGGCGACGGGAATCAATCAAACCACCTTGAACATCAAGCGCTTGCGCCGATACCGGAGGCGATTTGACGAGCGGTCATGGGCTTCTCAGCGACCCATTGTTGCTTGAACAATTCCTTGAGGTCCTCTTCGTCTTGTGCTGTTGGGAGATGGGTTGCCATGTAGGCCTCCCACGCTTCGTCCGAACCCTCAAACAGGGTGCCTTCGACGGTGTAGCGTTGACGCTTGAAGTGACCAATCTCACGGTGGAAATTCTCGTGCGGCACGTAGAGGTCGACAGCGCCTTCGGGGAGGTAGCCGCAGAGTTTCTGAACCTCAGCCACGATCTCTTCGTGGTAGTGCTGGCGGGCTTCTTCGTTGAGCGTTTCTTTGTTGACGTCGAGGTTGGCCTCGAGTTTCTTTCGCTCGTCCCATCGGCCCTTGATGCCCCAAACATACGCCCAGTGTGCGGACGAGGATTCGTCAACGCCAAACAGGTCGTGGGCAGTGGACACCCACTTGTTGATGTAGCGCTGGAGCATGTCCAGCGGAATCACGCCGGCCTTGATGATGCGGCGCAAACCGTTGGAACCGGTACCCAGGTGGAAGGACTCTTCTTTCAGCATGGGGCCCATACTGGCAGCCAATGGCTTGAACGCTGAGGTGGAGAGCATGCCGAGCTGGAACTTTCCATCTCGGTCAACGAACATGGTGTAGCAGAAGAAATCCAGCCAGTGAGGCATGGGGCGGTTGAAGGCACCGAGGAGACGGTCACCGTCCTGTGCGTTGCGCTCGAGCAACTTTTGCGCCTCACGTCGACCTTGTTGGCCGAAGTAGGTCATCAGAAGGTAAGCCATTTGCCATCCGTGGCGTTGCTCTTCAGCCATGATGCGGGCTGCTGCATAGCGGTCGTAGTCGGTGGGTGCGGTGGCCAACAGGTGACGCTGTTGTTCAACCGAGGCAAATTCGGTGTCGCCCTGCACGGTGATCATGCTCACGAGGGCGTCACGCATGCTTTGATGAGGCACCTGAAGCGAGCGCTCCCACTTGGCTCGACCTTCGTAATCGCCGAACTCGATGACATCGCCGGCTCGTTCCCAGTCGAACTGGATGGAGAGGTCGAAATCACCCATCCACTCGCGCTTGTAGCCGACGTTGTCCTGCCAGGTCTTGAAGTTCTCAATCCAGTCGTCCCACGTTTTCGGAAGGTTGTCCATGCAGTCCACAAGGCGGGGTCCTCCTTATACCCTTTACGAACATGTTCGGGCGAACATGTTAGGGGCTTTGGCGGCGAATTTCGTCTGTGAAGGCATGAAACACAGCCGATTCGATGCGTTGGAGTTGATCGGAAAGGGTGGATTTTGCAACCTTCAGCAAGCCTGCCAATTCGGTGAGGTTGATGCGTCGAGGGACATCCCAGTACCCCTCTCGCGAAGCCACCTCGAAGACCTCTCGTTGGCGCGGGGTGAGCAGGCGTGATGTGGTGCTTCTGGTGGACAACAGGCGATGTGGGATTTCATCGGTGCGAAAGCGGTCGACCAACGACCTCATTTGCTCACGTGTGCCCTCAACGGTCCATTCAACCCACCCGTCTCGCACTTCAAACGGCGTGCGAGGGACAACGCCAAGGTCCACAAGTGGGCGGAGGAAACCACCTCCGCCTGCGGAAATGGTGACGCTAAATCGCCCCTCCTCCATTCCAGTGCATTCTTCGATACCTTCGTGGCCCTCCACGGTGGTCTCCAATTGCTCGCTGCTCCAACAGCGTGCCGTCCCCTTTCCTCGACTCAACGGCATGTGTTGTTCGATGCGCAGCGTGGCCGAGGGGTGGGCGCGTGTGACATCACCCGCCCAGTGGCCTTCAGGGAGGCGAACATCGATGCGCAGTTGTTGTGCCATGCCATCCTCGCCTACACCAACGGTCGATCTTGTTGTGAGCGAACCACGGTTCCTTTGGCAACATCGATGAGTTCGTTGAACGTGGTCGTCGTTGCATGACCGAGGACGACACCGGGGAGGTAGCCGTCACAAACTCCTGAGGCGGCGAAGACGGCATCCTCGCTCTGGCACAGGTCGTTCGCTTTCCACAACCGCGTGAGGTCGTCGTTGACCATGACTTCAGCCCGCGCTTCTTCTTCCTTTGAACGGAACACCAATCGCCCTTCAAACACACCACCAAGGCCTCGAAGAGCCGTGGCCGAAATCACCCCCTCGGGAGCAGCCCCAATGCCCATCAGCATATCGTACGGGCCATCGGGCTTGGCCGCCCATATGGCGCCTGAAACATCGCCGTCGCCAAGAAGGTGCAATTGCGCACCTGCGCTGCGAATTTCCTTGAACAAACCTTCGTGTCGGTCCCTGTCAAGGGCCACAATCCTGACATCGCCCGCTTCGCAATCGAGCACATGCATGGCTTGTTCGATGTTGTAAGCCACGCCGCCTTCAAGCGAGACATGGCCGGCGAGGAGCGACCCAGCCGCAAGTTTGTCCATGTAGCAATCCGGAGCGTGGAGCAAGGTTCCCCGCGGCGCTGCAGCGAGGACAGCGATGGAATTGGGCGTGTTGTCAGCACAGTTGTTGGTGCATTCGAGGGGATCCACGGCGATGTCGATTTGCGGAGCATCTGGATGCCCCACCATCGAGCCGAGCTCTTCGCCGATGTAGAGCATGGGCGCTTCGTCTCGCTCACCTTCTCCGATGGCTACTCGGCCGTCGAATGGCACGGCGTCGAATGTTCGGCGCATGGCTTGAACCGCGGCATCGTCGGCGGCGTTCTTGTCGCCCTTGCCACGCCATGCGGCACTTGCGATGGCTGCTTGGTCCACGGCTTCCAGAAAATGGTGTGCGAGGTCCGTGGTCATGCCCATGCCTTTGTGGACTCGCGGGGACGCCATGAACAAAGCGGTTCAGTCGCCTTTGAATTTTGAGACGACATGAACATTGGAAATGGTGGCATGGGGGTACTGTCCTTCCTCGTCTTTCTCATAGGACTTGACCATATCAAAGGCACACAGCAAGCCCGCACAAACGCCGGTCATGGCTTCCATCTCAATGCCGGTTTTGTAGTGGGCGTTGACTTCGACGGTGCAGCACAAATCGTTCTCGTCCCACGACCATTCAACCTTGGTGCCTTCCAAGGGGATAGGGTGACAGTGAGGAATGATGCGCGGGGTGTCCTTGACGGCTTGGAGAACTGCAACGGTGGAGGCTTCGATGACGTTGCCTTTGCTCACCGTTCCCTGAACGATGGCGTCCTTGGTCGCTGGCTGGAGAGCGAGACGACCCGAGGCAACGGCGCGCCGTTCCACCACCGGTTTGGTACCGACATCAACGATGCCCTCAATGGCTTTGTCCGTCAACCCAACCCCTCCTTCCAGGTCTCCCCGTCGGTGGTGACCTCCTTCTTCCATATGGGTGCTTGCTTCTTCAATTCATCAATCAACCACTCACAGGCGACGAACGCCTCTTTGCGATGCGGGCTACCGACATGGATGGCGACAATCGGCTCTTGAGGGCCCACGCTCCCCGTTCGATGCGCCATGGCAACGGCGTGGACCCCAAAGGCATCGATGGCTTGCTGAGCCAGGTCGTACAGGACGGGTTTGAGTTTGTCCTGCCAAGCGTCAAATTCCAACCGAAGCACGGTTGCTTCACCCTCCTTGCCACGGGTGATGCCGAGAAAACTGACGATGGCGCCACAACCTTCGGTGGGCAAACGCGCCAACAATTCGACAGGGTCCAGAGAAGAGGGCGCTTCCTCAACCACAACCACGCCCGCCATGATGGAACGACCGAAGCACATCATTCAAACCTCACGCCTCCATGGCCATGCATGGCCGATGCCCCGTCAACATCCCAACCCATCACCGTGATGGGTGCCGGTCTTTCCGGGCTGGCGGCGGCCATCGTGTTGGCAAAAGCAGGCCGGGAGGTCCATGTGCACGACATTCGTGAGGACTCCGGTGCTCGATTTGACGGTGATTTTCAGGCGCTTGAGAACTGGAGCATGGACGAGGATTTCTTTGACCAATTGGAAGCGTGGGGCTTTGATTCAACCTCGTTCAAATCCACCTCGTTTTCAGTGGTTGATTTGATTCACCCTGACGATGTCATTACGCAGGCAAAAACCGACGGCGTGGCCTACAGGATTGTTGAGCGAGGAACCTCCGAGCACACCATCGACCAGGCCTTCAAACGGATGGCCATCGAAGCCGGTGCAACGCTGCACTACAAGTCAAGAATCGACGAGAAGGACGCCAACATCGTTGCTTGTGGGCCCAAAGACACGTCTGCTCTCGCCCTCGGTGAGATATTCCGCACCTCCCATCCCAACCACATCGCCTTTCAGCTCAACGACAAACTCGCTCCAGGCGCCTACAGTTATCTGATCATCATCGACGGCGTGGGGCTCATCTGCACGTGTC
>JALRLQ010000139.1 GCA_023254365.1 Candidatus Poseidonia sp. | reverse complement strand
CATCCAGGCCAGAAATACTACGATTGGGAGATCAAGGGAGTCCCGCTCCGCCTTGACATCGGTCCTCGAGACATCGAACAGGGCACCGCCTTTGCGGCCCGCCGCACCGGTGGCAAGGAACCGTTGGCGATGGACAACATCGTGGACGAGTGCTACCGTGTGCTAGATGAAATCAGCGAGGAACTTCGTCGCCGCTCGAGCGCTCACATGGGCGACGTGGTCCAACCTTTGCCGCCCATGGTCAAGGAGGGCGGAGCTTGGCGCTTGGACGGTGAGGTCAAGGACGGTCACATTTACGAATTGGCCTTCAACGGTTCTGATGCTCATGCCGAGGCTATAGAACGGGCAACAGGGATGTCCTTCTTGGGCGACGCCACTGACCCGTACGAAAGCGAGCTGCCCTGCCACATGACCGGTGAGCCGACCACTCGAAGGGTGCTGTTAGCGAAGTCGTACTGAGGTTCAGCCAACGCTCACATCGTAGGATGAACTGGGTGAAGTGAACACCACTCTTGGAGAGTTGGCTGAGCGCACTTTCCCTTCTGCGACCATCTTTCGAATCTCTGCAATCTTGTCTTTGTGAGTCATGGACGTGGGTTTGGTGTTCTTGAACGCTAGAACCAGGTCCTCTTGGGTCAGTTCTCTGCTGTTCTCTCCAAAGGCGGTGACCATGGCCGTGTCAATGGCCGCCCGGATGTCACGGCCGGTGAAATGCTCAGAGATGCTCGCAAGGTAAGAAGAGTCCAAGCCAAGTTTTCCTTTCTTCCGTTCTTTAAGCATCAAGGTGATGATTTCTTCCCTTGCCGGTTGGTCCGGCAAATCCACAAAGAAGCGAGCATCAAAGCGGTCAATGAGTGCTGGCGACATCAAGTGTAAGTCGTTGGCCGTGAAGATGAAGAAGACCGGCTCGTCGTTTTCCTCCAAAAACTGCAACAGGATGCTCTCGGTGCTTGCTACTCCAACCGTAGTTGCGCATTGGTCTCCGCCCGTCATCTGAACGAAGAGTTTCTCGGCCTCGTCCACGAAACAAATGCTCGGTGCATCTTTGACCAACTCATCCAAAATGGCACGGATGTTTTCTTCGTTCCCTCCAACATATCTTGAGGTAATGTCGTCGGGATTGACTCGGCGAAGGTTCATGCCCCACTCTTCTGCGATAATTTTCGCCGCCATGGTTTTCCCGCATCCGGGAACGCCGGTGAGCAGGAGGCCCTTTGGGTAACCCGTAAATCCGTATTCCGCAGCAGCGGGTGTGAATCGCTTTCCGGTCAACTTGGCCCAGTTCACCAACGGCTCCAGACCCTTTAACGAAGCGAAGAGCGAGTCATCCTCGCTTTCTTTTGGAACATCCTCGTCGTCGTCTTCTTGATGGTCGGTTTCGGGCAAATCCGGTACTGGGCTTGTTGAATCATCTCGGTAAATACTCTCAAGTGTGAGTTTGCGTCGTCGCTTGATGGTTTTAGGCGCCAAGTGCTCAACGCTTCGACCTTGCCTCAACAAGAAAGCCGAAATGCATGCTTTCGCATGTTCCACATCCAATTTTCCTTTGGTGAGAATAACTTCGCCCATCAAATGAATGATTTCGCTTCTCGTGAGTCCTTTGACATACATCGCAATCGTGGCAACATCGGTTGGGCGGAGGTGCTGAAACATCTTTTCCTTGTGTTTCAGTTGCGGGCGTTCTCTGAGTTCAGTCAAGGCAATGATCAAATTGCGGTGGTCATCGGGTGTTGGCGTGTATTCGTATGTGTTGGCATCAACATCCCTCATCTCCGTGAGAATAATGCAAAAATTCACGCCGGTTTTCGCCCCTTGTTTGAGTTCATGAAGGATTGGCCTCATAAGAAGCGGGTTCATGAACGCATCACAGACCACGATTTGTTGTTCGGCCACACCGTCTCCTTGTTCAATGAGGCCGTAGAGGTAAGAAAGCGCCTGACTTTCGGGCAGATTGGGAGTGTAAGAGCTGTCGACTTCTTGGAGCTTGGAAATTCTCTTTTGCAATGACGCAGGGCGTTCTGAATGAATTTGTCGGTTAGAAAATCGAGGCGCCACGACAACATCTCTGTCAAACGTTGTGCTTCCGTCCCATAATTCCCACTTGAGGTCCTCGATGAGGCCGACCTGCATGTCCCGTACTTCTCCGAAATTGTTGATATGGATCAGTTGGGTGTTGGTTTGAGAAGACTTCCAAATCCGATTAAACACAAGTTGTTTTTGAAGTTCAAAGGCAAGGAATTTATGTTCATTTCCTTCAGTGTTCACGTTCAATACGGTTTCACCCATGTTGATACCTCGAACGATGCGTTGGAGGGTCGTGCCTCCCAAATCCGACGGTAGTTTTGTTTCGTCAAACTCGTGGTACTCGCCGAGACGTTGGGCGATTCCAAGTTCAAGGTGTTTGTCTGATGGAATGCCGCTCATCGCGTTATCCAAATAGGTCATGACGTGATAGGACAGCAATTCAATAATATCTTCAACGATGAGGGCAGGAACATTCGGCTCCTCCATCAAGGACTTCAAGCGATTGTTGATTCGTATGATTTGGTTCAACTTCATCACCAAACCGTTTCGGGTTGAAGCATAAATACAAGGCACAGGGAGGACTTTGAGCATCATGTTTGACGCGTCTGTTTCAACATGGTGGCTTGTCCAGGTGGTGCCCATCACGACGATCTTTCCCAGCATTCTCAACGCACTGTAGATTTCCTCTGGATTGACCTTGACGTCCTCACCACTGTTTTCAATATCAAAGAAGAACGAGGTCGAGACTTTCTTCTCCAGTTTGCGAATGGGGTGGTCAAGTGGACGTCCTTTGTTAATCTCATACACGATTTCCCACCGGCATTCGGGTCGGGGAATTGGGACGGCAAGTACGATGTGGCCAAAGACGTTCAGCAAAGTGTCCTCGCTAGGTGGGCCATCAAGGCGCGGGTCTGCCGGCGTGTGAAGTAAATTCTGAGGGTCTTCACACTCTGAAACAGTCTCGGGTAGAGGTTTAGTTACTTCCACCAAACTGTTGCCGATGATGGTTTCCGGGTCATTGAGTTCAAGCCCGAAATGGGCGAGCGACCAGAGCATGAACCGTGGACACCGAACTCCCACTTAATTTCATTCTTCTCGTTCGGTGGGCATTGTTGGCCATCTTAGCTAGGCAGCCCAGTCTCTCCGAACAAACCGCCGCAATTCATGCAATGTTTGCCTTGTGATGGTGTCAATTCTCCGCATCCATGGCACGAGCAGTAGGCGTGCAGTTCGAGCACGGCCTTTCGCTTGACCATCACCCAGGCGACCCAGGCATAGGCCAAAGTGAGAAGGATGAAGAGACCAACAACGGCTCCCTTTCCAAGGTCAAGAAATT
>JALRLQ010000138.1 GCA_023254365.1 Candidatus Poseidonia sp. | reverse complement strand
CCTTTCGCCTTCCATCACTCGCTCGTTTTTGGAATACCAGAAACTGGTCCGGGCAGCGTTCCTCAACTATGCGGACGCCGGGGGCCACCCCGTGATTCACACACGGCATGCCGTTGCTGACGTACACGCCGAAGTGTGGAGTCACGTTCTCCCATGCGTGGAAGAGATGTTGCAGAAAATCAAGTGAGTGATGAGCCCAATTCCTCGAGCGGGATTTCCAAGGCGGGGATGTCCGCCACGATCGTGTGACGAGATGATTTGGGCGGCATCAACGTGCCCGTCATGGCAGAACGAATCACGTCCGTTTTGGTGACCGATTCAGCGGGAGCTGGTGGCCATGCCTTAACCGTGATGCTCTCGTCGTCCATGTAATCCATCACGATGGCAGGAACCTGAATCAGCCCCAAGCGAAGGCTCGCTTGGTGACGATGATGGCCGTCAAGGATGGTCATGGTGGAGCGGTCAACCAGCAACGGCTTGTGAAAAAATTGGTTTCCCGAAATTTTCTGGTACATTTCCTCTTCACGCTGGGCGAGCGTCTGTTCATGGGGCCGCAGTGCCACCACCGGAACCAACTCCCACGTCATGAACCGGGAGTTGTTAAACAGTTGATAGCCCTTGAGTGTTCTGATTTCGTGACTCAATCGAGAATGATGTTCTCATTATTCAAGGCGTGGTGCCACATTCCGTTCAATCGCACGATGTTGTAGGCAGACCGGTCCACCCGATTCACGATGTTAATGACCTCAAGGCGAGCTGCTTTTCCGCCAAGCGTGTCGGATTTCAGGGTTGAAAGAGCTGCAACGGCTTCCGCATGAGATGCTTTCACCGCTTCCCAATGATTTCGCACATCGTCAGCGGGGACTTCCGCACCGTTCGTGAGGCATTCGACCGTGATGTCGATCAGGGCGTTGAGTGAGGTGTGCATGGAGGTCACCGGAGTCACGATTTCCTGCGGGAGCTCATCCGCATTCTCATCCAACGAACGGTCTGAGCGAGCAATGTCTCGAGCGTGCCGAATCAGCCGTTCCACCGTATCGACCGCCCGAAGGTAGGTGGCAACGATACGCAAATCTTTCATCAGCGGTTGGTTCAGGGACAGAATTAACAGAAGGTTGTTCGTCAAATCCCAGTTCACTTCCCGGGCTTTGGCGCGAACCGCTTTCGCTTCTGAATAGACTTCAGCATCCAGTTTCGTGAACGCCTCGATGGCGTCAGCGTATACGTGCTGAGCTTCTTCGAAGTATTCCTTTAACTCCTGCTGGATGTTCTTCATTCGTTCATCGAGTCCTGTTCGAATTGGTGGCATCTTCTTCACCTCAACCAAATCGTCCCGTGATGTACCGCTTGGTCAGTTCCTGGTCCGGTTCGGAGAATATTTTCTCGGTTTTGTTGAATTCCACCATGCGTCCAAGGTACATGAACCCTGTATAATCACTGACTCGGGCAGCTTGGGACATGGAGTGCGTCACGATCACCACGGTGAAATCCTTCTTCAACTCGAGAATCAATTCTTCAATGGCGGCAGTCGCGATGGGGTCCAACGCACTGCAGGGTTCGTCCATCAAGATGACGTCCGGCTCAATGGCAATCGTTCGTGCAATGCACAACCGCTGCTGTTGGCCACCCGAGAGTGAAGTGCCCAAATCGTGCAATCGCTCGGCCACTTCGTTCCAAATCGCTGCGCGCTTGAGGCTCTTTTCGACGATGCCGTCCAATTCCTCTCGAGTGGGTTTGTGATGGAGGCGAACGCCATATCCGACGTTTTCGTAAATTGATTTTGGAAACGGGTTGGGCCGTTGGAACACCATGCCGATGTTTTTACGAATTTCCACCAGGTCTGCTCCTTTGTCGGAGATGACAATGTCACCCTTGGTGATGGTCCCCTCGTATCGACAAATGGGAATCAAATCGTTCATGCGGTTAATGGTTCGCAACAACGTGCTTTTTCCGCAACCGGACGGGCCGATAAGGGCCGTCACGCTGTTCTTCGCAATGGGAAGAGAAACTCCGTACAGGGCCTGATTTGAACCGTACCAGAGGTCCAAATCCTCAACCATCAACTCAAGTTCACCATCGATGTTGAGATCTCGGGTGGAATCCGGGACCAACTCGCCGCCTATTTCTTCACTCATGGGTTCAACCTCCTACGGAAATGCTCTCGAAGGACAATCGCCACGCTGTTCATGGCGGCCAGCAGCAAAATCAGCGTGATGCTGGCGGCAGCGGCCATGGAGTGCCAGGCATGCTCAGGCTCGGATGTCCAGAAGTAGATCTGAATCGGAATGACGGTGAAATTGAGATTGCCTCCGGTGAGACCGGCCAGCGGCTCAGGGTCAAACAGCACAAGAGCCGCTGCACCAACCACGACGAGGGGTGCAGCCTCACCCATGATGCGGCTCATCGCCAAGATGCTTCCGGTCATGATGCCGGGCATCGCCGATGGTAGAACGTGGTCCCGAGTGACTTGCCATTGCGTGCACCCCACACCGTACGCCGACTCCCGAAGCGAACGGGGAACACTTCGCAGCGCCTCTTGGCTGGCCAGAACGATGATGGGCATGGCCATCACGCCCATGGTGAGGCCTGCAGCAAGAATCGAAGGTCCAAGGCCCAACCCGATGCCACCCTGCTTCACGAAGATGGCCAAACCGAACATGCCGAACACGATGGAGGGGACGCCGGCAAGGTTCGTCACCAGAGCTTGAATCAGTTTTGTGGTACGCGTTGGTTTGGCATACTCCTCGAGGTAAATGGCCGCCCCAATGGACACCGGGATGGACACCAGCATGGCGATGGTCATCACCCAGATGGTCCCAAAGAAAGCCGAACGAATGCCCGAGGCGTAAGGAATGAAGATGTCTTGATAGCGTTCGGTGAGAAACGGCACGTTGATGGAAAGTGGAAGAAACAGGGCCGAGAACACGACAAGCATTCGCGCCCACATGAGCACACCCTCACGATTGGTGATGGAGTGCTTCAGACGGTCAAACTGGGTTGGATCGCGTCCCTGTTGGCGAAGCCGCGTGAGCCCTTCCAGTAACCTTCGCACGATCACACCAACCATGAGCCAACACAACGCGCCCAGCCAAGCATCGAGCGTGAACCCGCCGAAAACCAGCGTCAACGATGCAAGAACGTAGATGCCGTACTTGACGCCCCGCTCCTTCCCACCCAGCCGTTCGAGCTGGGTCAACGCCTTTGGCATCGGCACCGAAATCAGAAGGATGGCGAAAAGAAGGACGACCCATGCCGTCAGTTCGACGGGCGTGGACACCAACGCGCCGTCAGAAATCAGAACGTCAATGTCTCCAGTGACAACAAAAGCCCCTACCGCAGGGGCGCCGGTTGAGTCAGCGGCG
>JALRLQ010000137.1 GCA_023254365.1 Candidatus Poseidonia sp. | reverse complement strand
CGGCCGACCAAGAACGAATGCTTGAACAAGACTTCGCACCTCTTCTCGAGTCACTCGAACACAAGGAGAGGGTCCAAGCGTTGATGACACTGCTTAGGAATTGAGTACAATCTCAGCGACGGTTGAAGCACCGTTCATCCCTTGATCGTGGGATATTGAATCAAGAATCAACAACTGTTCTATGCCTTTATTGAGCGTTGAAGCATCCGGCTTTAACACGACTAAACCCCACCCCTCCCGTTCGGCGTTCTGGCATCGCTTGACCTGATCGTCCATGCCGGTGTCGGTGTTGGGAATGAACAAGGTCGGCACCCCAAAGGTGCGCATCTCCTGATATGAATTGTAGCCACCCGCCTGAACCGCAGCGTCAAAGCCGTTGATGTAGAGTGAATTGGGGTAATCGCGAATCACGCGAAGACGCTCATGATGAACATCGAGGCGTTCGCCTAACATGGATTCTCCCAGCACCACGTAAACGTGCTCGTGAGCGAACAGGGCGGCAAGAACATTGTTCAGGACGCCTTCAATGTCGTTGATGCGTCCTGCCCCCAGTTGAACGTACACCACCTTGGCGTCGTCGGGAACAGCCAAACGTGAGCGAGCATAGCCTCGGCCCCATACCTCATCGGGGTCCATGACACGAATAGGCGGCACGATGTGTTCGCGTTCACTTTCGTCGCCCGATGATTCGCCTGGAACGATGAAGCCGTCAAAAAAATCGAAACTGTCGACGGGCACCGAAGTATTGGATTTCATGGAACCTCGTCGCATCCACCATTTATCCATGCCCTGCTGGGAAGCGATGGCGTTGAGCATACCACGGTAGGGGTAGGCGCCGTCAAACATGAACCACTTGGGTCGGTGTTGGTCAAAGATCAAGTGAAGCATGTCCTCCACCAAGCCATTCCACTGCGTGGCTGTCATGTTGGCGTGCTTGTATCGTCCTGCCAAATGGTAGGTGGGGAACTGGTCACTGTACAACACATGCAAGGTCGGCATCGGGGTGAAAAACACGATTTCGAGGTTCGGGTCCGCCTTTCGTAAGGCCCGGGCAACCGCGTACATCCGGGTAAAGTGGCCGAAACCCACGCCGTTGGTCGGAAACAGCACAATGCAGTGATTCCGTTGTGTCTCGGCCGCTGATTCAATGGCGCCTGCCAATGGTCGTTTGCCTAATCGCTGCAAACCCAAGCGGAACGCGTGCAAAGAGAACGAGATTGGTAAGAAAGGCAAACGCCATGGTTGACGAACGGCGTTGGTAAGGTGCAAGCCAAGTTGGAACGAGACACTGTTGCGAAGCCGACGAATTTCTCGCTCGTTACGAGCGTTACGTACGCGAAGGCGTTCATTCGCCGAGCTGGCGTATTCATCGAGGTCAAGGTCGCCATCGTGGTGCGCCTCACCATCCATGTTCTGTCCTTGAAGGTGGACTTCTTCATGCTTGCCCGTCTCACCATCTTTAGGCCGAGGTTTGGAGTCTAAGTTGAGGTGTCGATGTGTACCGATTCCAATGGATAAGGTTCAACCATCCAGTTGAGCATGGCATCGGTTCGGTCCCCCACCGTTCCCCGCCACGGTTCGTCAATCAAGGCCAAACCCGGCGGATAAGCTTCAGACCACCAGGAAAGGTCCGACTGAAGGTGGACGCCGAGATGCGGTGCTAGGTGTTCAAGATGTTGCATCTGCAAAGCCCACAAGGCATGTTGGGCTGTTCGCAACGGTTTCGTGTTCAGGAACGTGGTAATTTCCGGAGCTTGTGGGTCGAACGCACGGCCCAACGGACCGTTCTTGTGGAAGCACTTCCAGCACCGCCCACACCATCGCTCGCCAACGCCCCGTAAGCACGAGTTGACCACGTCGGCGAGCTCGCTTTGACGGCATACCTCAAGCGCGCCCGCTTCTGAAAGATGATTGATGGGCAGAACGTAGGCCAAGCCCGCCTTGGCAAACATCGCCCGGGATTTCATCCAATACGGGTCGGTTGAAAAATCACGATAAAAGGAGCCTTTTTTGAGCCATGTGTTATCTATGGGTGTTCCAAAAGCAATGCCTCCCAAATCGAGGTGGTCGGCTAACAGCATGAGATGAACACCTGATGCGTGAGCGTCGGAAAATCCGTTGGGTTTGCCATGATACGTGCGTATGCGCTCATGGTTGGAGGGAATGCAAAGGACGTCCCTATTCATCCGCTGTTTGATGGCTTCAAAGGTTGTCATTGGAAGACTGTGGCTGAGCATTGAATCGAAATTCCGCTGATGATAAGCAAGGATGGTGTCGTCGGGAAGAAGGATCATGGCCGCCGTAGAATCAACGCCTCCTGAATAGGCAAGACCCAATCTCGAGCCGGGTTGGCGAGGCTCGACCGACCACTCTATGGTGGTCTTGACCCATTGGCCGAGAAGGACTTGCATGGCCAAATGAAGCAACGCAGGATGAGTGGAGGCGATATCGTAGCCTTCTGGCATGTCCCAATGGGTCCATCCCCATGGATGGCGAAGCCATACCCGTTGGCCTTCCTGCATCCAATTGGAAAGCAAGTCAACCTCGTCCCAGGGCTTCTCTTTGGTGGGAACGGGTTCCCCAACTTCGGCGTGCCTTGCTTGGGCCAGTTTGAGTTGAGCTCGTCGTTCGTAGGTTCCGTCGTCGGCTTCCGGGTGTTCATTGATGAAATTCAAGACGTCTTGCCAAGCCTGTTGATTGTAAAGCGAACGAAGGATGATGTCCTGGGCGAAGCCACGATTTTTTGTGGATAGTTCTCGCCTTGCAAGCGCCGCGGCGGTGACCCAGTCTCCCGCGTTGTAGGCTCTTCGAATGGGCAAACGTCGCCATGCATTCCACATCGCAACCTCTCCTGCCCGACAATGAAACGCCCGGGGCTTTTGATTCTCGCTCTCAAAGAGAGCCTACAAAGGCTATGAGGCGAGGAGGCATCAACGGCCCATGGCGAAGGTGCTCATCACCGGCGGTGGCGGGTACATCGGCCAAGTCTGCGCCCATGCCTTTCTCAACAAAGAATGGGACGTCCATCTGCTTGACCGGGTGGGGCCTTCGTCAAGTCAAGGTTTGACGCGCTTGGTTGGCCAGGGTTGCACCTTGCACCGAGGTGACATCCGAAACGAAACCGTGGTGACGGAAGCCATGCAAGGCTGCACCGCCGTGGTTCACTTGGCCGCCATCTCCTCGGTACCGCAATCCTTCAGCGACCCGGAGACGACGATGTCGGTCAACGTGGAAGGGACCGAAACGGTGCTGCGCGTGGCCGAGGCGTTGGCCGTTGAGCGAGTGATCATCGCCTCGAGCGCGGCCGTCTATGGCGCCCAAACCGACATGCCGCTCCATGAAGGCATGGCCGTGGAAACGCTCTCACCGTACGCTGAATCAAAACGAC
>JALRLQ010000136.1 GCA_023254365.1 Candidatus Poseidonia sp. | reverse complement strand
GATACTGACCGTCATCGCCATCGCCGCCACCTACGGGCTCTCAGGTTGGATTCAATTCATGGGCGTGGACATGACGTTCAACGCTGCCATGAACTCAATTCCAGTGCTGTTGTTGGCCATCGGGGTTGACTACGGTCTGCACGTTGTCCTGCGCGTCCGGGAGGAACTCAAGGAACACGAAACACGCGCCCCCGAGGGGCGCATCACGCTTCGGGACTTTGATCGCGCATCGCGCCAGCGCGCCATCCGCCAAGGAACCACGCTGACGTCGATTGCCTTGCTGATCGCCATCACCACCGATATCGTCGGATTTCTCTCCTTCCGCTTGTCCTCGCTTGCTTTCCTTCAGGTGTTTGGTACGGTCATCGCCATTGGCCTGCTTCTCATCTATCTCCTGAGCATCTCCGCCCTCCCCGCACTGATGCTGATGTTGCCGCCAAAACGCCTCCCGTTGGAAAAGGCCAGCAAAATTGAGATTGGACCGCTTGCCACGAAGATGGGCGACCTTTCCCAGCGCCCGGCGCTGGTCGGTGTGTTGGCCGTTGTTCTTCTGCTGCCGATGATCGGTGGATTCCAGCAACTGGATGTCGCCTTTGAGCAGCGCGACCAATTGGACGACAGCGTGCCCGTGGTTCAGGATTTCCTGCTCATCAGCGACACCTTCGGCACCAGTCGCTCGCCGTTGTACGTTGTCATTGACGGCGATGTCATGAGTCCTGATGGCTTGATGGCTTGGACAATGGCCTCCGAAATGCTCGCACAACGAGACGATGTCAGCGGCCTTCCCAACGGTGTGTGGGACGTGCTCGAGCAAGCTCGACTGGACGACGCGGCGTTGGACACCCTGATGGACGGTATCGACAACGGTGATGAGGCGTCGTGGGAGGCCTTGGAAGCATGGGCCTTGGAGAACACCACTGGGATTGAAGCGACCAAGAGTTTGTTGGCCAGGGACGGGGAGCAAACAGTGCTGTCCTTCCAGGCGGATACGCTCGACTGGGCCGCCACCGTTGCGTTGGCTGAAAGCATTGAAGACGCCCTTGATGATCTTGCTGAGCAAACCGACGGGTTCACGCTTCGATTGAGCGGGCGCAGCCTCATCAACGCCCAAACGACATCGGATGTTGCATCGGCTTCGGTTCAATCCACCGGCATCGTTGCCTTTGTGATTCTCTTCATGCTGATCGGGATTCACACCTCTCGGAACAGCAGCCTGAAGGAAGGTTTGCAGCGAGGCGTCGTCTCGTGGATTCCTCTGATGATGGTCGTGGTTTGGGTGTACGGATTGATGGGCTACACCGGCTACAACATCAATTCGCAAACGGTGACCATCGGCGCCCTTTCGCTCGGTTTGGGCGTTGACTACGCTGTCCACTTCACCACGCGACTCGAAGAAGAAGCCGAACACATGCCGTTGGCCAAACCTTCCGAATGGGTGGCCCGGTCAAGCGCCACCACGGGACGAGCCATGGCAGGTGCCGCCCTGACCACAGCAGGTGGTTTTGCCGTGCTGAATCTCTCCGCACTGTTGCCGCTCCGTTTGTTCGGCCAAGCCTTCGTGGTCGCCATCACCTTGGCCCTGCTCTCCAGTCTGCTCATCCTTCCGGCGTTGTACTCGCCGTTCCTCAAGCGAAACGCCGCCAACGCCCTGGGTGAGAGCGAATGAAGCGTTCAACCGTGTTTTGGTTCACCACGCTGGTAGGGCCGCTCATCTTGGCATCGTACTGGCGTGGCGTGGGTGCTGTTGAGGACCCCTTGGTCTATTGGGGCGAGGTGCCAACCGGCATGCAATCGTTCATCGTACCGTGGATGTTTGTGGCTGCCGCTGGGTACCTGTTGATGTGGTATCGCTTCTTTGTCGGTTGGAGTGAAGAAGAGGTGGCCGGTCTGCACTGGCCCTGGGCCAACAACGACGGGAAAGGCGTGGAGCGCTTGTTCGCCCTCTATGCGGCGTTTTTGATCGCCTCGTTGGTTTGGATTGACCTCACCCGCCTGTACATCGAATCCCCCAGCACCACGGGCATGCTGCTTGTCATTGGCGTCCTGTGGATTGCTGGGTTGGCCTCCGTGGGTTTTGGCGTGCTGGTGTGGGAAGCCAGAGACCGCTTGACCTCAGCACGAACCGTGGTGGCTGGAAGCGTGATGCTGTCCATCCAATGCACGTGGTGGGACGCCGTCTACTGGGTGGTCAACTTCGGTTGGTAGGAACAGGCGTTCAAATACTGACCCAACGCATTGGTTTCCATGTTGGAACGGTTCATCGTGCTCTGTGTAGCGTTGACCATGCTGGCAGGTTGCACCGCACCCATGGACAGCATCATCATCGAAGAGGAGGAGAAGGCCACCCTCACACCCGTTCCTGAAGCCCTATCGTTCTCAGCCCCAACGTTTGGGCGGGATGTTGACCTCGGGCAGCAGCACGACCTGCGCTCCAGCTTCGACGGACCTGTGCTGTTGTTGTGGGTGGCTGCCGGTTGCAGCGGTTGCCACGACTGGACGGAGATGATCAAACAGGAGATGGAAACGGGCAACATTTCCAACACGACCAACGTGATTTCTGTTCATCGCTACGCCGCCTTTGAGTCGGCTGATTCCGTGGCAGAACGCTACGGGGCTGAGGACGCCTCGCACTACACCCCTTGGCCGCTTCTGCTCCCCGCTGAGTCCACCAAGGTCATCGACGCCGACACGGGGAGGATGACCGATGTTGACCTCTACCGGGCCTTCCAACAACCGGTCACGCCAACCTTGCAGGTGCTTGATGACGGTGGCCGGCTCGTTTGGACCTCCAAGACATACTGGGCCAACGGCACCGTCTTGGCAGAAGCCTTGAACATCATGGAGACGGGTGGACCTTGACATGGTCGCCTTCATTGATGCCCTCTTTTGGTTCTCCAGCCTCTACATTCTCCCCTTTTGGCTGATGATGTGGTTTGCCCCCACCCACGAACGCACGGCCGCCCTCATGCGCAACGAATGGGTCTATCTTGCACCGTTGGCCGTGGCCTACACCTTAGCCGTCCTTCCCAACCTCGCGGACATCCTCCTCCTTCTTGCCAGCGACATGCCCACGCCCGAGATCGTGGTGGACATGTTTTCCGAACGGGAAGTCATCCTCATCGGTTGGCTGCACTACCTCGCCTTCGACCTCTTCGTCGGTCGCTGGACCTGGCAGCGACTGGTCGCCACGGGTCAACCCATCTACGTCTCCTTCCCGGTGCTGTTCTTTTCGATGATGGTCGCTCCACTGGGGGCGCTTCTGGGGTTAATCGTCACTCGGAACTTTTCCAGCGAGGGTGCAGAAACCGAGCCACAGAAAGCCTAAGAAGACCGTAGCGTCTGACAAGACCCACTGCAAGCCCTTTGATTGGGCTAACTCGAATCAGTGGGTTTGTGCATTTGTCCTCTGATTGGTCAGTTCAAGGTTCGGAATACTACGTTGAGCTTGCAAGACTAT
>JALRLQ010000135.1 GCA_023254365.1 Candidatus Poseidonia sp. | reverse complement strand
CCTTGCCGATGCTCATCGGTGGTGTGGCTCGTGACCGCTGGGAGGACAAGAAACTCCAACCCCGCATTGATGCCCTCAAGGAGAAGGAAGGCACAACGGTGGCCGAGAAACAGCGAGCTCTCATCCTGCTTAGCACCTTCATGGTCGCTGCTGGTTTGCTCACCGGTGAAGCCTTCTTTGGTACGGAATCGAGCATCCTCTCCTTCGTCGATTCGCTGTGGTACGACGATGATGGGTTGCCTGCCACGATCATGGGCGTTGAAGACTTCCCCAACTCCAATGCTTGGTATGGCATTCGTATGGCCAGCCTGATTCTCATCAACGTCGTGGTGGGTGCAGCCATTTACTACCTGTTCAAGCGTGCTGGCGTCATCGGTGGCGAATCAAAGACGACCAAGGCTTGAGCGTGAACCGAATGTCCACCATCCCCACGCCTCGCTGGGTTTGGGGATTGCTTGCAGCAGCGGTCATCGGCGTTTCCAGCGCTGGGGCGTTGTTTCAGCACGTCGATGTTATCCCGCCGTTGCTGCGTGCATCGTGGCGCCTTCAATTGACCTCTCTGGTACTCCTCCCGCTGTTCCTGTATCAGTGGCGTTCCATCGAATCGGAGGTCAGGGGCCAGTTCTTCTCGAGGCGCACATGGGCTCTGCTGCTGGGCAGTGGTGTGGCCTTGGCTGCTCATTTCGGAACCTGGGTCGCCAGTCTTGACGAGACCACGCTCACCCACTCTCTGCTGTTCGTCACCGCCCATCCGCTGGTCATCGTTGTTGGCATGGCCCTTCTTGCCCCCCTGTATGAACACGTTCGCTCGCCGCGTCGAAAGGAAACCTTGGGTGCGCTCGTTTGTTTCTTGGGGGCAGGCATCACCCTGTTGGACGCAGGTTCCACGCAGGGCGATCAAACCGTCACGGTTCTCGGCGATGCCTTGGCTTTCAGTGGTGCAGTGTTTGTGGTTGGCTACATCGTTGTGGGCCGCATCCTGCGAACGTGGATGCCCATCTTCCTCTACGCCTTCCCCGTGACCCTGGTCGCCTCGTTGCTGTTGCTGCCCGCATCGTGGATGATGGAGGACGGTTATGCCGAATTCGGCGCTTTCGGTTGGGCCACGTCAAGTTTGTTTGGCTGGTTTCTGCTGCTGGCGTTGGTCGCAGGGCTGCTTGGCCACACCGGTCTAAACACCTGTTTGCGCTACATCTCCCCGCTTGTGGTCTCGGTCTCCGTCACCCTCGAGCCGGTGCTGGGCTCCATCATCGGCTGGTTGTTCTTTGGTTCGGGCGTACCCGGGCAGTGGACATGGTTGGGCGGAGCGGTTTTGATGGTCGGTCTCATCACGGTCGTGGTGGCGTCCGAACAGGAAAGCAAGAACAAAGCGAACAATCAAAACGAGATGGCTTGACCACGGAGTGAGGAACATGACGTCGCAACGCGGGTGGCTCTTGCTAACCAATGACGACGGCATTGAAGCTGAGGGTTTCCAGCGCTTGGTCATAGCGTTGCACCAAGCAGGCTATCCTGTGGTGGTTTTGGCGCCTTCCTCCAACCATTCAGCGACCGGCATGCGCATCAATCTGATGACGCCGATGCACTTTCGCTCACGGCAGGATTTGGTCGCTCAGTGGGGTCTTCACGAACACCAATGCCCGATTCATTTGTTTGAATTGGACGGAACACCCTGCGACACGATGATCGTCGCCCTTGATGGAGGACTCAACCGATTGGTTCCCGGCGTGCATCCACAACTGGTGGTTTCGGGTGTGAATCTGGGCCCCAACCTGTCCCAAGATGCGTACCACAGCGGCACCATGGGCGCTGCACGAGAGGCAGGGCTCTACGGCGTACCTGCCCTCGCTGCATCCTTCACCTCGTTTGACGCCGAGGGCATGGACCACGCCGTTGCTGCCACGCTTGAGGCGGTTGAGCGAGCAACGGCCGTTCTCCCCGTGAAGGCTGCGAACCTCGGTCGTCCACGCGGCCAAATGGATACGGGCTACTTCACCTCATGGCCAACCCCGAACAACGATGACCGCTGGCTCGAAGACCCGCAAGAGGCACTTCTGCGAGCCTTTTCGAACGGTGACGTCATGTTGAACGTCAACACACCACCCAACTGGGACGGTTCGTGGCAAACCACCAGATTGGGCATTCGCTGGTACCGCAACGCCGTTCAGTTCACTGAAGAAGGCGACGGCGAGACGGCGACCTTTACCATTGGTGGGGCATCTGTTGACCATTCACCCATCGAATTGGGTGACTGTGATGCCGTTGAAGCGGGGTCATCCAGCCTCTCGTGCTTGGCGGTGTGGCCTCAAAGTCATCCCTTTGCGCTTGACGAAGATCTTCTGGCACACGGCCTTGAGGACACCGTTGACGGTTGGCCACGCTGGCTCATTCAAGATTGAGCTTGACGCCTTCATCGAGCAGAAAATGCACGATGCCGATGGCCATGTGGCCTTGCAACCACCCTTCTCCAAGGGACCTGGAAAGAACGCGTTCGTCCTCAATCGGGCCAAGCGGTTGGTCGTCGCTCAACACGAAGCAAAGAGGCTGCTCGTTTGGCGAACTGGTTTGCGGTAGCGTCGCAGAAGGCTCCCAGAGGCGAGGGGCATGAGCGTCCAACATGACCACAACGCCTTCTTTCCATTCTCGTAACGTTTGTTCCAACCCTCCTCCGCTGTGGCTGAGGCCCACGGTGACCTCCTCCCATCGCCCGATGGGTGGAAGTGGAAGGGCGATGACTTTTCCAATGGTTCCGGCTATAGAACGCTCTTCTGCATGCAATCCTTTGAGGGTTGAACCGTCAAAACGGATTCGTCGAGCAGGCCCGGGCCCACCCATCAGGTGCACGATGACTTCGGTGTCGTTGCGAAGCCCGTGGCTCGTGAGCAGGGATGCCATGATGGCTCGAATGAGGACGTCCATACGCCCCGCGCCGCCGGCCAAGTCGTTGAGGGGAAGTTTGCCTTTGGACATGGCTCGATGGCCCATCACGGCGAACCGGCGCACGTTCATGCCTCCAAGCCACGCTCGATGAGCGTGCGAACGGCTTCGTTGAGATCGGCGGCTGTCTCAAGGACGAAGTGGGCACCTTGCTGGTCGACCAGATATCCGCGAGGTTTTCCAGCTTGTCCCAAATCTTCGAGTCGGTTGGCGACCACAGCGGTCATGCCTGCTCGTTGGACTTGGGCGACCGCCCTGTGAATGAGGTCGGTTTGTTTGATGCCCGATTCCAACTTGAAGCCGATGCGCACCGCCTGCGAGCACGCGTCTTTGAGTTCCATGATGTGTTTCGGGCTCTCGACCAACGGGACGCTCAGCGGGCCTTGTTGGCTGGCCAATTTGCCTTCTGCGGGGTTTTCGACCACATAGTCAAGAACGGCGGCCGCGTGGACCCAAGCATCGATGGAATCGTTGGCCAGTGCCTTGCATTCTTTGAGCATCAAGGCTGGGTCGGGACAAGAGAGCACCAGCGGCAACC
>JALRLQ010000134.1 GCA_023254365.1 Candidatus Poseidonia sp. | reverse complement strand
GGACGGTCAAAAACAACAGGCCGATCAAGCCAGAGAGGGCAAGCCCGGTGGAGCCGGCGCGTTCCATCAGGTCACGCCGAGTGCGATTTCGCTTCTTGAGGAGGTCGATGTCTTTCTTCATCAGTACGCCTCCCGATAGGCCGACAAGACCTTGTTGCCGAGCAAATTCAAACACAGCGTGATGACGAAAAGATAGAGGCCGACGGCGAAGATGGTCAAATAACCAATCTCGCCAAAGGGCAGGTCACCACCGACGCGTTGGGCGATGTATGCGGTCATCGTTTGGGCCGGCAAGAACATGTTGGAGGTGTAGACGGCTACGGTGCCCACGGCCAAGGTCACGGCCATGGTTTCGCCCACAGCACGAGACAGAGCCAAGATGATGCTGGCGATAATTCCGGAAAGGGAGGCTTGGATCATCACGTTGAACGTGGTTTCGATCTTCGTCGCTCCGAGGGCCAAGGAACCCTCGCGAAGTTCGTTCGGCACGGCACGCAACGCATCTTCGGACATTGATGCGACCAACGGGAGGATCATGACGCCCACCACGATGGCCCCGTTGATGGGGTTCAGCACGTTGGGCGGTGCGTCAATCCACCCCCGCGCGAACGCGTAATCGCCAACTTCAACGACCAGAGGGCCGATGTAAATGAAGGCGAAAAACCCGTAGACAACTGAAGGAACACCGGCCAACAGCTCGAGCGTTGGTTTGACCACGGCCACCAAGCGTGGCGAAGCATACTCGCTGAGATAAATCGCGCATCCCACACCGAGCGGTACTGCGATGAGGAGAGCCCCAAAGGCCACCTGAAGGGTGGTGAGCAGGAGACTGTTGACCCCAAACGCCATGTTGTCGCAAAGCGCTCGTCGGTCGGCACAAGCTCCCGTTGGCGTCCATTGGGTTTGGAAAAAGAACTCGCCAAAGGCGCCGCCGTGGTTGTTGGTCACCGAGAAAAACAGAACCGCAAGTGAAGAAAGGCCAAGGAAGTACAGAACCGACCGGTCAGAAGCTGTTTGCGATTGACCGGAAAGCAAGAGGGAGGTCTTTCCAGTCCGTCGCCAAACGAAAACAAGACCGAAAAGTGCCAGTCCGAGCACAAACGAGCCGGAAATGAGCAACACCAAAACCGGGAGCACAAGCGTTGCGTTTTGAATGATTTTTGATGGGAGCAGAAACGATTTGGGGGCGCGCTCGAGCAGGTCGTGGCGTAACTGGAGGACGTATTCACCCATGACGGCCAAGAGCAAGACGATGAGCGATAACCCGCCTGTAGAAAAAAGGCCTGCCATGTCCACCTCGAACGTGAACCAACCTCGCCCGTCGGCGACCTGAGAAAAAAATGACATCGCTTCAAACAACAAGGTTTGAATGATGCCGAGGGTGATGAGAATCACCGACAAACTGGTGAAAAAAAGGATGTTTCTTGCGTTGAAGTAGGTCGGTTTCGTTGGCCCGTATTTCTTCTCAAGGCGGCCCATCGGTTCCATGATGTCTCACCTCAAACAGATTCCAATCGCTCGTGCATCAGCATGTTGAGCAAGGCTTCAGCGAAGTTGATGCCGTACGCGCAGATTCTTCGAATTGATTCCGAAATTTGAAACTCTGAAAACAGACGTTCGGAGGATTTCCGCCCCGTCCACAAGGCGCTTTCCGATTCTTCAATCTCCATGATGAGGGCAACGAGGGTTCTTTTCGCTTCGTGGATGATGTTGACGTCCTTGGTGTACATGTTGTGTACCAAGGTCTTGAGGGCTTGAGACCATGTTGGAATGGCCTTCAACGGCAAAACCGTCGTGTTGGATTGTACCAAATGCGAATGTTCGCGAACAAGGGATGCTAATCGCGATGCATGGTCGCCCATTCGCTCGAGGACCCGAGCAATGTTGGCGTGTTCCACCGCCGTGAAGCGATTGAGTTTGAGTTTCTTCTCAACGATTGGATTTTTCAAGGCGGCCGCGACTTGCCGTTCAACCAAAAAACGCCGAGCATCGATTTGCCGCTCGCGATCCAGAATGTCGCTAAGAAGTTCGGCGCCCTCGCCCTGAAGGACTTCAAAGGCATCGTTCACCAAACTGGAAATCAGGATGTACATGCGATTGATGGAGACCTGCAGGCGCAATTCTGATGGGTTGAGAATGGAAACGATGCGGATTTTTTTTCCAGAGTCTTCTTCGATTTCCATCCCGCGTGTGTCTCGAAGAAAATCTCGGATGTCGTTGCGGACTTCACGCGATATCGATGATTCGCAAGTGACTTCGATCGTGTCCGTACCGGAGAGGTAGGCGCCGATGAGCAGATCAACCAGCCCAACGTTGAGCGAACAGCAATCAATGCGAACGCTGGTTTTGGTGCTTCTGGCTTGCAGCGGAGAAATCCGGAGTTCGCCCGAAGTCAATTCTTCAATGTTCACCACATCGCCTTTAACCAGGTGATTTTCGTTGACCCAGGTTTTCGGGAGCGACACGATCATGGTCGAGCCGCCCGTTAACTGGAGTTTACGATAGTCCCCCTCGCTCATGCTACGACACGCTCATTCCTTCCATTCTCCCCATGATTAGATAGGGCACGGGTATAATCTATATTGAACTATAGAGATATATGGTGGCGACCATATAGTGTATGGGCGAATCCAAAGGCCAACCCAAGGCTGGGAGGGTTAAGGAGCGAATACAATGAACCTTGGAAAGCACGCAAAAACACTGACCATCATCCTGATTCTGATGACCACCGGGCTCGCCGGTTGTCTGGGCGACGGAGAGACGGAAGAAGCCGAACAGAAAACGATCAACATCGCCGGAAGCAGCACGGTGTTCCCCGTGGCCAGCGCCTGGGGTCAAGCCTACAGCACCGCCAACGCTGACTACACCGTCACGGTTGCTGGTGGTGGTTCCGGTGCCGGCGCCTCAAAGGTGTGCAGCACCGACGCTGACAGCGTTAACATCGGTGACATGAGCCGTGGCTGGAAAGATTCCGAAGCCTCGGTTGGTTCCGATGGCTACACCTACTCCTGCGCCAACTCCGACGTCACCGTCACCCAACTCGTGGTGGCCATCGACGGTCTGTCCGTCGTCATGAAGAAAGGTGGCGCAGCAGACCAGTGCGTTACCGACATGGGTGGCCTCTCCATGGCCCAACTCCGCTGGATTTTCAGTGACTGGAGCGAAGAGGACCTGGCCAACCACGAAAAAGGTGGCTTGGACATGGCCTCGGTCACCCCGAACAACGACGATGACGGTGTTCGAGAGTGGGGCGACCTTCACAACTCCACGGCCTGCCCCAACCAAGAGATCAAACTCTGGGGTGCCGATTCCGATTCAGGAACCTACGAGTACTTCGGTGAGCAGGTGTTCTGCAAGAACTGCTTCGCTGATGCTGACCCTGTTTCAGAGGGTTTTGACTCCGCTCGAGGCTACCAGAATTCGGCCGATGACAACCAAATCGTCAACGGTTTGACCGGTGATGAATACGCCATCGGCTACTTTGGCTACGCCTACTA
>JALRLQ010000133.1 GCA_023254365.1 Candidatus Poseidonia sp. | reverse complement strand
CCTCGGGGTCGATGAAGTACTCGAGTTCCGCCATGTTGAATTCACGCAGGCGAATCATCCCTTGGCGCGGAGCGATTTCGTTTCGGTACCCCTTGCCCACTTGCATCGCACCAAACGGAAGTCGTTCTTGGAAATGGCGGAACAAGGAACCAAAGGAGGTGAACATCCCTTGTGCCGTTTCTGGTCGCAAGAACCCTGCTCGTCCTGAAGCACCTGCGCCAATGGTTGTGTTGAACATCAAATTCTGAGCAGAAACATCCCCCCAATTCGCTCCACCGCACGAGGGGCAAGAGGGATTGATGTCGTGAAGCAGGGCAGCTAATTCGTCACGCTTGAGCGCATCCGGGTTTGGATGATGGGTTTCCAGCAGCGTATCAGCACGGCTTGCTTCCTCGCATTCCTTGCACTGCGTCATAAAATCAGAAAACTCACCGACGTGACCGCTCGCTTCGAGCACCGCATACGGCGTGACGGTCGGACAGGAGAGTTCCACCACGTTGCCCAAACGGAGCCAGTGATTCAGCCAAAGCTGGTTGATACGAGACCGCATTCGCCCGCCAACGGGACCAAAATCGTACAGTCCACTCGCACCACCGTGGATTTCGAAGGCGGGAAGGAGAAAGCCCCGTCGCTTCAGCATCCCGCTGAGTCGGTCGAGTCGGCCTTCATCGGTCATTGCGGTTCCCTCCGTTGCTTGGCTGAGGCGAGCCCTCTATGAACTTCACCGAGTCCGAGGTGGTTCGGGTTCATTTCGCAGACACAGCATTATATCCGGGGCGCTTAACTTCCTTGCATGGGACAGGCGATGGTCGCCATCGTGCAGGACGATTGCACCGGCTGCGATCTTTGCATTTTGCACTGTCCGTTTGAAGCCCTGCTCCCGCTCGCCGAAAATCCACCCGACCGACACCACCCGAAACGACCAGTGGTCGTGGTCGAAAATCGATGTGTGGGTTGTCTTTCTTGTATTGGTTCGTGTCCCACCGATGCCCTGTTTGAAGTTCAAGTACCCCCCAACGCCATTGAGTCCCCGCTTCTGTTGGAGAACGATGAGCCCAACACAACACCGGTGCTTCGATGGAAAAAACGCCCCACTCGCTGGCCTTGAGGGCTTAACGAATAGGCACAATCTTTTATAACGAACTTGTTGCCCTCGCAACCCATAGGGCGTGAGAAAAAAAATGGCTGAAATCGTTTACTTGGATTCCCCCATGGATTCCAATGAATTGTTTGAGCGACTTTGCCCTCCTGTGCGTCAGTGGTTTCAAGATAAATTTCCAGATTTCACACGCCCCCAAAAATTGGCGATTCCCGCCATCATGGACCAACAGCATCTGCTCCTGTGTTCACCAACGGGTTCTGGAAAAACATTGACGGCATTTTTGAGCGTCCTCGATAAATTGGTTCGCCTGTCGTTGGACAAGAAACTTGAGAAAAAGGTCTACGCGGTGTACATTTCACCGATCAAGGCCTTGGCGAACGACATTCAGCGAAACCTCATCGGTCCGCTCACCGAAATCAAAGAACGCTATTTGCCGGACCGAGCTCAAGACATTCGAGTTGGGCTTCGCACGGGTGATACCTCCCAATCTGACCGGCAAAAGATGCTTCGTAATCCACCGCATATTTTGATCACCACACCCGAAAGCCTCGCTATCGCCATCACCTCCCCTCGGTTTCAGCCCATTGTGAGTGAAGTCGAGTACATGATCATCGACGAACTTCATTCAATGGTGCCCACCAAGCGAGGTGTTCATCTTTCATTGACGCTTTCGCTGCTCGATTCCCTGCTCAAAAATCCCGTGCAGCGAATCGGTATTTCTGCAACGATGGAACCGCTTGAAACCGTTGCTGAATACCTGGTGAGCAGCGACGACCAAGAAGCACGAGGCAACGTCACGCAAGTCTCCATTGCAAAAATTTCAGGGTCGAGAGAATTGGACCTGGACATCCTCATCACGCATCCGAAATTCAGTGATTTGCCGGTCATGAAGGTGCTCGAATACAACATCGAAGCCATCGCCGACCTCATCAGCGCACACACGACCACGTTGGTCTTTGCCAACACGCGAAAGATGACGGAAACCATCGTGCAAAAACTTCGACCGTTCCTCGGCGACTTGGTTGCTGGCCACCACGGTTCAATGGACAAGAACATCCGGCTGGATGTTGAAAAGAAGCTCAAATACGGCCATTTGAGAGCCGTGGTGACCTCGTCATCGCTGGAAATGGGTATTGACATCGGTTCGGTGGATTTGGTCGTTCAAGTCGGTAGCCCGGGAGACATCGCCACGGCCCTGCAACGTATCGGTCGTGCCGGCCACCATGTGGGTGGTATTCCTCGCGCTCGGTTCCTACCGCAAAGCGTGGATGATTTGCTTGAATTGGCTGCCTTGCAAGCCGCCATTCAGACCGGTGACATGGACCGTTTGGATTTCCCACAGAATTGTTTGGACGTCGTGGCTCAGTTCATCATTGGCTTGGTGATCATCAACGATCTGGACATTGACGAAGCCTTCGAGATCATTGTGAATTCCTGGTCGTATCGCAATTTTGAGTACGATGATTTCATTGAAGTCCTTGACATGCTTGAAGACGAGCGTCGAATTTGGGTGGACTGGGAAGAAAACATCTTTGGAAAGCGAGGTTATTCTCGCATGATCTACTACACCAACATCGGTACCATCGCCCCGGACAACTCCTATTTGGTGTTCAACGCAGAAGGCTCCATCCTCGGAAAGCTCTCCGGTTCGTTCGTTTCCAACCTTCGCAACGGTGATGTCATCCTCCTCGGGGGTTCAACCTACAGGGTCACCAATATCCAGGGGACCCGAGTCAACGTGACCAGTGTGACGGGCCACCGGCCGACAATTCCCTCATGGTCGGGTGAAGCACGAAGCAGAAGCCGTGAACTCTCGCAAGCGCTCTTGGACCTCATCGGTCATTGCATGGTTTCACTGCGTAGGGAGCAGGACCCCCGATTGCTGTTGAGGGATGTGTACGGGCTCTCAAACGAAGTCGCCAATGCAATTGCACGGCACTTGGAAGAGCATTCATTGGACTCGTTCCAAGTGCCCGATTCAAAACAGTCAGTGGGTCACTGTTTGACCATAGCCTTCATCTTTGATTTTGACGGAACCTTGGTTGACTCTGAACAAGCCATTTACCATTGCTTTCAATCTATCACTAAACAACTCGCACCGAATAGAGTTGAGTATGCAAAAAACATTCTCATCGGCCCACCCTTAAGGGATACAGCCTCAGAGATACTCGGTCCTGAACATCAAGACTCGTTAGATGAATTTGTTCAATTATTTATTAAAATGCATGACGATCAGGTGATCCAGCATACCCAACCCTACCCTGATGTCATTCAAGTCTTAAAGCAACTTCACGCTAAAAATATACCCATGGCGGTAGCCACCAATAAAAGATTAGCGCCCACGCAAAAACTCATGGATCACTTTGGCTGGAATGAATATTTTTCATCGATTGAATGTAGCGACAGTCAGTCTGAG
>JALRLQ010000132.1 GCA_023254365.1 Candidatus Poseidonia sp. | reverse complement strand
AGGAAGCCCCCGGTCGTGCCGACCAAGGATTCGGGCATGATGAGGCCGAAGGTGGCGGCCATCATGGCGTCGTTGCGCCAGGAGAGTTGGGTGGAGCCGTCTTCGGCGAGGGTCTCGCCTTGGTCGCAGTCACCGGCCTCGCCCGTACAGATGGTGTAGTTTGTGCCGTCACCGTTGGCCACACCGTTCGAACCGTAGTAGGTCTCGTTGGTCTCCAACGACATCCAACCCACGCTCATGTCCATGGGGTTGCCCGTGGCGAGGTAGGCGTTGACCGGGTCGTGCCAACCAAGCAACCAGTTGTTGAAGGACTGGGTCAGGTAGGGCGTCGTGCCAAAGTTCGACATCAAGTAACCGGGTACAAAGGAAGCCGAGGTGGTCCCGTAGATGGGGCCCATCATCAGGGCTCGCATGGCGGCCGCAGCGTTGGTGTCCACACCGTACAGGGCGGCGATGGTGGACTCGTTCCATGCCATGGGGGCGCCTGGCCCCATTGTCGTGAAGTCAATGGGTGGGGTCATGCCCGAGAGTTCACCGTAGAGGAAGATGGCCGAGCCGGTGCTGGTCGTCAAACCGAGCGGCCCGTAGAGGGCGTTGCCGGAGAGCGCAGGGTCAAGGTCAACGTTCTCGCTGCCGCCCAACAGGACCCAAGCACCGCCCATGTTCAGGCTGTTGTCGAGGTAACCACCGTTGAGCGGGTCCTCCGCTCCAAACGAGGTGTTGACGAACAAGGAAGCCGTCATCTCGCCGCTGCCGCCCAAGAGGATCATGGGCAGCGAAGTGGCGTCGGTGAACCATCCACCGGCCCAACCCATGACCTCAGCATATTGGGTTGCAGAAAGTCCGAAGGAGGTCATGGCACTGGCGGCGTCCATGGCGAGGAAGTTAGCCACGCCAAACGAGGTTTCGTCAGCGTTGGTTGCCAATAGGCCCGTCGGCGTGTCGGTCATGTGCCCAGCCATCAAGAGGTTCATGACCGTCGCATCGTCATCATCGGTGAACGACAAGCCGAGTGCCTGAGCGCGGGCTGTGGCGTTGATGGACAACGGGTTGCCACCCAGGAAGGACATATCGCTTCCTCCTGCTTGGAGGAAGTTGCCGCCGATGCCGAAACACATGGCGTAATCCCTTGCGATGGTCGTGTTGATATCTGGCATGGTTTCATTGGCCATGGCCATGTAACCCCAAATGTTTGCACGTTGCATGGTGCCCACGTTGGCAAAGCCGTTGGCGGCATCCGCCATGACCTCCGTATAGTTTGCAGTAGCGTAAGCATCACAGTGTCCGGAGAAAGCAAGAACGCCTAGCGTGCTGGTGAGGGAAACATCCTCTCCGGTCGGCATCATGGCCATGTCGAGGGCATAGGTGATGTTGCCGAATGCATGCACTTCCTCAGCGGTAGCCGTCGGTCCACCAACGGCCATGGTATAGGTGATTTCTTCACCCATTTCCATCATGTTGTTAGCGCCGCTCAAGTTGTTTTCAGCGAAGTAGGCATCCCAAGCGTCGTAATAGGCAGAAGCCAACAACATGCTCGCCATGTCTTCGTCGCCGCCCGTGTAGGTGGCTGCCATGTAAGCGCGTGTGTCTTCAACGCCCTGAGCCGTGACAGCTGCAGGTGCCATGTTTTCCAAGTCGTTACCAATCATGCCAGCGGTGAAGGCGGCCTTGGTCATGTCCATGATGCCGCCGATCGCCATGCCCGTGGCTCCAATCACTTGGGTCTGGAAGGCGATGTTGAGTTGGGTGACGTCCGTATCGCAGGGCACGGCACTGTCAGCCGCGCAGGCGAAGGACTTCACGGAATTGTAGGTGAGTTCGCCGGTGGCTGCGTCGTAGCCCGTGATGGTCTTGGTGGTCGTGATGTCGTAGGTGACGGGGCCGACCTTTTCGTAGGCGGGCGCCGCACCGGTGGCCATCACGTCGTCAACGTTGGTGATGGACCAGCCGTAGAAATCACGGGAACTCGTGGAGACGGCCCAGTCGTCTTCGGCGGTGGTGCAATCGTCGTCAGCGCAAGCGTTGTCTTTGGTGAAGGTGGCGAAGGTCTCTTCGACCGCACCTTCCACCGCACCGGTGGCCAGCGGGGCCAGGGCGGCGACGTTCAACAGAACCAGGACGATTCCGACCAGCAGCATGTTTCGGGGTGACATTGGGGTTGCCATGGCTTCTTCTCGCCAACTTTTGCTTATAACCTTGCATCCTTCAAATAGGGTCATGGCCCTAGTTTTGGCGAACGTTTCGTCAACACGACGGTGCTTCACCACATCATCATTCAATCATGTTGGCAACAACTTATACAATTAGCGGAAGAATTTATATAGGTGTCATGTCAAATGCACATTTACCAGCGAGGGAACAACATGAGGGGCTGCACATTTATTTCGCAAAATGTGGCCAAACAGCCCCTCTGTCATCGCCGTCGATGATCTCGACGACGGTTTGTGTTGGTCAGCGGTTGACCCCTTGAGTGCAACCGCTGTTCCCACGGGAACTGCATGGAGGTATGGTGTAGCGGATAGCATCAGGGGCTTCGGATCCCTGGACCCCGGTTCGAATCCGGGTACCTCTGCCAGTTCCCAACCAATGGGGCATGGTGTAATGGAGAGCATGTTGGGTTGCGAACCCTCCGATCCGGGTTCGATTCCCGGTGTCCCAATGGTACCCACGCACGGCGGTGCAAAAACGCAACAAGGAGCATGATGATATGAAAAAAACAACCAGGAACGAAATTGGAACCCATGACGGTGCATGGTTCGTGGCCAACGGCTACGCCCATCCCGAGACCTTGATTGACCACGATGCGGATTTGGACGAAACCGAAGCCCTGCTCAGCATCTTCAAGGCCTACAACCAGCACAACATCGCGGAGGGCACACCGTGGGACACATGGCCCGATTGGGAATTGTGTTTGACCTCGATGCCCCATGAAATCCAGTTCTTGAGCGAGGCGGATGACGCCCAGAAAGCGAGGATGGCGCATTGGTTGCATCTCCTGCAGTTCATTCACGATTCGCCCTGCGTGTCGGTGGACGGCTACACCATCACGGTGAAAGGCTCGCACGGCACGACGTTTGCGTTCGACCTCTCGCTTGATTTGAGGTGTTGGACCAGGCCAGGGGACATGGCCAAACACATGCAGATGCTCAAGGAAGGCACCAGGCCGAGGCAGTGGATGAGGCTTCACGGTGGAAACGGAGGCGTCGCCTACGCCGGCATGCACGTGGTGGGTCATTCGCTTGGGGCGTGGTGGTACGTGCCCGACCATGTTCCGTACTTGGGGGGCAGGGCCACGAATCACACGGCTGACGAAGAATTCTGCATTGAGCCCAACCATTCGTCCCTCGCCCTTGCGATGACCACCCTCATTCACCTCTGCATTGACGACACCCAGATTTGGCTGATGAACGCCAAGCAGGACATTCACGAACAGGTCAGGGCTGAATGGTGGAACGAGCATTGGCCTCAGGGCAGGCCGGAGGACTTCCTTTGTCAATACACCAAAGAAGAATGGAAGGCGATTCAAGCGAGTTGGTGGGACGAAGCGGAACACAGAATC
>JALRLQ010000131.1 GCA_023254365.1 Candidatus Poseidonia sp. | reverse complement strand
AGCGAGTACCTGAAGACCATCGTCCCCATTTCGGGCACCACGGCCCTCGGCCCCCTGCTGTACAAGAACGGGAGCGCCGAGGCGCGCAGTCAGGTCATGCACTCCAACTACGGCAGCTCCATTCTCGATTACGATAGCGACGATCTCGACAACATGTGCGGCGACGTCGTTGAAGGATTCCTCGCCGGCCCGACGCGGTATGGACTGGGTGAATTGGACCCCTACATGGACAACTACTACGATGAGCGAAGCCACATCGACAAAGCGTTGGGCGTGTACAATGGAAGCATCTACTGGGTACAGGGGATGCAAGACTGGAACGTGGACCCGCACCAGGTGTTTGGCGGCCCACCGGGAACCCATTGGTACCAAGCCTACATCGACGCCGGATACGAGGTGGGAGGAATGCTCGGTCAATGGGAGCACAACTATCCCGACCAGTGGACCAAACACAACAACCAGGCGTCGGGTTACGGTGGTGAAGCGATTCAAAACATGACCCGGTGGGATTGGGCCCAAGACCTGTTTGAGTGGATGGAGTATTACCTCAAGGGCATCGGGGAGAAGCCGGCTCTCCATGCTCAAATCCAACGCAACGACGGCCAGTGGCGCATCGAAGAAACATGGCCCCCCCAGGATGCGACGTGGGCCACAGCAGACTGCACGTTCTCGGGCGGCTCGGTGGGCAGCACCTCGACCATGAGCGTGGCTTGTGCGGCCTTTTCCATGGACCACGACACCCACATCAGCGGCCTTCCCACGCTGCACCTTGAGGTCACACCCACGTTTGATGGAGGACAGATCTTTGCCGAACTGAGGGACGCTCAAACCGGTCTTCGCTTTGGTCATGCAACGATGGACATCCGCTATCATGCCGGCGGATACGATGCCCAAACGGTCGTCCCCTTCTCGTCGGTGACGATGCTGATGGAATTCCAGGGCATGGATGTTCTTCTGCCTGCGGGCCACGGCCTTGAGATCGTCCTGACCCAAACCGGTGAGGACTACCTCCCTCCAGCCTGCGCCAATGCCTGCCCTATCACGGTCAATTCAGGTGAATTGGCCCTCCCGGTCATCGACCGCGAACTTCACCCCGTTCTCGTGACACCTCAAGGCGAGGATGCTGCCAACAACCAGTAATTTCCCCCGGCGCCACCCAAATCGACTGTGCACCCAACAAAACTGCGATTTGGGCATTTGCGCGAAAATCAAGGCGGAGGTCTTTCAGATGCAAAAACCACCGCGTTTTTTTCACTCATGTCTAGAACAAAAGAAGAGAACTTATGCTATTTACTAATCAATTGATGAGCGTTTATACAATTTCATTGAGCGTATGGTTCATATACCGCCCTCATAGCGAGGCATTCGAGTCCCATGTCTGAAAAAGCAAAACTGGAATACATCTGGCTTGACGGTTACGAACCCACGCAAAACATGCGCAGCAAAACGATGGTGCGTGATGATTTTGGCGGCACGCTTGAAGAATGTCCCATGTGGATGTTTGACGGATCGTCCACCAGGCAAGCCGACGGCAGCTCCTCCGACTGCCTGTTGAAGCCCGTGAACATCTTCCCTGACCCTCAGCGCGTGAACGGCTGGCTCGTGATGTGCGAAGTCATGAACCCTGACGGGACCCCTCACCCCAGCAACGGACGTGCCACCATCGACGATGACGACAACGATTTCTGGTTCGGATTTGAGCAGGAATACTTCATCATGGACGTTGACACACAACTTCCTCTTGGTTTCCCCGTTGGTGGCTACCCCGGCCCACAAGGTCTCTACTACTGTTCCGTGGGAGGAAAGAACACCCACGGCCGAGCCCTCGTCGAGGAGCACGCCGACCTCTGCCTTGAGGCTGGTCTGAACTTTGAAGGCATCAACCAGGAAGTCGCCTGCGGCCAGTGGGAGTTCCAAATTTTCGCCAAAGGCGCCAAGCAAGCCGGCGACGAACTCTGGGTTGCTCGCTACATGCTTGACCGCTTGACCGAGAGCTACGGCTACTACATCGAGTACCACCCCAAACCCATCAAGGGTGACTGGAACGGCTCGGGAATGCACGCCAACTTCTCCAATGGCGCCATGCGCGACAAGGGCGGCAAGGAACTCTTCGACAGCATCTGTGAAGCCTTTGGCCGAAACATCGAGAAGCACATGGCGGTCTACGGCGCTCACAATGAAGAGCGTTTGACCGGTCTGCACGAGACCCAATCCATTGACCAGTTCTCGTACGGTGTGTCCGACCGTGGAGCCTCCATCCGTGTCCCCGCTTCCGTCCCTACTGACGGCTGGGTGGGTCGACTTGAGGACCGCCGACCAGCATCGAACGGCGACCCTTACAAGATCGGGTCTGTGATCATCTCGACCACCAAGTCGGTTTGCTGAGCATCACGACGCTGATCCGGCCTCACGGGCCCGCAGGCGTCGAACGCCGATGAGCACGGCAAGGATGACGATCAGGGTGAACACGTTGGCCACGATCATCGCAAGGGATTCAACGAGAATACCGTAGATGAGCCAGAGCATCAAGGCTACCGTGACCACGCTAAAGGTGGTCAACGAGATACCTTCGTGACGTTCGTGCACCCAGACATCTCGGATTTGTGGAATCCATGCGACGATGCCCAAGGCACCGGCGAGGAGACCAATGGCTTCAATCCACATTTCCGCCATGGCGGCAGGGCACGGGCAAGGGATTTCAAGACTTTGCAGGCGGTTTCGAGAGGTTCACCGCTGCGATGGTGGACCATGGAATGTCCTCGGGCGCATCTCTTCCCACCACGTGCATGCGAAGGCTTGCACCGTAGGGAAGGCGTGCTTGAAGCCGCTGTTGCCCGTGGCGCAACTCGATTGAACTCGGGTTGGAGGCGAACAGCGAGAACACCCCTTGCTTGTGTTCAACGGTGCCCACCAAACCATCGTTGCGCGGCGCTTGCCACTGGTGAACCTCATCCCCCAAACCAAGGTCCAAGAGATCGCCCTTGCACATCAGACCACCGTTCAGTTGCACCTCATCCCACGTCCCAAAGCCAGCAACGGTTTCATGCAGGTCTGCGTTCAGGTCCCCGGGATGTTCTTCCTCAAGCAGGGCGATGAATCCGCCCTCGTCCTTCACGATGCTGCCCAATTCCGAAACGTTGGCTGGCCAATCGAGGTTGCGATTGGTGAAGGCCAGCACCACGCGAACGTCGACATCACCGTCCCTGCCGATGCGGTCGTTGTGCATTTCAACGAGCATGCGGGCCTTGCGGGTGATGCGTTGGTTAACGGTGCTGTGGTTGTGCGTGGTGCCGTTTTTTCGGTGCTGGATGAATTCTTCTTCTGCATTGATTTCAAACGAACCCGACCAGTGCTTCTGCTCGACCACCAACAGGGTGTTTCCACCAACGATGACGAGGTCAATTTCTCGCTTACCACCCTGTTCGGTATCAGGGATACGGACGGATTCAAACACATGCCATCCGTTCTTTTTTCCAGCAGCACGGCTGATTTTCGCAAGGCGCTGTTCGGCCAACTCACCGGCCCGGTGAATGTCGTCTGGAGGGTGATGCCGCCTTCGTT
>JALRLQ010000130.1 GCA_023254365.1 Candidatus Poseidonia sp. | reverse complement strand
CCCATAGCGGTGTTCGGGCATTGGTCGGCCTCGTTCGCAACGCCGTCGTTGTCGTCATCGATGGTGATTTGGAAACAATCGTCGTCGCCGATCAACTGCACCGAGACGTTGGAATACAGGTCGATGTGGACGCAGTAGGTGCCCGATGAGGTGGGCGTGGTGTAACTCCACGAGGTGATGCTCATGTTTTGCGCCGTGGCGGTAAACGAGGTCATGGAAGACGTGGCCAAGTTGGCCCCGGAAGCATCGGTCACTCGATATTGGTACTGGTAGCTGTCGCCCACCACCAAATCGGCACCCTTGGCTTGCACGTTGTTGGTGCTCGCCGTTGAACTGGTCGAATAGCCATTCAGGACAAGGGCGGGAAGTTGTGGAATGAACTCATCAAAATGGAGTCCAGTGAGGTTTTCGTTGGTGTCCAAATCCGGAACCGTGCCAGGCAAATAGATGTAGGCAAGGAACAGATGGTCGTTCATTGTGGTCGGGCCCGTCCAATTGACTTGGTAACTCACCGAGGCGGTGTTGGAAATGCTCCAGGAATCGCTGTCGATCATGGAGGCGTTGATGGCGGCATGGACATCGTTGGAGACTGAATAATTGGTCATCCACTCGTCGTAATCAAGGGTGACCCATTCCAAGGTGTACGTGGTTGAGGTGGAGAGGTTCGTGACGCTGATGTCACCCGAAGTTGACGAGGTGACGGCTGCTTCAACCGACTCGATGTAGGTGGTATCGATGTCTGCATGGAGGTAGGTTCCAGTGGCCGAAAGCAAGGAGGCCATCACGTACATCTCACCCTCGCCAGAGGCTGCTTGGGTGGTGATGTTCATGGCGTGTGTCGTGCCGTTGGCCGTGAAATTGCCTGTGACGGAGGTGCTCCATGTAAAATTCCCGTCGAGGTACTCGTGCCCGTACGAATGGTTGTACTGATAGGTCGTGCCGTTGGTAAGACCGCTGAACGATAGGGTCGAGAACGAGGTATTGACCATGTTGACCGTGACCGTTTCGAAGGTTTGGCCTCCTCCGGGATTGTCCGTTGTGATGTCGATGCCATAGGTGTTGGTAGCGCCGCTGTACCCGAAGACTTCAATGTAGGTTGTTTGATTGACACTGGCCGTCACCTGCATGGTCTCATCGTCGGTGACGGAACCCCCGCTGTCAAGGAAGCCACCAAGAGACGTCTGCCAGCTGACATCGATGTCGCCGTTGGCATGCAAGAAGGTGATGTTGGCGTAGTAAGTGGTTCCTGCAATCATGTAGACTTCGAAGAAATCAATGTCCGAAGTGGAATGGATCGAAAGCCCGGTGCAGGTTAACGGCAACATGTTGGCGGGTGAAGCCGTGGCGGTACTGTCGTTGGGCTCCAAGATGTCTGAAGCGAGGGTGTTGTTGCCCGTGCAGTTTGTGATGGTCCCGCCGCCTGGCCCACCCGTTCCGTTTCCACCGGTACTGCTGACCGTGAATTTGTAGAGGTTCAACGTCCAAGCACCCGAACCGGTCCAGCGCGAAATTCCAACATAGACCATGCCACCGTGACCGGAGGTGCTCCCGTTGGTCGTGACCGATTCAGGATTGCTGTTCCACGACATCGTCATCATGTTCATCGAGCTGTCGTAAAAGGCCAGGTCGAAATCATTGGAGACCGTGGTTCCGTTCGAAAACGTGGTGTTGTTGGCGAAGGAGAGGGTGGCGGCAAGGCCTTGGGTGCTTGTGAGAGCTACTCGAATGAAGTCATCATCGTCCCCCCAATCGAGTTCACCCGTTCCTGAGTAGGTGCTGCTGAAGATGTAATTCGTGATGTTGACCGTCATGTTGTCGGGCAAATCACCGCTACTGTTGAGGTCGTTTTGGTTAGGTCCAACGGCTTGCACGCCGGGTGTGAACATAGCGAGAAGAGAGGCAAGGACCAGCATCAAGACGAGGGAGCTCGCTTTGGCTTGCTTTGTGGCTGCAACATGGCGCATGACCAAACCAATGTTGGATAGTATATCACACCTACCCCGAACGGGCTCAAATAGCGGTTGGGGCCACGTGCCCATCCCCTTTGTCGTCGGGTTGGCGGACACGAGACCAAACGCCTCCCATCAACTCATCGTGGTGCGTTTGACAATAGTGGAACCGACGGTATGCTTCTCGAAACGAGTAGGCCTTTTTCCCGGTAGCAACAAGATACCCCTCGGGCGAGAGGCGAGAAACGATGGTACCCTCTTCACCACATCCCGGAAGGTCGCACACAGGTTTCTCGTCCATAAGCAACCATCACCTCCGACGCTACATTAACCCTTGCTCAAACCTAGGTAAACATCAGTCCTCATCGTCGGTTGCATCTGGTTCAATCACCACCAACGGTACGTTGGCCTCGATGGCTTCACCTTCGCTGCAATGAACGGTCACCACGGTTCCAGTGACGGGAGCCTGGATTTCATTTTGCATTTTCATGGCTTCAAGAATCAAGATCACTTGCCCTTCGTTCACCCGTTGCCCTTCGCTCACTTCAACCGTCACGACTTTGCCGGGAATGTTTGCAGAAACGGTTCCAGATTTCTTCTTCTTGCGCCCACCGGAACGCTTTGGCTTGGATACGCTTTCGACATCGGGCATTTCGATGGCGAAGGTCTCTCCTGCTACGGTGGCGTTCCAAACCGACCCGTCAAGTTCCAACTCGACTTCATATTCGGTTCCGTTGACGATTACTTTTCGCTTCTCTGTCATCCATTCACCTCCAAGGAGAGCGCCCTGCGCGGGCGTTCATCAACGACCGTTGACCCGTCATCTGGCGACGGTGATCTTGTGACCAAGAAGCACCCAATTGGCGAGCGATGAGAGAAGGGTCGTCGCCCTCGGCAAGCGTGGCTGCAATGACCGCAGCCATCGCTGCCATCATCGGTTCGGATACCTTGTTCGTCATGCTCATCCCTCACAGCGGTATGTTCCCATGCTTTCGTGCTGGACGCAATTCTTCTTTGTCGATGAGCATTTCAAGCGCCCTGCACAGACGTTGTCGAGTTTGGTTGGGTTCGATGACATCGTCGAGATAACCCATCGCCGCCGCCTTGTACGGATTGGCAAAGGTTTCTTTGAAGTCCTCGGTCAAGCGCTCACGTTCCTGTTCAGGATTACGTGCGTGGGCGATACGACGTCGGTGGATGATCTCCACTGCTCCGTCGGCCCCCATAACGGCGAGCTCAGCGGATGGCCAAGCGACGTTGTAATCGCCGCGAATATGCTTGCTTGACATCACGTCGTACGCGCCTCCATAGGCCTTGCGAAGAATGACCGTGAGCTTGGGAACGGTTGCTTCGGCAAAGGCGTAGAGGAGTTTTGCGCCGTGACGGATGATGCCACCCCATTCCTGATTGGTCCCTGGAAGGAAACCAGGGACATCTTCAAAGGTGATCAGCGGGATGTTGAACGCATCGCAAAACCGAACAAATCGAGCTGCTTTATCGCTGGCGTCGATGTCCAAACATCCTGCCAACACTTTCGGTTGGTTGGCCACCACGCCCACGGTGTGGCCGCCAAGGTGACCAAAGCCAACGACGATGTTTTGTGCCCATTCTGCTTGAACTTCCATGAAGCCACCGTCATCAAGCACCTCTGAAATGACGTCCACGACATCGTAGGGCTTTGCAGGGTCGTCGGGGATGATGCTGTCCAATGCGTCGCAG
>JALRLQ010000012.1 GCA_023254365.1 Candidatus Poseidonia sp. | reverse complement strand
CAAGCAACCAAGGCAGCGACACCATGGCGATTGAATGGGCCTTTGAATCGGGCAACTGCACCACCACCTCCAGCCACCTCATCATCCGTTCATGCACCATGCTGGGCAGCAACGGATTGGCCGGTCCGTTCGAGAAGGACATGGTGCTCAACATCGAATTGATGTTTGGCTGGAACACGCCTGACCTTGGCGAAAACCGGCGAGAGCCCGCCATTCTCGTGGTGGACCGAGCGGGCCAAGAAGAACTCCGGGCGTTCCCCGAACACCGGTGGCGCTTCTCTGCAGGATTGGCGATTCCGGAAGAAACCGTCAATCTTCACTTGACCCGAGGCTCGTTCCTCGGCGATGGGGCGAGGGTGACGCCGTTAACACCGATGGAAATTTCTGGCGGATTGGTGTTCAGCGAAACCTCCACCGTCCCTGCCTTCCCGTGTGAGGTGGATGTTTTGTTTGCCGGCCAAACCTACTCGGTAACGGCCATTGACGGCATTTGGTCCACCCCCGTTCAAGCACCGGTCAGTTCAGGCTCGTTGCCGTTGACGTGGGAAGTTGCTTGCCTGGAGGGGCAAGGGGTTGATTTGACGGACAAGGAAACCTCCGTGCGATGGATTGTGGTCGACGGCACCGGTCCTGCTCCGATGGAAGTTCTCTCTCCTCGCCCGCAGGCCGTCCTCGGCGGTGAAAACCACGAAGTCCGGGTCACCCTCAAGGAATTGGGTGGATTGGATGTTCAGTCGCTCGAACTGGTCTGGTTGGTTGAGGATTATGAAACCGGGGACATGATTCGGTCCGGACGTGAACCCCTCACGCTCAAAGGCGAGGAACTTGACGGGTTGCAGCTCGAAGTCTATGCCGACATGAACTTGAGTGAAATCACCGATGAGATGCTCATCGACCGCATGGTGGTGAAGATTGCCATTGAGGGCCGTGACCTCGCAGGCAATGACGTGACCGGTTTGAACGGAGAAACCACCAATCTCTACATCGCCACGTGGAACATGGAATGGCTTCAACCCAAATTCGAACTGACGCCCTCCTCCATGACCTACTCCCGTTTGCTAATGGACGTGGGCGACACCACCTCGATTCAACTTGAAGTGGAGAACACGGGGACGCTGGCGGGTTCCATCGGCGTGGTCTTTGAGTCGGTGAACATGGACGGTGAACGCGTGGTCGTTTACCGAACATCGGTCGATGCAGAGGCCGGAAGCGTGGGCTTGGTTTCCATTGATTGGACTCCAACCGATGCCGGCTTGCAGTGGGTTGAGGCGACCCTCGACAACGGTCAGACCTCCAGTGGGCCAACCGTCGATGTCCGAATCGCCGAGGAACCCTCGTTTTCACAGAAGGTGTTCGGTGATGTCAACCCGCTCATCGGCAGCATCACCGCCGTGCTGTTGCTGGCCGTGGTGTTCATGCTGCTCGCATGGATGAAGCGCATGACGGTCAACCAAGGCTCCAAGATTGGTTACGATTGGGACGAGTATTCTTCTGAACTCGATGACGACGACGACCTCGATTTGGCTGCCGGTGTTGCGGCAGAAACGGCTGCAGAAAGCGCCGGTGCTTCGGCTGCCGCCGCCAAGGCATCAACGACCGAAGAAACGGATTGGGTCATGGGTGCTGACGGTTACTGGTGGTACCACGACAAGGCTACCAACGAGTGGTGGTACAAGGACGCCAACGGTGAGATCGTAAAGCATCCTTGAGGTTGTCGAGAGTGAACTGCGATGAGCACCGTTGCCCTTCTCCAACTCGACCCCACGGTCGGTGATTTGCAGAACAATGCTGAACGGTTGAGCCGGCTGGCTGAGCAAGCCGTTGAACACGGTGCAGACGTTGGCGTGTCCACCGAATTGGCCGTGTGCGGGTATCCTCCGCGAGACTTGCTGCTCGAGCACGATTTTGTTCAACGTTCCATGGTGACGGCCTTGGGCGTTCAATCCGCTATCCCTCTCTTGGTTGGCACACCCTTGCCTGCAGAGGAGCCTCGCTCGTTGCCCACCAACGGTGTGGTTCGTTGTGGGCCGGAATTCACCACCGTGACCGGGAACCACCACGCTCGAATCGTGGCAGAAAAGCAATTGCTCCCAACCTACGATGTGTTTGACGAGGCGCGTTACTTTGCGCCAAAGAACCGTTCAGGGCTCGCTCGTTCCGTGGGGCCGCTAACGTTGGGCGTGACGGTGTGCGAAGATGCTTGGCAATCGGCGGGCATGACTCCGTCCTCCTACGGCCAAGACCCGATCGAACACATCGCCGAGTGGTGCCGTCAAGGCGTTCACATCGACGCCACCGTCAACCTCTCAGCCTCGCCTTTCCACAGCGAGAAATTCACCACCCGCTTGGCGGTCGCACGCCATGCAGCCCGTGTTTTGGGTCATCCATTTTTGCTGGCCAATCAGGTTGGTGGCAACGACGATTTGCTGTTTGACGGGCGAAGTTTGGTCGCGTGGCCGGACGGAAGAGCGGTGATTGCCCCCTCGTGGCAGGAGGGGGTGTTGCTGGTTGACCTTGACCAGCCGGATGCTTGCCGGTGGGTTGCCAGCAACGAGGCTGACGTCCTCTCCATCGGCGCCGGTGAAATGATGGTGCTCGCACCCCATGAATCAGGCCATGATTCGGTTGATCGTCTGGATGAACTCACCGACGCTGTGGTGACCGGACTGGCCGATTATTGCCGTAAATCGAACATCCATTCCATCGTGTTGGGGTTGTCGGGCGGCATTGACTCGGCCGTTGCCGCCTGTGTCGCAGCGGCAGCACTTGGACCCGAACACGTCACCGGCTTGGCCATGCCGAGCCGCTTTTCCTCTCAGCATTCCATTGACGATGCAGCCCATACGGCGCACGCCCTCGGGTTGCGCTACGAAGAACATCGCATCGACGACATGCACAGCAGTGTGGAAGCGACGCTCGGCAACGTGCTGCGTGAAGGCCACGCCGTTGCCGGTGAGAACCTGCAGGCTCGCTTGCGAGCCATCGTCGTGATGGGATATGCCAATGCCAACACCAGCATGGCCATCTCGACGGGGAACAAGTCCGAAATCGCCCAGGGGTATTGCACCCTGTACGGTGACATGGCAGGAGGCTATGCGCCCCTCGGTGACGTCTACAAGATGGACGTGTACGCCATGGCTCAACGGTTTAATCAGCGTGCAGAAGCGCAAGGAAAGACCCCCCCTGTCTCGGCATCAACGATGACCAAGCCTCCCTCGGCGGAACTGGCACCTGACCAGAAGGACGAGGACACACTGCCGCCCTACGAGGTCTTGGATGCGGTGTTGCAAGCCCATATTGAAGGAGGGCTGAACGCCGATGAAATGGTGGCATCAGGCCTCGATGAAGCCTTGGTGATGGACGTGCTGATGCGCCTTGAGCGTAACGAGCACAAGCGTTGGCAAATGGCACCTGCTCCTCGGGTGTCTCCCCGCGCTTTCGGGCAGGGCTGGCGACGGCCGCTGGCCTCACGTCACGATTGGCGCGGCGCTGCTTGAGGGCGATGCGCTCAAATGCGAGTGGCCGCAGGAAAAAGCGTGACGGGCTCCATCACCAACATCGCCGGGTACCGGTTCGTTGACCTCGACGACCGTGATGCCTTGCAGGCCGTGTTGCGAAGTGTGTGCACCGATTTAGGGCTCAAAGGCACGGTGTTGTTGGCTCCCGAAGGCATCAATTTCTTTCTGGCCGGCCCCCAACCAGCCATTGATGCCTTCGTTGCTCATTTGGAAAAGGATGGACGCTTCCAGGGCATCCCGCTGAAGGTATCCTACACCGACTACCAACCGTTCAACCGCATGAATGTCCGTAAAAAAAAGGAGATCATTTCCGTCGGGTTGGACCACATTCGCCCGGCTGAATTCACCGGTGAAGAGATTGAACCCTCGGCCTTCAAGGCCATGCTCGACAGCGGTGAAGTTGTGCACGTGTTGGACACGCGCAACGATTACGAGTTGAGGGTTGGAACCTTCGAGAACGCCATCGACCTTGACATCCGCACCTTTCGAGCGTTTCCCGAGGCCATCAAGAAGCTCCCTTCGTCGATGAAGGAAGAACCGGTGGTGATGTTCTGCACCGGTGGCATTCGCTGTGAAAAAGCGAGCGCCATCATGATGGAAGCGGGGTTCACCAACGTCAAACAACTCAAAGGTGGCGTGTTGGGCTACTTTGAGGAGGTTGGAGGTGACCACTGGAACGGCGATTGTTTTGTCTTTGACCAACGTGTGGCGGTTGACCCATCCCTCAACGAGACCGAGGCAGTGGTGTGTTTTGCCTGTCGTCAACCCCTGTCGGCAGAGGAACAAAACGCTTCGACCTATGTCATCGGCGAGTCGTGCCCGTATTGTTTCGGTCGCGACGATGTTGTTCCCATCACCGGGCAATGACGATCCAGTCGTCCGACAGTTCACCGTGACTCCACCTGAACCATTCGTGTCCGCTTGAGCCGTCGTTCGCGATGAAGTAGAGTTGGGAGGGTCCAACGACCAAGTTGCCGTAGGTCACGGCCCCTGAGGAGTTGCTGCTGCCCGGCCAAGGGTTCAGCGCCAACCGCATGGCTTCACCCTCAATCACCCAAAGCGAGACGCCGACAGGTGTGCCTTCAACGACCCCGTCGCTCATGAAAGCGAACCCGTCTTCGATGGCCACCAAGCCACGAATGTCCGAAGACACCACGCCCGGCGTGAGGTCGTGAAGCACCTTGGTGCCCAACGGTGTTGCATCGGTCACGCACACCTCCGTACCACGTGAGACCGTGATGCAGTCGAACAGCAATCGATCTCCCGTGTTGGCCACCCCTACTTGGGCGCCGGGAGCCAGCAGTTCTGCGCTGAGTTGAACCGTGATACCGTTGGCGAGGTTGGTCGTCCAGAGGCGTGCTTCGTTGGCCGAAACGACTGCGTCGTACACCAGGTTGTCACCAATTCTGTGCAACCCCATTCCCTCACCGAGGTGGGTGTCGCCCGTGGAAGGTGCGATGGCCGTTAACCAGTTCACGCTCCCGTTGGTCGACAGATGAAGCAGTTGTTTGGCCGTTCCACGCATGGCCACGGCAATGAGGTCCTCACCGTCTGCCAAGGCATCGGTGAGTTGGATGGACCCCACAGGGTTGACATCCCATGTCTGCAGGGAGCCGTCGTTGGCCAAGCGGTAGGGTTCCACGTCACCGGTCGCATCCGAGGCCGTGAACCACAGCCCGTGTTCGGTGCCGACCATCCATGCTTGCCCGGGTTGGGAGAGTGGTGCAAGGAGGGCCTGTGCGGCTGTTTGGGTGGACGCGTTCCACGCAGGGTGTTCGTGCCAAGCGCGCAAATCGCTGCCGTTGGTCCACAACCAGTCAGCGCTGGGTGAGAAAAACAGGTAGCCCTCGAACCATGGCACCGGTGGAGCAAGCTCGATCTGCCCGAGAACCCGTGTACCTGCTTCGCTGCCATCGGTGACCCAGAGTTGGCGTCCGTTCACTCCGTCCGTGGCATCAAACAGCACGAGGTTGGTTTGCTCAACGAGAAGGAATCCGAGGTCCTTCCCAGGCATACCGTCCCCGTTGGGGTGGAGGTCAGTGACCATGGTCGTGGCGTTTGTCAACGGGCTGTAGCGGTAGAGTTCGCATCCGTTGGTGCCGTCGTTGGCGGCCAGCAACAGGCCGAGGTGGTTTTCGCTCCATACCGCCGCATCGCACCCTTCGTTCATGGAGTTCCCAGCATTCTCAAAAACATCCGTGATCCGTTCGGAGCGCAAGGGCTCGAAACAGAAGTTGAGGGTTTCGTGAACCTCTTCGTCCTCGAGCAGGCCGTTTCCGGCCACGGCGGTTCCCTGCCCGTCGTCCACGCCAAAGCGAACGAGGAACCCGTCCAGACAGAGGTAGGTTGGGGCAGGCACTTTGTCGACCAAAGCAGAATGGCCTGTCGTCCCGTTCACGCCGTCCATTCCGTCAAGACCGTTGAATCCGTTGGTCCCTACCGAACCGTTGCACACCACCACGCTTGAGGTGGCTTCGTCCTCCTCAAGGGTGCCGTTGCCGTTCAGGTCCAAACCGCTGTGCATCGCGGTACCGCCCGTCGGGCAGGTTTCATGGCCGAGAGGAAGCACCTCGTGTTCGAGCAGTTGCAGAAAGGCGTCTTGTCCGCTGGTCCCGGGTTGACCTTGCGGCCCAGAGAGCCCTCGCAAACCGTTGCACAACACCGTCGTGGCTTGGGTCTCCGTGGCATCCAAGATGTTGTTGGCGTTGAGGTCCAGGCCGGTGTGAAGGCGAACGCCGCCTTCGTTGCAGGGCGGCACGCCCTCGAACCCCTCGCTGCTGACCAACAGGGCCGGTGCCTCGGTGGAGGTGGTGTCAACCTGCTCGATCAGGGCGTTGTTGTAGAGGGCCAGTGTCAAGGCAACGATGAGGGCCATCACCTGAACGACGGTGAGCCAGCGACGCTGTTGACGAGGCGATGCAGACCGTTGCGTATCTTCTCTCTCCGCCTCGTTGAGGTGGAGGTTTTCCTCGCTGTTTGCCGTGTCTGTGGGCATGAACGGAGACAAGCACCTCAATGCTCCTTAAACTACCGCCGGTTATTATCACGGTCGTGCGTCAACGGCGAGGGGTGACTTGATGAAGTTTCAACGGGTGGAAAGGTCATGGACACGCCCGAACGGTTGATGCGTCAACTGAACGGCGAGGAAGGAAAGACACGGCAAAAGGCCGCACGCTTGGTCTTGGACCTCGCGGAAACCACGAACGCTGAGGGCTATGTGGACGTGACCAACGCCCACGTTTCCGGTGTTTCGGTGATCACCGGAGGCCACGGGCTGCGTCGTTTCCTCAGCGACCTTTCCGCCGATGCAGACGGGCACGTGGCCATCCCCACCACCCTCAATTCGGCCGGTTGTGACCGGGAAAAAATGGAGGAAATGGACATCCAGTGGCCTGATTTCCTCGAACAACAATTTGAGATCATCCATGCCTACGAACGGTTGGGCATCGATGCGACCCTGTCCTGCACGCCGTACGACCGGGGCATCGAGGAGGAGAACGGTTTGGCCTCTTGGGCGGAATCCAACGCCGTTTGCTTCTCCAACACGTGGACGTCCCTCATCACGAACCGCGAATCCGGTCTTTCAGCCCTCGCAACGGCGCTCACCGGCTTTGCTCCCCGCTGGGGGTTGCATTTGGAAGCGAACCGCGTCCCCAACATTCGCGTTCATGTTGACTGCGAATTGGTGCACCTGGCCGACTGGTCGGTGTTGGGCGACTGGATTGGGAAGCAGGTGCGTCCAGATTGGGAAACACCGTATGGTCCGATGCCGTACATCACGGGTTTGCCGTCGTGGATGTCGTTTGCCTCCAAAAAAGCCCTCACGGCCGCTGCCGCCAATTACGGATGCGCCATGCTCTGGGCTGAAGGGCACACCGCAGCTCCTCCGCTTTCGCTGAACGACGACGGCTCCGTGCAAGCCCCGGAGGGTGGGTGGCAAGGCGAGTTGGTGTTTACCGCTGAGGATTTGGCGCAACGCTACGAGGATTTGGCGCCCGATGGGCCGGTTGATTTGGTGGTCATCGGCTGCCCGCAAGCCAGTTTGGAAGAACTTCGCATCACGGCAGCAGCGGTTCGCTCGCACATGGAAATGGGCAAGGCCATTCCCAACCAGCGACTCTGGGTGTTCACGAGCGGTGAAAATTACGACCTCGCAGAAGGCGACGGAACCCTTGCACTGCTCGAAGAAGCGGGGGCGTTGGTGCTCAAAGACACCTGTCCGGAAGTGACCCCGTACAACCGAGAAAAATACCAACATTTGTTGACCAACTCGCTCAAGGCTGAACACTACTTGACAAGCGGGCTGAACCGTTTGCCTACCAGCGTGATGCCGATTCAGGGCTGTGTTGCGCACGCCTTCGACCCGTCGCTCAGCGAAGGAGAGACACCGGTCTTGTCACCCAAGGCTCAACCTCAGCACGCCAGCACCAAGACCCATCAGAGCGGGCCACTTTCCGTCCAAGGGGCGGGGCTCCGCTCGCAAAGCGCCTACGAGGTGGTGGGGCGTGCCTTGGTTACGGACGTGCCCATCACCTACCTCGGCTACGTGAACCGCGACACGGGTGTGATCGAAGAGACCGGTCACCCCTTGGATGGAGAAGCCATCGAGAACACCGTGCTCATCTACCCGAAGGGTTCGGGTTCCACGGTTGCCCCTTACGTCCTGATGGGGCTGATGTACACCGGAAAAGGCCCATTGGCCATCGTCAACCGGGACGTGTGCCCGTTGACCTTACCGGCGTGTTCTCTTCTGGAGTTGCCTTATGCACACGGATTTGAGGAAGACCCGTGTTTGGCGGTCAACACCGGCGATACGGTGGCGCTGACTCGAACGGAAGATGGCGTCACGCTTCGCGTCGTGGAGCGTGCCTCGGCATGAAACGGATTGTGGTGACCGGTGGGGCAGGCTTCATCGGGGCCGGTCTTGTTGCACGCCTTCTGAACGAGGGTCATCGTGTGGTCGTTTTGGACAACCTGTTCCGCGGAAAAATCGAACACTTGACCCCCCTCTTGGACCAAGGGGCCGTGTTCATTGAAGGGGACGTGACGCGTTCAGAGGACCTTGACCGATGTTTCGATGCGTTGGGAGGGGTGGACTTGATTCACCATCTTGCTGCTATCAACGGGACCAAGTGGTTTCATGAAGCAGCGATGACGGTCATTGATGTCAACATCAACGGTACGTTGTGCGTGATCAACAAAGCGCAGGAATGGGGCGCTCGCATGGTGTTCGCTTCCTCGCCCGAAGCGTTTGGAGACGAGGCCTCCATGCCCCTGAACGAGGAGAGCCAAGCGGTCTTTCCACCCGCCAGTCAACACCAACGTTTTTCATACGGCGCGAGCAAACACCTTGGCGAAATCGCAGTTCAGCACGCTGTTCGAAACGGGCTCGATGCTCGCATTGTGCGCCCGTTCAACGCCTATGGTTTCCAACTCTCCGGTGATGCCTACGGGCAGGTGGTGGCGATGATGATGCGAGCCGTGTTGAACAATGAAGCGATTCAGGTGCACGGCGACGGTCAACAAACCCGTTGTTTCACCCATCTCGACGACATCGTTACGGGGTTCTATCTCGCCGGTGAACTGGCAGAAGGCGTGGACGGCTCTTCCCTTACCGGTGGGTGTTTCAACGTTGGAAGCGTGGAAGAAACCAGCATCATCGACTTGGCCCACGCCGTGAACGCTGCAGTTGGCTCCTTAGCCGTGGACATCGTGATGGGTGGAGGTTACCCCGGCGATTCAGCACGGCGTGTCCCGGATTGCAGCCTCACGAAACAGCGTCTTGGATGGAACTGCACCACGTCGCTTGAGGCCGGTCTGTCGCGCATGTGGGGGCGTCTTCACCCTTGACCGTAGTGCTTCTCAACTCGTCGAGTCCAGCCCTGCGGTGCAGGTGTCATGTCGTCCCTGCCGTGCTGACAGAGCACCTCCAATCCACCAGCGGGCGCTGTTGCTCCGGTGAACCATACCGCTTCCACTTTGAGGACAGCCACCACCGCCACCGCATCGGGCAAGGGATGTTCCTCGACGTAGGTCGCTTCAATGGCCGCCACGGCTTCGCTTAGCAGCAAGGGTTCGCCTTCAACGGTTTCAATCTCCAGAAGTTCGCCTTCGTCGCTTCCCTTTGGTAGAGGGGTAGCGGTTTCGTCGACGATGGCGGCCCCACGTGGCGTTGCTGGCATCATGTTGAGAACGATTCGTCCCGTTGCACGAAGGTTGGCTAAGGTGTCACGGGGTCGCCCGTCTTTGTGAATGGAAAACGAGGCGGTGAGGTAGGGAGGAGCCGTCGAGACCTGCATCACCGAGGAAAGCGGAGCGAGATTTCGATGCCCGTCCTGGTCCAGGGTGCCGGCAACAACGACCGGGCGCGGGGAGAGGACGTTGTTGAGCCAAATGCTGCGCTCGACGTGTTCCATTTCCTTGACAGGGAGGCGATGCAAAGGTTGCAGCACCGGGGAACCGTCATCGGTGAACCACCGGTCAAGGGTGCCGTCGGCCAATTCCTGCAGGGCGTGTTCGTTGAATTCAATGTAGGATTCCCACTTGGGGATGTCCTCCAATTCACCACGCTCCTGCTTTCGCTGGATGGAGGCTCTGGCGTAGGTGTTGCACTTTTTGAGAAAGGCAGCAACGGCGTTGCGTTCGTCGCTCATGCTTCGTCCTCCCTTCGCTGTTCGTACGCCGCTCTGCTCATCAGGAAGCGGGCGGGGTTGCCTGCCCACACTTCTTCCTCGGGCAAATCGTGCGTGAGCACGGAGCCTGCCGCAAGAACGCTTCGGGCACCGAGGTTGCATCCGGGCACGACGGTGGCGTTTCCACCGATGACGGCCCCGTTGCCAACGATCACGGGTTTCCATTTGCCACGGTCGTTGGAGGGAGGGAATTTGTCGTTGAGTAACACTGCGGAGGGGCCGACAAAGACATCGTCGCCAAGTTGGCAATCGTCAGCGATGTAGGCAGCCCCCTGTATTTTGCACCTTGCACCCATCACAACCCGCTGGCCGATGTGGGCGAGCGCGCCGATGGAGCACCCTGTGCCGATGCTGGCGTCCTTACCAACATGGCATGGCCACCAAGCCACGGCACCGTCGCCCAAATCCAGACGTTGTCCAGCGAGGGGCACGTCGTTCACGTCGTCACCTCACTGACCGAGACCGAGTTCACGCATGAGCATGGAAACATGACCTTTGGCTTTGACGTTGTATCGGCACCATCCCAAGGTACCATCGGGCCGAATCACGAACGTTGAGCGGGCGCAGCCCATGTATTCCTTACCGTAATTTTTCTTCATTCTCCACGTCCCAAAGGCGTGATGGAGAGCGAGGTCTTCGTCCATTAAGAGGGGGAAATTCAATTCCTGCTTGTTGACAAAGTTTTGGTGAGATTTTTCCGAATCCTTCGAAACACCAAACACCACGTAGTCGCCTTGATTCAACAGGGCAAGGTTGTCCCGGAAATCACAGGCCTGTGTGGTGCAGCCCGGTGTGGAATCCTTCGGATAGAAGTAGAGAATGACGGACGTGCCGTTGGCGAGGTATTCAGAAAGCGAGTGGGACGTTCCGTTTTGATCGGTGGCGGTGAAGTCGGGGGCTTGGTCGCCCACGCTGAGTTCGACGGGTTGGCTCATGAAAATTACCTCCAACCCTCGTCCAATAAAGGAATTGCTTGTTTTTTTCAAACAATTTGCGTTGTTGAGTGGGCGAAAAGCATCGCAGCATGGCGATTATGCAAATTGAATAAAAAGTAAGCCAAAATGGGTGAAATCATGCTTTACAACCGATTCTTTGAATAACTGGCAGGACTCACAGGAACCCATGGTCGGCGCACGCATGTCCCGGAAGGCGCGTCGACACTTCAAGAAAATTCAGCGTGCTGATAGCAAATACACGCTGCAGGAAATCGCCAGTGCCATTCAAACCGACCTCGACAAACGTCATTTGAGCTACGACGAGGCCTTGATGTTGGGGAACCTGATTCAGAACCGCGCCGATCAAGTCCCAGGTGATTCCATCGTCTATGCCATTTCGGACCGGGATGCGTATCGGCGCACCCTTGAGTTGTACCTTCGAGACGCGCTCCTCACCCGTACCGAACAGTTGTTGCTTTGGGAGGAGCGTCGCCGCCTCGGCATCACCGATGCCGAACACGAAGCCTTGCTCGGTCAGTTGCTCGCCCAGTGGAAGCGGCAAGGCAGAGCGGTCACCATTGACCGCTTCGAAAAACCGTCTGGAGGTGCCGACCCTGTCTAATCGGACCCTCCCCCTCGCCTTGGTCACGCTGCTGCTGGTCACCAGTTTGTCTCCGCTCGCTTCCGGTGCCGAAGGGCGCTCCACACCGGATTTCGTCGTCACTTCGTTCACGCTCGATGACGCTGGTTCAATGGTGCTTGGCGGAGGCATCGAAGTCGAAGATGCCACCCACATCGTCCGCATTCAAGTTCGCAACATCGGCCTTGCTGCCGGCCAAGCCTCGCTTTCCCTGTTGCTTCAAGGAACGGCATCTTCTGGCGATGTGGTGCTCGAAAGCACGGACCTTGGCGTGATTCAAGCCGGTGCCTCAAGTTCCGTGACCGTGTTTTCGTGGTCGGCCACCATCGGCAACAACCAGATTCTCAAGGCCCGCGTGTCGGGTCCTGCCGACGTGAACAACAACAACAATCAGGATGAAATGATCGTCAATGTGAGTCGCTATCAAGCCTCCAGCGTTCCTGTGGTCAACATTCCCCAACCCATGACCGGAGGCAACAGTGTGGTGTGGTCACAAACCGTTCACGACTTCGACATCGCCGTGCGCAACGACGGCGTAAAGAATCAATCGGCTCGCTTCTGGATAAACGGCACGCAGGTCGGGACGAGCAACACGTTTTCTGAGATGTCCAACATCGTTCCAGTGGTACGACCAGGTTCATTGTACAACGGCGGAGCCGTTGCCGAAGAGGTGGCGATGACGTTTGACGCCACGGCTCGGACCGGTGAATGGGACGTCGTCGGAACGATGTACGCCGAGGGTACTGGCTGGACCACTTCGGTTGAATTCCTCAACCAACGTGTGGTGTTTTCGAACTACGACTTCACATTGACCGCTGCGCACGACCGCAGCGTTGAGCCAGGACAAACCTCCACGCTCACCTTCATCGTGAAGAACACGGGCGTCGCTTCTGACGACTACACCGTGAGCCAATCCAACGTGAACGGATGGGTTTCAAGTATGTCTCCTTCAAGCCAAACGGCGACCATTTCCCCCAACGTCACCACATCCGTCTTTGTCCAAGTCGCTGTTCCTTCGGACGCACTTCGAACCGATTCAGAACTCGTGACACTGACCGTTGAGTCCAATGGTGGCAGTTTCACCAAGGTGGTGACGACCACCGTTTTGGCCAGCGAATCCTACGAAGCGCACGTGGAAATGGACGCTGATTCGAAGAGTTTGACGCCCGGACAGAGCACCACGCTCCAAGTCAAGATCGAAAACACCGGTAATGCTCCAAGCACCTTCGCTCTGAATGCCGGCATCTCCACCAACCCAATCAACTGGGATCTTGACCTGTCCAGCCAGAGCACCGGGACATTGGCCCCGGGTGAATCGGTGAACGTCTCACTGTCGGTGACGCCACCCGTGATCAAGCGTCCTCTGGTTTCAGCGGAGTACAATCGCGCTGGTGACTCGATGTCGGTTTGGGTGCAAGCGGCTTCGACCAACGGCGGTGTGCCTCACCTCAACGCCACACCCGTATCGATCCTTCCCGTCATCGTGGTTGACCCGGGCTTGCCCACCGATAGCATCGACATGACGGTGGAGCAAGTCATGCAAGCTCGCCTCGGAATGGGTCTTGAGGAAATTCTTGACCTGAATGTCGAGGTTCGTCACAACCTCGTCAGCGAACTTGCCGAGACCGTGAACGCCACCTTGACCTTGGATACGCCTGTGTTCACATCCGATTCATCGGGAGGCTTCGAGGAAGCCGACCGCTGGGCCATTGGTTTGACGCCCTCGTTGTTCACCGACATGTCGCTCGGCGACTCTGGTGATGCGGTGTTGACCATCCAAGGCCCCGATGATGACTATCCGGTTTCTGGAACCCTTTCGGTCCTCATCACGGCAACACCCACGCTTGGAAGCGTGCACCAAGGTTCGGGCGTGATCCCCTCAGCGGTGACGCAATCGCTCAACATCAACATCCCGCCTGTGTTGGGAGCTGAGGGGCACAACGGAACCACGCTTGATGTCATGGTTGGTGAAGAAACGTCGTACGACATTTCGTTGGCGAACACCGGCAACAACATGACATCTTACCGTTTGATCATGACCGATTCCCTTCCCCAAGGCTGGGTCGCCTCTTTTTCTTCGGGCAGCCTCATGCCCTCAACCACGGTGCTCTCGGTACCTGCCGACGTGGCCAACTACCCCTCAAACGCCACCGACCACATCAAAACCTTCCCGCTTGTGATAACCACCGACCCGATGGCTCCAGCGAACAGCGTTGAGCGTTTGACCATCGAAATCCAGGAATTGACGTCTGGGACGTACATTTCGAGTTTCGATGTTCCCATCCGCGTGGGTGAGAAAGTGAATGCATCGCTCAGCCCGACCAGTCAGGAAATCAATCTGACCATCGGCGAATCCATCACCACCAGCGTCGTCGTTAGCAACATCGGGAACACGCCTGCCACGTTCTCGGTGTGGTTGGACACTTCGCAGGCCGGCGAGGTGGACTACGTGCTTGAAACACCCTCCGTGGTCGCCATTGGGGCTGGCTACGAAGCCACCGTACGCGTCCGACTGACGCCCACCATCGATGCGTTGGCCGCCACCGACTACAAAGCAACGCTTTGGGTGTCCAATGCCGATTCGGGATTGAACCTCTCAGCGGACATTCTCGGGAACATCAGCGAAGAACACGGAATCATTGTCGACACGCCGGACCAAATCGGTGTGATTCCGGGCGAAGATCAAACCGTGAACTTCACGATCACCAACAGCGGAAACCTGGTTGAAAACATCATCATCGAAACGAACGTGAGCGGGGGATGGAGCGTTTCGCCTGCTACCCAACCGCTGACCCTCGCTGTCGACGAAACCCAAAGCGGGTCCATCGTCGTGGAGGTTCCCGCCCTTGGTGATGACAACACCATGCTCGACGGCACCATCATCCCTGTGACGATGCGTATCCTGAACGCCACCACCCAGGACGAACTGAAGGTGCACCGTTTCAACTTCATCGTGGCGCCAATTTTCATTGTTGAAGTTGAAAACTGGCCCAGCGAGAAATACTACCACCGTGGTTACGACCGTACATGGGACGTGATCATCACCAACACCGGGAACACCGACATTGATGTTGATGTGACCTACACTTTGCTTCAGGGTGGTTTGACCCTGCCAAGCACCGATTGGGAAGTCTCAAACGCAGCCCCGTCAACACTCAGTCTACAACGAGGGGTGGCAACACCGTTCTCGTTCACCGTTCGAGCCGTGGCACCAGAACCGGCCCTGACCCTTGCAGCCAACCTCATCGTATCCATTGCCCCGGTGGACGCGGGGGTGCAAGGAAGCGCCGAATACACCACCGAACTTCGCATGGACCGGTTCCACGAGGACGGCGATACTGCGGTCAATCCCTCAAACGGTCCGACGGTCTATTCCATCGATTATTCCCACATTCCCACCGGGCCTGAGAGTGCTGTCGCCTACGAGTTGGAACTGTGCGATGCCGAACGTTTGCTGGACGTTGAGGAACTCGACCAAAACGAATCGCTTTACGAATGGTCCTTTGCTGTACGCATTGACAACACCGACTTCCCTCTTGACCTCAACCAGGAATGCGGTTTGACCTCACTTGGCGCTGAGTCTCGGTTGACGCTTCCAACCCGTCAGCCGTGGGTCACGACCGACCCCATTCAGTTGGTGGTTGACGCGCCTACCTCACCAAACATCCTGGCCGGAGACGGTTGGGATTTGAAATTCCGACTCTATCATCCCGATGAAAACAACGCATACACCGTGTTTGACCAGGCCATTTTCACCTACAAACTCGCTGTGTTTGCCGACCCGTCCATCGAGGACCAGGGTCCAGCCGACCCCGATGCCTTCTTCGAGGGACAAGAGACCACCTACAGCGTGGATGTTCGTAACCTTGGCACCGCCCAAGCACTCGGAATCACCGCTGCATTGGACTGTCACGGCGATGTGGAGATATTGAGTCAACCGGACATCGTTCCTCTCTTGGGTTCTCAAGAAACGCACACCTTCGTCTGGGATGTTCGTCCCGGAACCATCGATTGGTGGGAAGTGAGCAAAGACATTCAATGCGATGCGTCGCTCGGCTTCCTCTACGTCGGTGAAGGCAACAACGAGGCCAACGACGTCTCCCGTGCCGTGCAACGAGACGGTCAATCCGTCGAGCTCGGCCAAGAAACGGTTCGCTCGTGGTCCCCCGACCTCTCCGTTGCATTCGTGGCCTGTGTGGTCGCCTTCCTGCTTTCGTTTGTTTTCGTTCGCCTTTCGACACAATCTGAGAAGTGGCAACTCGGAGGCGTCTACGCCGGCGTGATCGCCTTCGGATTCGCCTTCCATTTGTTCCATGTCCAGTACTGGGGTCCAGCCGTGCTGATTCTCTGTGCGCTGTGGATTTGGCGCATGACTTGGAAGTCAAGCGAAGAATTCCGTTTGATTCACGAGGATTATCAGCGTGCACGGAAGGGCATCTCGACCGTTTACTCCGACCATTTCGTTGCCCTGACCGACAGTCGACGCCAACTGACCATCATTCTCTCCATCCCCGTGCTGGGGATGCTCGCCATCGTGCTTGGATTGCCGCCACAACTCTCCGCCGATCAAAACAACTTGGCGGCCATGGCCGTCTATTTCTTCGCCATCATGCTTGGTGTGTGGTACCTGCTCAAGCGCTCGGACAAGATGTACGGCAACCTCTACGGCCGCATGACCGATGCAGAAGTCAAGTCCATCCGCATCGAGCGTGACTTGAACGACCCCGCCCGCTTGCTCAACGATTTGGCCGATGAAGGCTTGGATTTCGGTGCGATACTCGGTGAACCTGTTCCATCAGTCGCCTCAGCATCCGGAGGCGAGGTCGCCAAAGATCCCGTTGACCTGAGCCCGAACTCAGAAGACATTGATGCATCCACGGAGGTGGAAAGCGATGGCTGACGAGACCTTTGCCATGGACACGCCAAGCGACATGCTTGAGCAGGACCGTGCTGCGCGGGAGCAGGGTATCTTGGAAGCCTCTCAGACGCTTGAGCGAATTGCGCGTCAGGCGGCTCGGCGAGAAAACCCCTCGTTGACCGAGACCGAGATGGATTTGGCCGAAGCCAAGGTCTACCTTGGTATTCACCAACTTTCGAAAGCCAAGAAAACCATCAAGCGAGCCGAACGCACCTTGGACGAGTTGGAAGAGGACGTGCTCACCCTGCGCCGAAGCATCGCCATGCTTCACCGCTTGTTGGTTCACAAGCACATCACCCTCGAGGAGGCAGAACGTATTCTCTACAAGCTGCGTGAAGCCACGGCTGCCGCAGAAATGGGTGATATTCGAGCCTCCACCACCGAAGTAGAAGATTTGCTGGAAGACATGATCGGCGGCAACACCTCCACCCTCAACCCCTTCCTCTTCCGCCACTTTTGGATGGGTGTTGACACGCGTTGGCCAGCAGGCGGTGAGTCCGGTGTGCTGTTGGTCCGCATCATCAATGACGGTCCGATTCCGATGCCCATGCTCCGCCTGAAGCCCCCGGTCCCCGATGGATGGACCGCCACGCCTGCCAACGTGGACCTCCCCATCATCGCCCCGGGAGGAAACATCCCGCTTCGCTTTGAAATCAAACCCAACTTCCGACTGAGTTCTGAAGACATCCCGTTGACCCGAAAACTGTCCGTCGCTACCGCATACGAGATGCGCTCGGGTGAAATTACAGTGACCATGCGCGTGCAAAATCGGGCCATGGAACCGTTGTCAGAGGTCCTCCTTACCCCCTGGATTCCTTCAGGCTTCGTCGCAGAAGAAGTCCCCTTCATCAGAAATCTTGCTCCAGACGAGGTGGCCATCATACGCATGCCGCTTCGCATCAACCTCGGTCAGGGAGGTGAACTCTGACCGCATCCAATTCCACCCGCAAGGAGCGGGAGGCAAAAAAACACAAAATGGTGATAATATGAAGCAAGAAATGAAGAAAGAAGAAAGCGATAGCCTCGCTGCCATTGGTATTGGTGCAATGATTGTGTTCATTGCGTTGATTCTCGTTGCAGCGGTTGCAGCAGCGGTCATTATTCAGACCGCAGAGAAACTGCAACAGAACGCACAAGCCAGCGGTGACGACACCCAAGAGCAAATGTCAACCAAGTTGACCTTGATCAATGTCGTTATCGAAACCATTGATAACGCAGCTAGTAGTTACGAGCTCTTTGCTACCTTTGAGTTGGCGCCTGGTTCAGAACCTACTGAAGGCGATGACATCGGATACACAGTTATCTGTGAAGATGATCAGGGTACAGCAGTAACTACTGATGACACTACAGAGTTCGCTCAAGGCGACCTTACTGGTGCAACAGTTCACACTGGCAATGGTGCTGGAGGTGCTGCAATAACACTCAACCCAGGCACGACCTATGTCGTTGTTTTGAACATCGACGAGTGTGCGCCGGCAGCCAACACAGACCACATTATGATCTTCACCGTTACAGGCGGAGGAAGCACATATGAAGAACTTCAATATGGCAGTACTCCAACGGTAGGAGACATTGTAGTCTGAGGTGATGAAAAATGAAGAATACACAAGAAAAGAACATGGAAAACGATAAACTAGCTGCAATCGGTATTGGTGCAATGATTGTCTTCATTGCTCTGATTCTCGTTGCTGCTGTTGCCGCTGCAGTTATTATCCAAACTGCAGAAAAGCTTCAACAGAACGCACAATCAACAGGTGACGACACAACAGACGAGATGTCTGGTAAAGTCCAGATCCTCAACGTCTTTGTCGACGACCCCACAAGCGATTTCGTGATTTACTTCAGACTCGCTGCAGGCTCAGATGACACTGCGGCAAACGACATCCTATGGCAAGTCTTCTGCGAAGACCCAGACGGTGGCGGCGCAGGGCCTCCCGCAATAGCTACAACGGATCGAATTGCCGGAGACTTCAGTGACGGAACGGCGCCTACCGCTGGTTTCGGTGAAATCATCCCATTAGATGCTGATCCTGCAACCGAAGTTGATGTCGCAGAAGCAGGTGTCGCATACCGATACTCCCTCGACGCGGTTGATGGAACTAATGACTGTAGCCCGGACCACCTTTTCCAGAACAACATCAAGGCTTCCTTGTACATCCACGTTGTTGGTGGAGGAACCACATACGACGTTCTCAAGGTCAACGACGCTTCTCGTGGAGCAGTGGTGGTCTGAGTCTGCCTGTGCGATGACTTGCTTCGTGCAGGTCAAGCACAGGAGGTTGTACCATGGCATGGCCATTTACTGGAAACTCGGGAGAAGGTAAAAGCGCAGACAAGTCCTTGAGCGAAGAGCGCCTGAAGATTTTGTCCAACGTGGCAATTGAACAGGTGCCGTTCCCTGAACAAGGGATGCTCACGGAAGAGGATGCTTGGACCATCTCACCGGGGCCCACCAAGGCTCGGATCAACAGCCAGCAAAGCGTGCCCAACGTCGCAGCGAGTCTCGCTCCACCGAGTGTACCGCAGCCTGTTGGCACGGCAACCGTCGACACTTCGGGTCTTGAACGGCTCATCAGCAGTCGTCTCGACATGGTGGAGGATGTCCTCCGCATGGTCGAAATTCGCTTGGAAGAAGGCCCTGTGGCAGCTACGCGCGCCAACGAACACGAAGGTGGGACCGAAGGCGAGGACGAGGACGATGACGACACCGGCTTTGCCGGTGACCGCATCATCTCGGCAAGCGGCGAAGTGTTGAATGTCAGCGGAACGGCCCGGATGATGGAAGACGACCAAGGGCGCCTCGTCGAATTGTACGAAGCGCAAGCCTTGGCCGCCAACCCCTTCTTGTCCAATCCCCACACGCTGGGATTGGCAGGGAACGCCAGCGGTTCTGCCGGTGCACCTGCGGTTGCTGCCCTCTTGCTCGACCACATGTCGGGCATGGCGGCGGTGAGTTTTACGCAAAAGGCCATCGACTCAGGGATGCTGACGGAACCCGAGGGGTCCAACGTGTTGGCCATCGTCCAACTCGCTGAACCAGGGGATGCAGATTCCGCTTTGTTGGATTACCTGCCACACCGTCAGTTGTTGCTGTTTTCGGCCATGGTCGCCTCTTGGCGAGCAGGGCAAGGCACATCGGAGGAATGATGGATGGGTGCGTCGGTTGGTATTGGTGCTCTCGTGATTGGCACGTCGCTGTTGTTGGTGTTTGCGATTGCAATCCAAACACTTGACGACCGCTTGGATGCCAGTCTCGAGATCATCGAAGAGGCCGCCGACGCTACGCCTGAAATCCGAATTGACGATGCGACCCTGTGGGAAGGCGCTGTGCTGTCCGTCACCGTTGCCAGCAACGGCAGCGGCTATCTGAACGGGACGTTGACCACATCGGGTGGAACGGGAGGCTTCCTCGGTGGATTCACCGTGGACGCTTCTGGAGGAATTGAAACCGTGTACATCACCATTCGCGGTAATTATTCCTCGGCTCCCACCGTAATTGTCGACCCCACCGGGCAACCCGGGTCAGCATCAGGGGCCACTTTCACCGTCGACATTGGCAACTTCATCTACGCCAACATGACCAACGTGGGTTCGACCACGGTTGGTTTGGCAGATGGATGGATTTTCCTTGACGGTTCAAGCGGTCCTGCACCGACCAACCTTGCATCAGCCTACACCCCCACGATCAACAGCACGAACTGGTACCCCGGCGAAACCATCGTCGTGGAGTGGCCCGAAGACGGAGCGTCCTCGTACGAACGAATCGCTCTGACGGTTCTCGGACAAACAGTCGGACTCCCCCTTGCATGAGGTGATACCATGGCAGACGGCGGCTCATCCTCGTTCATCATGCTGGTCACAGCCCTCTTGGTGTCGGGAAGCGTCAGTATCCTTCTGATCAATCAGTGGGGCCAAATGGCGCAGAGCAGCACGGTCAACGTGGCCGCTCTCCAAGCTGAACAGGCGACAGGTGTGGCCTTTGCTGGCGACCCGATGATGGTGGATTTGGACACGACCAACCAGGAAATCACGTTCTATTTGCAGAACATCGGTGAGAACCTGCTCGACCCCTCCACCCTCGTGGTCATCGTTGATGGTGAGTCCGTGACAGGTTCCATTGTCGATACGCTTGTTCCCAGCGGAACGGAATGGGACGATACGCGTCTGCTCGAGGTTACGGTTGACTCTGGAAATTGGTCGTACTCGTCCGGTGACGATGTTGCGCTGACCGTGGCGGTTTCGTCTGAGGTCACCAGTGGATACCGTGGTTCAACATCCATCAGTTTGGAGGTTCGATTGCATGATTGATGCCTTGGGCGAAAACCCCACGCCGGTGGAAGACGGCTTCCCCTACGAGGTTGAAACCGATAGTCTGGCCGATTCCCTCGGCCTTCGGATACCGAATCGGAGTCTTGCCGTGCTGCAAGGCCCGGTGGGTGCAGGAAAATCCCTCGTCAGCCAACGCTTCGTGCACGGTCTGCTTGAAAACGGCGTGAAGGTCTTGGTCGTTACGACCGAACTGACGACACGTGGTTGGATTGAACAGATGGAATCCATCGGATACGGCGTAACAAAAGCCCTCGCCAGCGGTGCGTTAATGGTGTTTTCACGCTTTGGAACCATCGCTGAACCCATCGCTGATGTCGGCCTCAACGAGGTGCTTGAAAGCGAAGCCATTGAGCACGCCGACATCGTTGTGATCGATTCTGCTAGTTCCTTGATGCCAGAGAACACCACCGAAACCGAGCGTTTCGAATTGGTTCAACGCATGCGGAAAATCGCTTCCACAGGACGCACGTTGATGCTCACCGTTGACGCCGACGAGATGGATGCCAAGTTGCTCCACCTGCTCCGTTCTGGAGCAGAAGTGGTGTTGGACCTCTCCACGACGCTGATCGGCGGTGACCTCAAGCGATCGATGATCGTCACACGCTACCTGCGTGCTGCTGGACCTATTCAATCGTCCATCGGTTGGCGTGTTGAGCCCGGCATGGGCTTCATCGTCGACATCACGGCGGTGAGCTGAGGAGGAGAGATGGATGAGCGACGAACCCCGATTTGCGAAAGGCGACCTCAACGGCGTCATGGCTGCTTATCCCCACGTCGCCGAATGGGTGCGGGATTTCGAGATGCGTTACGGCTCTCGCCCCATCTACTACGGCCCACTTGACCGAGACGCCAAGAAACAACGGCCTCTGAACCTGATTTATGTCACTCGAGAACCCATCTTTGTCCATATCTACGAACCACCTGCCGACGAGGACGGTGGAGGGACCATCCTCTGGTTCGGTCTTGAACCGCAATTGACCGAAGAGGAAGAAAACATCCGACGTGAACTCGTTGAGACCCTGCTTCAAGAGGCACCAACCGCTCCTTCCTTCACCACCGACACCGAATTTGAGAACATCCTTCAACAAATGATTGAGCGCTACACCATCCTCGATTCTGAAGCCAACAACCTCGTTCGCCGTCAAGGTCGTATGTGGGAGTTGGTTGGAATGGACGACAAACGCTTGACGGTCACGCAGGCCCAACGAGAGCGCCTCACCTACGTCGTGATTCGTGACCTTATTCGAAACGGGCCTCTCGAACCCTTGCTTTCTGACGAAATGTTGGAAGATATTCACTCGGTTGGCCTCAAACACATCCACATGGACCACAAGGTGTTTGGGATGGTCACCTCGAACATCCGTTTCAGGGAACGGGAATTGCTCTCTCGTTACCTTCGAGCCATGTCCGAGCGTATCGGTCGACCAGTCTCGGACAACAAACCCATCATCGACGGTGTGCTGCTTGACGGTTCCCGTATCAACATCATCTTCTCCGACGATGTGTCCATGCTCGGACCTTCGTTCACCATCCGTAAGTTCGCCGAAGAAACGATTTCGGTGATTCAACTCATCCAGTGGGGGACGATGTCGGCCCAACAAGCGGCCTACATCTGGATATGTCTTGAATACGGCATGTCCGTTCTCGTGTCCGGAGAAACGGCTTCCGGAAAGACCACCACGCTGAATGCTATTTTGCCGTTCATCGACCACAACGTCAAGATTTACTCGGCAGAGGACACACCTGAAGTGAAGGTGCGCCACAAGATTTGGCAGCGGCTGGTCACCCGTGATGCCAAGAACGAAGATTCGAGAGTGGAAATGTTTGACCTACTCAAGGCAGCGTTGCGAAGCCGCCCTCGCTACATCATCATCGGTGAAATTCGTGGTGTTGAGGGTGCCACGGCGTTCCAAGCCATGCAAACCGGTCACCCGGTCATTGCCACCTTCCACGCATCGTCCATCGTCAAGATGATTCAGCGTTTCACCGGCGACCCAATCAACGTCCCCATCCGTTTCTTCGACAACCTCAACTTTGCGATTTTCCAAGAAGTCGTCGAGGCACCCGGCGGCGGTATCGCTCGTCGTATCACCGGAATTGATGAGGTGATTGGGTACAACAAGCACAGCGACGGTGTGTTGACCCGTGGTATGTTTGAGTGGGACCCGGTGAAAGACAAGCACTACTTCCGCGGTATGTTCCAGTCGCATCTCCTCGAGAACAAGATCGCCGCCATGGCAGGGTTTGCCAACAAGCGTGACATCTACGATGAAATGCTTCGCCGGGCGGCTGCTATTCAGCGCATGGCCGACCGCGACCTCACGCATTACGACGATGTCTTTGACCTCCTGGGCTTGTATTACTCCAACGGTTGGGAGCATTTCGACCGCGCCATCGACACGTGGGTTGGGGTCAATCACAAGTGAGGATGATGAGACATGGAGCGCATGCCAATTTGGCACATTGCCCTTCGACGTCTTGAAATGCCCGTCGGGCGTTTCCTCGCCATCTACGTGGCGCCCATCGTCGCCGTGACGTTTCTGACGGCCATCGTCTTGGTGTTCCTCACCGGAGGGTTGGGTGAAGGCGCCTTGTTCGCCGGTTTTACCGGTGTACTGTTCGTCATTATGCTCACCGCCATGTCCTTGGTGGCGGCCGTGGCGTACCCGGTGCTCGAAGTTCAACGCTCAGCTACCCTCATCGAAGCCGAGATGCACATGTTCATTACGCGTATGGGGATTCTTTCCATCGGTGAAGTGGGCGCCCAATCCATTTTTGATATTCTCAAACAAATGCGAGATTACGGTGAGTTGGCCTCGGAAGTGCAACGCATCGAGACCTTGGTCGAAAAATGGCACACTTCCCTTCCCGAAGCCGCCCGTATCGTCGCTCATCAGAGCCCTTCACCGCTGTGGTCGGACTTCCTTGACCGAATGGCGTTCTCCATCGAAGCGGGTCAACCCATCGACGAATTCATGCGCTCAGAGCAGGAAACGATTGCTGAGCAGTACAACACGCTGTACGACACACGCCTTGAGTCGGTGGATACACTCAAGGAGATTTACGTCTCGCTGGTGACCGCCGGCTTGTTCGGTTTGGTGATCGCTGGCATTCATTTGGTGCTTTTCGAGGTCGGGAGTGCCAACGATACACCCATTGAAATCGCCAGTCGTTTGCGATTTTTGTTGCTCGCATCGCTTCTGTTTATGTTCATTCAAATCGGCGCAGTGTTCGCATTTCGGGCGACAATTCCGAAGGACCAGACCTTTGCGAGGGACCAAATGGACACACCGTTCCGTATCAATTTCCGTCGTTCCTTGCTTCTTTCAGGGGCCATCACCGCCGGCTTGTTCGTTTTGGCGGTGTTCACGCTGATTTGGATTTGGGACACCATCACGTCCCAATGGGATAAATACGGGCTGCTGTTCATTGCCATTCCGTTTTCACCCTTGCTTGTTCCTGCTTTCTTGGTGCGCCGAGAAGAGGGTCAGATTCAACGCCGCGACGAGACCTATCCGGATTTCATTCGTGCTCTGGGTGGAACGGCGCAGGCGCGTTCAGCCGAACCCTCTGCGACCATCAAAGCCCTTCGTGGCATTGATTTCGGTATGCTTGACAACTCCATTGACCGCCTTGAAAAACGGTTGGCCACCCGCATTGACTCCGACAGAGCCTGGGATTACTTCACCGCCGACACGAACTCGGCCGTGATTTCTCGATACACTCGCATTTACATCGAGGGTTCACAATCCTCTGGAAAACCTGCAGAAACCGCCGAAATGGTGTCCCGTTCGGTCGGTAACCTGCTTTCGCTACGGAACCGTCGGTCGCTGTCAGCCAACACCATGTGGGGTGTTGCGCTCGGGTTGTTGATTTCGAGCGTTGCCTCCTTGAACGTCACCACGGCCATCGTGTTGCAGTTGGGTGACGCTATCGCTGGGGTGGCGACTGGACTGGTGGGAACCGATGTCGGTGCTCTTTCAGACTTTGGTGGCGGTGTTGCGTTACCGGTCATGGAAGATGCCTCATCCGTGGACGACAACATCCGGATGTTCAAAATCATCATCTCGTTGCTCATTATCATGCAGGTCGTGGCGGTGTCTTCCATCGCCACTCGGCTTCGAGGTGGTACACGAACAAGCGCCATCGGGCAGATGATTCAACTCACTTGGGTGGCCGGCATAGCCTCATTGATCACGGCCGTCTTGTTGGAAAGTGCGAGCAGTATCTTCAGCGTATGACGATTCGGGAACATTGATACTCCGTTTTGTTCTTCTTCCGTTCAATGCAACCTCCGCTACCGCCTGCACCTGCTGCCGCTTCACCCTACCAGCCTCCTGCCTCAGGCATGTTGAAAGGCAACATCTACACCTTTCAGAAATGGTTGATGATTGGCCTTGCGTTGTTGGTGTTTTCCGCAGCCTTTAGTGAACTTCCATTCGCCTCTTCGATGCCTGATACGGCCGATTACGACATGACCGACACCAAGGAAGCCGAAGAGTACGCAGACGATGTGGACAGTTACATGTTCCAAATCTCCCTCTTCGGCGCCATGAGTGCCGTTCTCCAGACCGGTGCGTTGACCATGCTTGGCTATGCCTTTGTGCGAGAAGCGCAAGAAGAACAAGGGCAGCACGTCGGCATTCGCATTGCCTTCATGCTCGCTGCTGTTGTGTTGATCACAAGCATCGTTGGGCGAGGCTTCTCGCTGTTCTGAGGCGTTAACGCTTCATCTCCTCGCGAATTCGCTTTTTCGAAGCGGCCCATGAACAGATAGGACACTGCGTGAGGTCGTGGAAACGAGCCGGGCAGTATTCTCGACCAAAGAAGATGATTTGCAAATGCAAATCGTTCCACTTTTCCTTGGGAAACACCGCTTTGAGGTCGTGTTCGGTTTTTTCAACCGTGGTCCCGTTGGAAAGACCCCATCGAGCGGCCAAACGGTGAATGTGGGTGTCCACGGGAAAGGCCGGAACGCCAAAGGCTTGGGACATCACGACACTGGCCGTTTTGTGGCCCACGCCCGGCAGGGCTTCGAGGTCTTCAAACGAGGCAGGGACTTCACCGCCGTGACGTTCCACCAGGAGTTCAGAAAGTCGCTTGATGTTCTTGGCCTTCGTGGGAGCCAAACCCACCTGGCGGATGTCCGTCAAGATGGTCTCGACCTCCAACTGGGCCATGTCAGCCGCTGAACTGGCTTTGGAGAACAAGGCCGGTGTGACTTCGTTGACTTTCAAGTCGGTGGTTTGTGCACTCATCAGCACGGCGACCAGGAGCTCAAACGGATTGCTGTGGTCGAGGGGAATGGGAATGACAGGGTAGAAGGCTTCCAGTTGTTGAGCGATTCGTTCCGCTTTTTCCAAACGCTTCACGGACCCACCTAGCCTTCGTACGTGGCGCTGTATTCTTCACCGGTTTGCCACCCGAAGTACAATCCGAGGAAAATTGAAGTCAGTGGAATACCGTTGCAAATGAGCGTTTCAAGCGGTTCTGTTTCGGGTTTCCCTGCGATGTACCACACCAGCAGGCCCAGCAGAAGTCCGGGAATGACCATCATGCTGCCCATGATCAGGGTTCGGAGGGTTCGCATGGTGTTTCCACATCCCCGAGAGTCATCAATGTGTGCTTCACGGCCTCAAGCCAATCTGGATGCGAGGTCGGCTCCACCAAGCGCATTGAGCGTGTTTTCTGGCTCCAGCCACCCTTTGCGGGCGGTCATCACGCCGTAAGCGATGTCGCTCAGGCCACGGATGGAGTGAGCGTCGGGATTGATGGCAACGGGCACGCCGAGTCCTTTGGCGTGTTTGCACAACCGCCAGTCCAAGTCCAAGCGATAGGGGCTGGCGTTGAGTTCAACCGCTTTGAGTCGCCCTTCTTCGTTGTGCTCGGCCATGTGTTCAAGCACGGCAAACAAGTCCACTTCGTAGCCTTCCCGCCCCTGCAAGATGCGCCCCGTAGGGTGGCCGAGCACGGTGGTGGCAGGATGGTCGATGACCTTCATCAACTCCTCCGTGTTGTCAACCTCGTCTCTGCCCCGCCATTTCGTCATGGCGTGGACACTGGCCACCACGTAGTCCAATTCTGCGAGCACGTCATCGGGGTGGTCGAGTTTTCCTCCTTCGAGAATGTCGGATTCCACCCCGTGGAACAAACGGAAATCAACGCCCTCCGATGCCCAATTCGCGTTGTATTGCTTGATGGTTCGCCCTTGAGCAAGCAGGTCGTCTGCGCTTGCGCCGTTGGCGATTTTCAGCGTGGGCGAGTGGTCAGCGATGCCCAACCAGGACCAACCCATCTTGCGAGCCGTGTCCGCCATGACTTCCAGACTCGCTTCCCCGTCCGACAAGGTGGTGTGGTTGTGGAGCGACCCTCTGATGTCGGAAGTTTGGATCAGTGTCGGTAATGCACCGCTGGCGGCCGCATCGACTTCACCCATGTCCTCTCGCAATTCAGGAGGGACATACGCCATGTCGAGGTGGGCATAAATCGCTGCCTCATCGCTGGCGACCAGTGAGTGAACAGCCGCATCCATGCCCTTGAGTTCGCCTGCTTTTGCCTCGGGAATCAATCCGAATTCGTTGAGGCGAAGGCCTCGGTCGATGGCCCGTTGTCGCATGGCGATGTTGTGTTCTTTGCTGCCGGTGAAATAGGCCAAGGTGAACGGTTCAACGTGGGGTGGAACGAGGCGAACTTGTGCGTCGATGGTCCCTCCCGCTTCCAACTGCTCGTAGTCATCACCGCCGATGGCGTCAAGCACGTTTGGGTCGATGTGACCCACCGTGAACGATTCGTCGAAGATGGTCGTGTCGAGGATGAGGCTAATTTTGGAATCACCCGCGCCTTTGACGTCGGCAATTCCGGGGAGATTCAAGATGGCGTTGGCGACCGCTTCGTGGTCGGTTTCGTCCACAGCAACCACGACATCAAGGTCGCCAATGGTGTCCTTGCGACGACGAGCACTCCCGGCCAGCGTCGCTCGATGAACCCCGTCGAGGGCGGCGATTTTTCGCTGGAAGGCTTCACCGTACCGCAACCCAATGTCGAGCCTTCGGCGGGCGCGAAAGCGGGAAAGCAACTCAATGCCGTCGAGTATGCGCTGTTGTGATTTGGCACCAAACCCCTTCATGGGGGCGATGTTGTTGTCGAGCGCCGCCTGCTTGAGGCTCGCAACGGAGTCAACACCCAGTTCATCGGCCATCAATTTGATTCGCTTGGGGCCCAAGCCAGGTATCCCTAACATCTCGATGAGGCCGGGAGGTGTACTCGTGTGCAGGTCCACCCAGTCATCGGGCCACTGCCCTTCGCTGATGGCTTGGGTCAGGGCGCTGCCGAGCCCTTTGCCAATACCTTTCATCTCGTAGATTTCACCGCTTGCGACCAGTTCCGCCAAATCTTCGGTCAAACTTCCGAGCATACGGCTTGCGTTCTGGTAGGAACGAACCCGGAACACGTTGGCTCCTTGAAGTTCGAGCAACACCGCTACTTGGTGCAGCACGTTGGCGATTTGGTTGCGTGAGTAAAAC
>JALRLQ010000129.1 GCA_023254365.1 Candidatus Poseidonia sp. | reverse complement strand
TCCACCGGGCTCACCACGACGCCTACCGCCATGAATTGATGGAAGCGGCTCAGCAGCACGGCATGAGAATCACGGTTGGGTCGGACTTCCACGGCCTCGACCATCAACCTCGACCCGGTCACATGCCGGTCCCTATTGAGCGACTGCCCGAGGGATTTCTTGACGGGTGATGCGGTCAATCAACATGGCCAACTCGAACAGGAAGATGACCGGCAGGGCCACCAAGAAGAGCGAAAGCGGGTCGGGCGGCGATAACAAGGCGCCCAGAACAAAAGCCCCGAACCAGATGCCTCGCCGTGCTTGGACGAGTTGAACTCGGGTGAACACGCCGCTTCGCAGGACAAGCGTGGTGACCAGGGGCGCTTGGAAACCGATGGCGGAAGCGGCCAAGAGGTTCACGAGGAAACCGGCGTAACTTGACAGTCGCCATTCGGTGGAGAGGCCGGCTTGCTGCGCATCCTTCGTGAGGTAATCGAGCAACATCGGAATCAGCGCATGCCAAGCATAGAGCAGCCCGATGACCATGAGCAGAAGTGCCGAGACCACCGTGACCACCACGGCTGGACCTGGCCGGGGCAGGCTCACGTTCAGTTCACTCAGCCGAGCTTGAACCGCTTGATGGCGAACGCCGTGGAGCCCGACCTGCACCACCATCATCAGCACCACGGCCCCTAAACCGATGGAACCGGCGATGCGGAGTTGCAGGAACAGAAATTCGACCGGGGAGACCACGATGATGTCCACGCCCGATGGCAAACGGTCCGCATCGATGAGCCAAGCGATGAACCCGCTGGTGGCCGGGACGGAGATGACAAAGCCAAGCACGAACAAGGCGAGGTAGACCTTGAGCGAAGAGGCGAGGCCGTCACGCAACGAGCGAAGAATTTGCCCGCCAGAGGAGTCCGCCAATCGTTGGACGGTGGCCTCAATCGATTCGGTGGTCATGCCCTTACGCCTCTTCGTCCGAGGCGAGGGACGAGGCCCACACATAAGAGGGTGTAGAATCAATCAAACTGCGGCCTTCTTTCTTCAATCGGTAGAGGCGGTAGACCACAAATCCAGTCATCCACAGCGATGGAAGGCTGAGCATGAAGGCCTGCCACATCTTATCGTCGCCGTAATCGTTGATGATTCGGACCTCCATGACCGGTTCATCTCCCCCTTGATCCTCGTAATGCATGACGATGAAATGGTAGATTTTCGGAGAGGTGATGTTGAGGCTCAGGGTGGTTTGAGGGGCGATGCGATGATGTTCACCAAGGGCGACCATGTCGTCCCAAACGATGGCTCCCGTCTCCATGGCGGGAACGCTGGTTTCCACCATGACGAGCACCACCTCCAACTCTCCCTCTTCGTTGAGGTTGGTGATGTTGGACACCACGAAGTCGTTGGGCTCGAACTTCTGGATGATCTCGAACGTGCTGTCACCCGAACCCAACCGGAACGAAACTCGCTCGTCGACCGTTTCCTCTTGATAGTTGACCGCCATGAGCATCGCCGTCAGCAGCATCAGCATGACGATGCCTTCGACCAAGATGTGGCGTCGTGCTTTTTCTTTGGAGATGCCTTTGAACACCGGGCCGAAATCGTTGCGAAGTCGAGGCTGCAAATGATGGATGAACAAGGCGCCAATGCCCCCGATGAGGATGCCGAGTGGAATGTCAACGAACCAATGGATACCGAGGTAGAGAATCGTGAACATGAAGAGCACGGTGTTGGCCAGCACAAAGACATGGTACGGCCAATGGCGCCACTCACGTAGGGTGCCCCCTGACTCCTTGACATGGAGGTAATTCAGCATGAGAATGCCGAAGGGAATGGCCACGTGCAAACTCGGTACGGCGTTGTCCAGCGGGTCGTGCAGGGCGTAGAACACCGTGTACCAACCGTCGTGGTAGAGCAGGGCATCCATGTCGGGAATCCACGAGGAGGTCACCTCCACGTTGAAGAACAGGTAATAGGGAACGGCGAGCGCGTAAATGAGCAAGTAGTTCAGCGTGACCTTGTCGGTCATGTCACGGTCGCCTGAATAGGCAAAGTACACGGTGGTGACGTAAATCAAGAAGAGGTAGACGAAGAGGTAGTGGAAATTGAGGAATTCAGTCAGTGCATCGTTGGCGAACACGTCTTGAACCCACTTGGTAAACTCGCCCTCAATGCCGTAAACCCACGACGTCCAATGCCCGGTTCGAGCTTTCATGGGTTCGTTGAGTTTGTCGGTGATGGCTTTCCATCGAATGATGACGATGTACCCCATGGCGTGAAGGTAGTACCGTTTGTTGTGGAACTCCTCGGCCCACTTCCTGACCGGAATTCGAAATTCGGTTTGTCGACGGGTGAAGAACCAACAGATGATTGGCGTGAGGACCACGATCATGCCCATCATGATTTCATAGGGGTCCATGGCGCTGGGGCATGGAAGGCTGGTTTTAGGCATTCGGGCTCTGCGCCATCTTGGCGGTGGAAATTGACCGTTGGCATGAAGAGGCAAACCTTGAGAGAGGCGCGGCACACGAGGGCACCATGGAAGGCGAGGCTTGGAGGGCACCTCCCGAAAACACCCTCGAAAGTCTACGGCATGCCATCGTCCATTTTGACGGCATTGAATTTGATGTTCGCATCACGGCCGACGGCCATTTGGTCGTTCACCACGACCGTGAGGTCTCGGTCCCACCTCCCCTCATCGAGGGCCATCCCCTTTGGGTGGAAGAATGGTCGTTGGCCGACCTTGAAGCCCTCGGCTTCCTTTCCTTTGAGGCCTTGCTGGACGATGCGGTCGTGCAACGCGAGTGGGTTGAACATGGGAAAATGGGTTGCGTGGAGATCAAACGTCCCCATCCAAAGGCTTCCAGCGGTGGGGGTTATCGGGGACGAAAACAACACAATCAGCACGTGGCCACCGCCATGAAATTGGCAGAAGCGGCCTTGGACCAACGGGAAATCCCCGCCATGAACACCGTGTTCTACGCGTTCCACAAAGGGATGCCCGCCTCAGCGGCGTTGTCCGCCACGAAACGACCTTGGGCAGCCCTCATCCCTTACATCCCGCCCTACGGAACTCGAACCACCCAGCGCCTCCAAGCCTTTCCTCAATACCTCACCACCCCGTTTCGACGCTTGGTCAACCGTCATCAGCGACAAGGCAGTTCCATGCTGCCCTGTGCGGTCGAGTACGTTCAGGCAGGCACCAAGCATTTGGCCTTCGGCCGCCATGTTGGCTTGAACGGAAGCGCCTATCACCGCCTGAATCGGGCACGGCGAGGCATGGCGACCTATGTCTGGCCGACCCGCCCCGAACTTGAACACGCCATGTTGCGGGCCGGGATGACCGGCTTGACCGATCACGCTGACCCGAACCTGACCTGGTTGCCCTCGGGTCACGCACGTTGGCGCCAACCCGGGACCCGACCGCTCACCGAAAGCGAATGGCAAACGCTCCTGGAGGCTGAGGAAGGGAATCACCGTACCGTGCTCAGGGAATTGGAGGCGGCCGTCCCCACCTGGTCACAGGCCGATGATGAGCGGAGACGGAGCCTGGTCACCGAGTGGAAGGAGCGTTGGCGATGGCCAACCGAAGTGGAAACGGTGCTTCAGCAGCACGCAGCGGCGACGCCTCCGTGGGCGGCACCAAGGCTCATCGGGCATCGCGGTTGCGGGAAGACATCGCGTCCAGTGCTCAATCCTCATTCGAGGTGACGCAGGGATTG
>JALRLQ010000128.1 GCA_023254365.1 Candidatus Poseidonia sp. | reverse complement strand
CAAGTGAACCAGGGCCGTTCCGTCGTGACCCCTGGACACGCCGATGTGCTCTCCAGTTGGAAGTTCAACGCGCATTGGAAGGCCTTCGACCGAAGAGCGTTCGGGGTACTGGTTGTCAATGCGAATCACGTTGCTGGCGAGGCCGCTTGCAAATGCAACACATTCGTTGAGCGTTGGGCTTGAGCAATCAACACCGACCCAAGTTTGCCCGGCCGTTTGACTGATCCAGGTGACCCTGTGGTCACGATCAATCACCGCCAAGCCTTCATCAAGCGAGGCAATGAAGCAAACGTTGTAGTTGCGGTGACAGTCCAAATCGGTCACTTGGCTGACGCCGAGGTTCTCCAGCCGCTCAAATCCGGTGTGTTCAGCAAATTTCCACACCGAGCCGTCGGTGGCAGCGACGTAGGCAAAATCACCAGAAGGCCTCCAGACGACGGCGCTGAGGTCGTAACCCAACACCGAGAACGTTCCGTTCACGTAGGTCACGCTGTGGTCGTAGGTATCGTACCGCATGGCGAAGCCTTCCTCGCCCACCAACAAAGCGGTGTTCCCTCTCGGATGCCAAGCGACGTCGTGGATGGTGCTGTTTCGACCAGTGACCAATTCAAGATCCATTTCTCTGTTGTCGGCTTCGTCGGCCGAGAGCAGACGAGCAAAACCGTTCATTCCTGCCACCAGCACGTCCTGCCCGTCCGGCGAAACAGCCCCGGTTTTGATACCTAGGTCGACATCTCCAAGCGCGCCCGCATCGGTCATGTCAATGCGGGTCACAAATTCCGAAGCCATCGCCGTCGGTGTAGCGAACAACGCCACAAGGACCACGGCCAGCAGGGTCCGGGTTCGCATGGTTCGCCGACCCTCCCTCCCATGAAAACCCCTCCCCTGTGAACGGCTCCATTCATGGCTTGCCGACGGTGAGCCTTATGAGACCGCGACCGCTGCCGCATCCATGGAGCGATTTGCTGTCAAACGAGGCCTCATCAAAACCATGGGTGGAAACGCAGGGTTGGCAAAACTGGCCACGAAATATTTCGAGAACATCAACGTGAGCGGTGAGGGGACTTTTCAGGGCTCCTTCGGTCTTCTAACCCGTGTGGAAGGCTCCTTTGACGACGCAGGAAAACTCGCTGTTGATGTCGAACAACTCAAAGGCGGAGATTTGGCTGCGTTCTTGGACAGCGAGGGAGGGCCCGAGAAAGCGATGGAGTCCCGAAAGCGCTGGTCAGCCTTCCTCGACGAAGCGACCGGCTACAACGCCAAGCAACGTGGTGACAAGGCCAAAGAAGATGCCAAGAAGATCTCGAAAGCAAAATCTGCCATCAAAATGGCCCACAAATCCATGGAGATGATGAGCAATCTCGACCAAAGCACCATCGACGCAGCGAATGCGCTGATTGTTGAACTCGAAACCACCATCGAAGAGGGCAACCTCCCTTCGGAATCCAAGGTGAAGAAACTCAACGACATGTTCTGAGGGGCAGGCCATGAGCGACACCCAAGACCTTCATGCGTTGCTTGCAGCAACCGAAGGGTACGATGCCTTGGGTGGGGATGACAAAGACCGACTCATGGACATGGTTGGCCATGTTCAGGAAGTGGTCGGTGTTGAACACCTCGTGGGCGTGTTGAACGGGCAAGAAAGCCACGGAGGCGACGACGTGATTCGCTGCTACGTCGGCTTCGAGCCAAGTGGCAAAGCCCACATCGGCTGGAAAGTGCTGGCATTGCAGTGCAAGCGAATGCTTGACGCCAACGCCAACGTGATGATTTTCCTCGCTGACTGGCACGCTTGGGTCAACGACAAATTCAACGGCGACATGGACGCCATCCAGACAACGGCCCACTACATGGAAGAGACGTTTCGTGCCTTGCTCGGCCATCCTGACGAAGGAGAAGGCCCAGGGCAATTGCGATTCGTGTGGGCCTCAACGGTCATGGAATCCAGCGAATACTGGGCCAGAGTGCTTCGTTGTTCGAAGGGCGCTACCCTCGCCATGGTTCGCAAAACCTTCACCATCATGGGCCGAGATGAGGCATCATCTGACCACGACCTCTCAAAGTTCTACTACCCGGCCATGCAAGCATCGGACATTTTTGAGATGAACATCGATGTCGCCATCGGCGGCATGGACCAGCGAAAAGCGCACATGTTCATGCGAGACGTAGCATCAAAGTACGGCTGGCTCAAAGCAACATGCCTGCACACACCGATCATTTCCTCGCTGAAAGCATCGGGTGCCAGGATGGAATCCTTCGACCATAAAATGTCCAAATCCGATCCGAAGGGTGCGTTGCTCGTCCACGACACGCAGGAGGAGGTTCGAAAGAAGATGAAGAAAGCCTACATCTCACCCGAGGATCCAAATTCACCGGTGTACGAACTCGCCGAACACATCGTGCTTGCAGAATTCGGGGAGATCGTGGTCACCCCTGACCCTCGTTTTGGTGAGCCGTCAACATGGACTTCGCTCGATGCGTTTCGCGGCGCAGTCATGGACGGGACCCTCCACCCGCTCGATGCAAAATTCGGCGTTGCCGACGGCATCGCAAAAGGCCTGATGGCCGTGCATGACCACTTTGAGCAGCATCCCGAATGGTTGGGAAAGGTCACCGCCTTGACCCGAGGCTGAGCCTCATTCCTTGAGCGGCAAGGGTTCCACGCTCAAGACATCCAAACTCAAGATGCGTCGAGTATCCTTCGCAAAGTTGCGGTCAGGAACCGGTTGCACCCGCACGATGCCGTTGATTCTGGCGTACTTGACCTGCCCGATTTCCCCGACCAAGTCATCGGCCATGGTGCCGATCAGCGGATGCTTGGAGGACGTGTTGAGGATGTAGTGCTCGTCGTTGTAGACCACCTGATTCATCCGAATATCTTGCACATCTTCGTATTTGCAATCCTCGACCAGCATCTTGAACCGCCCACGCCTTGGGAACGGTGGAAACGGTGCGTCATCATCCCCCATCCGCTCAATCATTCGATCGAGGCAGGGTTCGCAAAACGTCGGGCTCTCTCGCTCCCTTCCTCTTCGTTGGAAAAGATGGACCTGATGTGAGCAGTCGATGCACTGGTAGACCGCCAAACACAACCAGCCGTAGGGCGGTGAGACATCGCTGATGTGAACATCGACACAAACGACCTGATTACGGTCTCGCATCCGAAGGTCGTCCACTTGGCGGAGGTAATTGTCTGAAAGACCCACCACGCGGATGACTGGGCGCATCCGAACCGTGTGTTGTTCAAACTGCTCCTGAAGCACCCGAGTGCCTAAGCTCAACGTGCGTGTGGGGGAAAGGTGGAACTCTCGACGAAGGGTCTCGGAGCGGTCCATGAGGGCGTGCTCAATCTCAAAACCGTGGACCAGAGCAGGGTTTCCTTTCAAGCGTTTGATATCCTCAGTGTAGTGTTCAACCAACAATTCCCTCCATTCGCGGAGGATGTCTTTCTCTTGGGGGTCAAGGTCAACTTCATTTGGCGGCGACATGGAATTTTCCCCGTGTCGGGACGGTTCATAAGGCCACCCTCAGCAACCGAGAATTTTCTCCTTCGAAGCGACCCGCAAGGAGGTGAAGTGACAAGGTTCTTGAATCGCGTCTCGGTCGTTCTCGTTAGAACTGGAGCGTCACCTTATGCCGAACATCATTGTCCTCGTCAAACAAGTTCCCGACACCAACGCCAAAATCGTCGTCAACGGGGGCCGCGTTGACCTTTCTTCTGTGAACATG
>JALRLQ010000127.1 GCA_023254365.1 Candidatus Poseidonia sp. | reverse complement strand
GTCAGCGTCAAATCAAATCCGACAACAGTGTCGGGGGCCACGCCTGACGGTGGCGTCAACGTGAACAGGGCTGCAACGGTCTCGCCGGGTCGTATCAGGACCGACGAAGCCTGCGTCCATGCAAGAGCGATGCTCCAATCGTTTGGAACGTTCGTTGTATCCACGCCGAGGTCGAAGACATCGGTTGCTCCGCCTTCGTTGGTCATCTCGACCTCAAACGTACAGGTGTAGGACGGTGGGCAACTCGGTCGTACAGGGGGCGTCAGGATGACAGGGATTCGGTCAGCCTTGACCAAGAACTGAACCGGGAGGGTGTCAGAAACGCTGGCATAGGATGCTGAAGTTACCTTGAGCGACATCTGTTGAAAACCAACGGTGGCGTTCGGGTCTGGTTGAATCATGATGTTGAATTCTTGCGGTGCACCCGGTGACACGACCAACCCTTGAAGAGGATCGAAACTTGTTCCCGACGGTCTGGTGTAATAGGCGTTCCAACTAGCAGGTAAACCCGTCAACTCTGGGAGATACGTCTCGGTAATGTTTCCTGTGTTGACGACCTTCAGTGTGATGCTCCCCCACTCTCCTGGAACAGCGCCGTTGGTTGAGATGCCTTGCGCAGAGACATTGTATTCCATGGGCCGGACCTTTTGGTCGTAGACGAGGACGATGTCATCGATGTAGAATCCGATATCGGTTCCAGTAGCATCAGACGTAAACTCGTACTTGAATTGCGATGTGCTGTGAAACAAATCTGCACTGACCGGGAGCAGAGGAGATGTTGCACCTTTGTCATTGATGCTGAACGTGTTCCAATTCGCACCGTCTGTAAAGACTTGATCAATCGTTCCGCTGAACGACCCGATTTCACTCCAGGCGCCAAAGGCATTTCTTCCGTACATGGTGAGTTTGTCATTGGCAGCTGAACTTCCGGTGTAGTAGAAACTCAATCCATTGGTTCGCAGAGGATTGCTGATGGCATCTGAAAGATCCATGAAAGGCGTGGTAAGGCTTGCAACCATGTTGTTGCTGTAGGTTGATGATTGACCGTTGCCTACATGGCAACTTCTCCCCTGAGATAGAGATGTATCAGTGCTCATGCTCCATCCCGAACCAAACGTCCATGCGCTACTCGAGTCGCAGTTGAAGTAATCAAAGCCAACCGTGAATCCTTCGCTCAATGCATCGTTGCTCGGAACATCATCGGATACAGCCGAAGTTGCACGGACCACGAGGGTGTGGTTGCCGGCATAACTCGGGGTGATGGCGACGCTTGCGGTGTTGCTATCTCCCCCAAACAACTGGGCCATCTGCACACTGGTGTTCACGAATTCAAAGTAGGAGTATTCGTTGTGAAGAAGGAGCACATTGATGTCAATAACGCCGGAAGCGGCAACGCCAATGTTTTCAACGGTGATCGTGAGCGTCGATGACACGTTGAGCATGCCGTCAATGACGTAGAGATTTGCCGGTCGATTGAAACCGAGAATGGGATGGTTTGATGAAAACATCTTGTACAGCGCTGAGCCAGAATTGCTGGTGTAAGCAACATCCACACCTGTGACCGTCACATCAACACCCGTTGGATTGCTCGGACTGGTGTGCGGTTGGGCAAGGTCAGACAAGGTGTTGACTGGATGAGAAAAGGACATGGCCAACAACAAGACCACGAGACCCAGACTCCGTCGAACCAGCATGTCGCTCGAAACGACAATGACCGTCTATCTATTTAGGAACAATGGCGCACTGATTAGGATTTTTTCTCCTCAGAATCCAGCCAGTTTTCAACGTCTTGATTGGCCTGTTGCAATTTTGCTTCGTCCCGCTTTTCTTTCGCCCGGGCAGCGAAGTACACGGTAAACGATGGGATGAGGACCATGGAAAAACAACCCACGACGGCAGCGAGTGCCCACAAGAATTCAGTAGCCGCATCGACTGAAAAAACGCTGACGGTAGCAAACGCCTCGTTCACCGTTTCAGCTTCAAGACCGGGTTGGGTGGTTCGGTTGCCCTGTTCAATGATTTCGACGCGAACAATGGACGGGCTGTGGGTGTAATCGATGGCTGCTCGTGCTTTGGTTTCAGCCTCTTCGAGTGATTGAGCGAACACGCTGCCGTTTGACCTGCGTGCCGGGTCGACCGAGGTGAGGGCGTGGAATTGGATGGGGCTACCGTCTTCAGAAACACGCTCGTGACTGGTTGCATGGGCACACGCTTCTGCACACGAAAAGTCCTGTTTGAGTGGGTCGCTAAGGTCGTAGGTGGTTCCGAGCAATTCGTGGCTGTAGAGTTTTGCAACATTGGTGACTCTCAACACTGCACCCGATGAAAGATCGGTTGCTGTCACATTCACCCATGTGAGGTTGGCGTCGTTGGCCACAATTTGCCATGCCCATGTGGTTGTGTTTTCTTCGGCATCATAACTTCGCTCAACGGATTCGCTGGCGGTCGAGGCATTGTAGTCGCTGACCGTTGCCTCTGTTTGATAGATGTAAACCGAAGGTGATACCGTTGCTCCATAAACGGCGTAGGACAACATGAAAATCAAGGTCAGCGAGAGGCCGATGAGCGTGCGCAGAAGGTTTGGATTCTGCGCCAAGGCTTTCTTCATCGCTCTTCCCACCAAAAGGGTGTTCAAGAAGGCTTGCATCCACCCCCCATTGGCTGGTGTTTCTGCAACAGGAAAACGCATGCCTGACCCGTTCTTTTCATATAGGGGCGGACGGTCGCCATGTTGCTTGGTGCATCACGATGACGACCGTCTACGATATTCCTGCTGACATTTTCAACCCAGCCCTGGCTGCTGCCATGGCCGAAAACGATGCCATCTCCATGCCGGAGTGGGGCGAATACGTCAAAACCGCCGTGGACCGAGAGCGCCCTCCGAGTCAAAGTGATTGGTGGTACCACCGAACCGCTGCCATCCTTCGTAAGGTTGCCCGCAACGGTCCGATCGGTGTGACGCATCTCGCTCAAGCATTCGGTGGCAAAAAGGACAACGGCGCCATGCCTAATACCCCAGGCGTTGCTTCCCGGCACATCATTCGTACGGCGCTTCAACAACTCGAAGAGGCAGGTCTCGTCGAAAAAGTGCCAACCAAGGAAGTCGACGGTGAGGACGGCAAGGTTCAGCTTTACGCCGGACGCCAAGTGACAGCAGCGGGACAAAAACTCGTCGACAACATCGCTCACTCGGTGCGTGCCGAGGCCGAAGCACAATACCCTGGACTTGACAAGTATTGACCGGGGATGAGGACGTGGCGAGTATGGCAGCAGCAACCGATGACGAGTTGACTGCTATCCGTGCACAGCGCTTGCAAGCCATCCAAGACCAAATCAATCAGCAAGCTGCCAACCAACTCCAAGCAGAAGAGCAGGCGCAACAGCAAGCCCAAGATGCAGCGAATATCGAGGCCGTGCTTCGCCGATGCTTGACACCAGACGCCCGTTCCCGACTCAGCCGAATCGCTTTGGTTGAGCCTGCGCGTGCCCACAGCATCAAGTCCGAGTTGGTGGCCATGCATCAAGCCGGTGAATTCACCGCACCCATGAGTGATGCTTCCTTGAAGCAACTGCTCACCCAACATTCCAAGAGCCGCAGCAATGCGTCCATCCGGAGAATCTGAGAAGGTGCTCGAAATGTCAAAAAACAAGCCAGCAGCAAAGAAAATTCGCCTTTTGAAGGCAGGAAAGCAGAACCGGCGTGTCCCTGTGTGGGTCATGCTCAAGACCGACCGAAACACCGTGTCTCACC
>JALRLQ010000126.1 GCA_023254365.1 Candidatus Poseidonia sp. | reverse complement strand
GTATGCAGATCAGACCCTCGTCGTGTCGTGGACGAATGGGCGCTCCCTCGACACCTTGCTGATGACCACCGAAGGGGATGCTGCAGCCACGATGATGCATGTGTTGGGGATGGCGCACGACCTCGTGGACGCTGGATATCCAGGTTGCCTCGGCTGTGGCGGTCCCGGGTTGGAAGAACCATGGGACGAGGTGCATTGGAGGTCGCTGCACTGAACCTATGCGTTCAAGTAGCCTCGCCCATCGAGGTGCCGCCATGACGGTCGTCGTCCTCGCCGAGAAGCGTAGCGTGGCCGACGATATTGCGAAGGTGCTCAAGGTCACCAAAGCCGAAGAGCACGCATGGGTCTCGGACGACATCGTGGTGACCTGGGCGGTTGGTCATCTTGTTGGATTGAAGTACCCTGAAGATTACGACCCCGAGTTCAAAAATTGGCACAAAACCATCGACAGGTTGCCCATTGTGCCCGACGTGTTTGAGTACAAGGCCCTTGGCGGTCGAACGCGAAAGCAGTTGACGGCGATCACCAAATTGATGAAAGGAAAATCGGTTACAGAACTCGTCAACGCCTGCGACGCTGCACGTGAAGGTGAACTGATTTTCCGGAGCATCGTTGAGCACGCAGGCATCACCACGCCGACCACACGAATGTGGCTGCAATCGATGACAAGCGAAGCCATCCAAACCGCATGGGAACAACGCGCGCCATCCACCCAGTACGACGCACTCGGTGATGCCGCACGGTCGAGGTCCGAAGCAGATTGGATCATCGGCATGAACGGTTCCCGCATTGGGAACACCTTCCTGAAGGGGCGTCGCGAACGCACCACCATCAGCCTCGGGCGGGTTCAAACCGCAACGCTGGCGATGATTGTGGATGAGGAATTGGACATTTTGAGCCATGTTCCTCAACCGTATTGGCAGGTTGAATCCACCGTCACGAGTGGCGATGCATCCTGGACTGCACGCTGGCAACGACGCAATCACGTTGCGGATGAGGACCGCCCAGAATACAAGCCACATCGGATTTTGGAACAGTCTGAACGGGACGTGGTTGCGACTGAAGTCGAGAACGGTGCCAAGGTCACCATCCACATTCACGAGCGCACGAAGCACGAACAGCCCCCGCTCAACTTTGACCTGACGACGCTCCAGCGCACCGCGAACAGCATGTGGTCGTGGTCGTCAAAACGCACATTGAGCATCGCCCAAGACCTCTACGACCGCTACAAAGTCACCACCTATCCCCGAACAGATTCCAAACACCTTCCAAGCGACATGGGCGAGAGCATCGACGCGGTTCTTACTTCGTTGAACGGAACGGAATACGGCCCGCTGGTTGGCGTCCTTCGTGCAGAAGGATTGCGCAATGAATCGCGTAACATGGACGATGCAAAGGTGAGCGACCACCACGCGATCATTCCGACAGGCACCTTGCCAGAATCCATGCCCCCGGAGCACGTTCGTTTGTACGACCTCATCGTTCGGCGTTTCCTGGCATCATGGGCCGACCAATCCACATGGCGCGTCGAAACAAGGACGGCATCGACAGCATCGCATGATTTGGTCCGAACGGTAGAGCACCTCGAAGACGAAGGATGGCGCAAGATGATTCCAAAGTCTGCAGCCATTCCTGAGGCATGGGGGGTTGTGAGCGACGGGGCCGCAGGCGCCCTTTCAGATGTGACCTTTGAGGAAGAGGCGTCCAAGCCGAAAAACCGCCTGCGTGAAGCGGGAGTCCTCCGCCTCATGGAGAATGCAGGCAAGTATGTGGACGACGACGAATTCTCTGAGGCCCTGAAGGACCGAGGTATTGGCACGCCAGCCACGAGGGCCGACACGATCGAGAAATTGTTGGAACGGCAGTACATTCGGCGATCGCGGAACGGCCACATCAGTGCGACGGCCATTGGCATCCGCATCATCGACGTGCTCCGTCGAATTGGCGTGGATTGGATCACTTCGGCTGAGTTGACCGGCGAGATGGAGCACGTCCTGCTTGAAGTCCAACGGGGTCGAACGGCCCGAAGCACCTACATGTCCGACATCGTGGAACGCACAACCGACATGGTTCACCGCATCAAAAACCACGACCGGAGCGTTCTGTATGCCAACGAGGAAGCGTTGGGCCCATGCCCCACGTGCAAAGGTGACGTCATCGAAACCACACTGTCCTACCAATGCGTGAACAACGCCGGTGCTTCGGAAGGATGTCCGTTTATTTTCTGGAAAGACACGTCGGGGCGGTACTTTGACCGTGCCACAGCGGCGCGGTTGATGGCAGAGGGCAGCATTGAATCGCTGCACGGTTTCTTCAGTCGAACCGACGAAGAATACGACGCCACCGTCTCCATCGACGCTCAGGGGAGCGTTCGTACGAAAGGGAACGGAGCAGGCGCCGTCGAAGCCTCCGACGAGCCTGTTGGTGCGTGCCCGGTCTGTGCTGATGGAACGGTTCGATCTGGCGCCGACGGATACGCTTGTGATGCTGAAGCGTGCACCTTCCGTGGAATCAATGGTGTGATGTGCCAACACCCCGTCACCGTCGAAGAGGCGAGGGCCATCATCACCGATGGTCGGTCTCCCTTGATTGAGGACTTCATTTCGAGGCGAGGGAAGCCTTTCAAAGCCTACTTGGTGCTTGAAGGAAAGAAGGTCGCGTACGAATTTCCACCCAGGGAAGCAGATGCAAACGCCACGAAGTTTGAGGTCAAAGAAGGCACCGTCGGCGTATGCCCAAGGCATGGATGCGACATCATCGAAACACCGACGCATTTTGCTCCTGCTTCATCGGGGACAGGATGCAAAATTTCCATTGCACGGGAATTGTGCAAGCGAGAGCTTACCCGTGAGGAAGCACACGTGCTGATCGAAAAAGGCGAAGTCGGCCCGTTCAGCGATTTGATTTCAAAGAAAGGGAACCCGTTCACGGCCGTCGTGTGGCTCAACAAGGCTGAGCAAGCCCGCTATCGGTTCGCAAAACGCGAATGAGCCCTTAGCACCACCTTCTTGGACGGCGGGCTGCCACAATGGAACATGGATGCCGACGTCATCATCGTCGGCGGAGGGCCCGTTGGGGCCCGGATGGCGACCGTCTTGGCTGAGGGTGGCTGTGATGTGCTCGTGATTGAAGAGCACACCTCCATCGGACGTCCGTTTCAGTGTGCAGGCTTGGTCAACCCCGGAGCGATGAAGGTGGTCGAACTTCGATCGACCATCTTGACGAGCATCGATGGCGCAACCATTCACGGCCCCCACAAGGCCAACGTCCACGTTGGCGTGCATGGCCAACCGCGCACCTATGCCGTGTGCAGAAACCGCTTCGACGAAGGCGTCATGCACCAAGCGCTTGCTGCGGGCGCCCGCCTTCGTCTTGGGTGCACCGCTCGGGCCGCCACCTGCGATGACGATGGCTGGACCGTGCGCATTGAATCGAGCGACGGAACGTCACATGAGATCCGAACTCGTTTGCTGATCGGGGCTGACGGTGCCCACAGCCGAGTTCGACACTGGATGCGGGCGGGTCGACCTTCGGAGATGATGATCGGCGCGCAGGTCGAAATCACTGGGTTCGTGGGCAAGGAGAACTGGCTAGAAATGTTCACTGGAAGCGATGTCGCTCCCGGATTTTTTGCATGGGCCATCCCGACGGGGTTCGGCACCCATCGCGTTGGTTTGTGGGGGCACATCAGCAAGGAATTGGGGGGGCCAAGCATCGAAGACCGTCTCCACCACCTGATGAACACATCAAG
>JALRLQ010000125.1:3406-3757 GCA_023254365.1 Candidatus Poseidonia sp. | reverse complement strand
TGCTGACGAGTTTCTTCGCTGGCGTTGATTTCTACGAGCTTGAAGAAGAAGTGGTGATTGAAGAGACCGGCGCTCGTGCGGGAGCCGACCCCTCTGTGATTGCCATCACCAATCCGAAAGAAACCACCTGTGACAACATCAACGGTTGTCGCAACACGCTGCAAGTCGGACAGGCTACCACCGTCTCCGCCTTCATCAAGAACAGCGGTGATGCGGCCATCAACGAGTTGTCCTACTCGGTGACCGTTTACCAGGCAGACGGCGCTGGCAACCCTGGCAACATCGCCAAGGACTCTTCCGGCAGCGAACTCCACTGGGAGAATGTTGACGCCATGTGCAGCGACGGTTCTG
>JALRLQ010000125.1:0-3396 GCA_023254365.1 Candidatus Poseidonia sp. | reverse complement strand
ACGGTTCTGTGTGTGATTACGATTCTTCAGTCAGTCCCTTGGCTGCCGGAGACTTCCTCGGTGGCGGCAAGATCACCCTCCAACTCCAAGGTGGCAGCGGTGACATCACTTGGACGCCGACCCAAGGCTACTACGTGGTTGAAGTCGATGTGTCCAGCCCAACCGATGCAGACGCCTCCAACAACAACCAACTCGTCTACGTGGTCGTTGAAGACTGGTACGACATCGAAGTCGATGTCTTCTGGAGCAACGACGCAGACCAAGACAACGTACCCGACAGCCCTGAGTTCTGCGATGCGTCTGGTGGCGGCTCTTGCGAGTTCTCCTTGACCGTGATGGCCAACGGTTCTGATACCTTCTCCCCCCGTGATGTTCAGATTCTGGTGACCGTGTCCGGTCAGGTCTCTACCGCCACAGCTGGCGGTGACGATCTCATGCAGAACGGCGGCCTGACCACCCTCACTGTTGGTACCGACGCCACCGTGCGAACCTTTGAGCACGAGAGCGATCCCACCAACTTCACCGAAGAAACCCGAGCCGTGCTGACCTATCAGGTGCCTTGGGAATTGAACGGCGAGTTGTTGCCCAACGGCGACAGCGATGCACGCTTCGCCATCAGCGCTGAAGTTCTTGGCTACACCATGTACGGCCCCTACTCAGAGTGCGAAGAGGTTGTTGGTGGTGGCGAAGGTGACGAAGGAAACGAAACCACCCTGCGCCACTTCTGTGAAGTCTCTGCCAGCAGTGACGACCGCCCCAAGACCGACTACGATGAAATCACCGGAAGCAAGGTGACCTATGATGACATCCGCATTTCCCGCATGGGTGTTTACCAAGGTTACAACTTTGATGCCGAGTGTACCGGCTCCCCGGTGACCTTCACGCAAGAAGGCTTCGGCGGCGACCTCAACGTGGGCTGTGGCTTGGTTTACGCCGATGTGGAACACCGTGGAAGCGACACCACGAAGGCCTACAACTGGAACATCAGTTACACCATTACGCACGACACCTTGGGTCTGGTCGACTCCGGTGTTATCGACGAATGTGTCAGCGGCACGGAGGTTCCGTACTCGCACGCTCCGCTTGGCGGCATGATGAGTGACCTCGTTGGGTCTGCTTGTGTGTTCGTGAGCCTTGAGCCAGGTGAGTACACCTTCGACTTTACGCTGAACATGGACACCAAGGGCAACTCAACGGCCCCCATTCCATGGGACCCAGCCGCTGATGGCGACGCACGACCGAGCAACAACAATGCGACCATGGTCGCTGATGTGCTCAACAACCTCCCTGTGATCACCTCCTTCGAGTTGGTGACTGAAGGCGACATCGTCGTGGGTCAGCAGGACATGCTGCAACTCAATGTTGTGGCGTTTGACGTTGACGACCCGTCCGGTGACGGTTTGTTCTTCCAATACAACTACCAGGCTGGCGCCATCGGTGGCTGTAACGGTACGCAGACCGAAGGCGGTCCAACCTGTACCTCTCCTGTCTTGAACGACTTCATCGGCAACCTCGTGGTGACCGTCGTCGTGACCGACGCTCACGAAGGTCAAGTCTCCCAAGAGATGTCGATTTCAGTGTGGAACGATGCCGTTGGAACGGCGACCACCGATTCAGGCATCACCATTGAGTACCCGCTCCAGTACTTCGCTTTGAGCCAGTTCACCATCAACACCTTCGCTGATGGTGATGCATCCGAGTACGATTCCGTTCAGTTGGAAGGATTCACCGGCACCTACGCCGCTGTTGCTGTGGTGGACTACGCTCCAAGCACGACCTTCCCAGCCAACGACATCCTTTCTCAGTCGTTGTCGGTGATCGTCGACACGTCGCTTGAGGCCACCTCGCTGTGGTACATTGACGGCTCTGGAAAGTGGATTCTCTTCTCGGACGCTGCCGACGAAGTTGACGCCACCACGGAGAGTTTCACCTACACCATCCCCGCCAACTCCCCTGTGGTTCCTGCAGGCAAGTTGGTCTTGATGGGCGGCGAACTCGCTCAGGCCAGCATCCCTGACGCCTCGGTGAGCGGCTTCAGCGCAACGGCCCAGAAGGGCGGTGCTATTGCCCTCGCTTGGGACATCACCGGTACCCTGCTCTCCTCGGACAGCATCACCGTCAAGATTTGCGAAGGCGCTGCAGACTGTGCAACGCCGTTCACGCAAGCCGTGGCCGACGAAGAACGCAGTTACACCTACAGCGGTTCTCAAACCACCCACGGTGAAACCTACCACATCGATGTGGCCGTCTGCAACGAGCAAGGCTGTTCCACGCCTGGTTTGGCGAGCGTCGTTGCTGACAAGGAAGTCGACGGAGACTACACCGTGACCCTCACCGTTGGTGTTGCTGCTGACGCCGTGAGCTGGGACCTGTCGTGGTCCGTGACCGGTGACACCAGCGACGTTGACATGTGGCACGTCTGTTGGATGTCCGAAGACTTCACGGCTGCTGAAATGCCATCGCCTTGTGCTGACGCTGCCCCAGCGGACTCCACGACCGCCAACGTTGCCATGCCAGAAAGCATTCGCAACGGTCAGTCCTACTACTTCACCGTGGTTGCAATGGACGACAAAGGCAACATGGACGCCTCTGCTTCCCTGAACGAAGCACAGGACACCCGAACGGCCGATACCAGCAACGTCGATGACGGCAACGGTACCATCGGTGACAACGGCGACGATGCGTCTGCCGGTGTCCCAACGTGGACCTGGGGTCTGATTGGCGGTGTCGTCATCGTGGCGTTCATCGCTGGCGCATTCATCCTCTCCCGCGGAGACGGTGAAGGCGGCGAAGGCAAAGACTGGGATTACTGATCTCAGTTGACGGCCAACACCCTCCACCCCTCTGGGGTGTACAACGCTGGAGGGGTCGCTACGGTGGCCCCTCTGGCCTTTTCATCTCTCTTCTCATCATGCAGCGCGCTTGAGCACGAGCAACACGACGACCTCAAGCCCCATTTCGCGGTCACCGTGGTCGATCGCTTGCACAAGCGAAGACATCTCTCGAATCTTGAGAGGACGTTCGCTTTTCGAGCAAGGAGGATTCCGGAAGCGTTTGTTGATGCGAGGTACCACGTGCTAGCTGAGGGCGGAGAAACAGTGGGTTCAAGCACCACCACCGTCTCCTGATATTTTTTTTCAAAAAATAGTCTAATTTACGAGAAGGATGATGGAATTTTTTTGTCGAAATACCACGCCACCTTACCCGCACTCGCTTAGATTTTCAAACATTTTGCACCCCAATCAATATAAAGGGTGTAAGGCGTGGGATGCTCTGCATACAGTCCGTATGGGGTGAATGACATATGTTGGGAAACAAGAAAAACCAGAAGAAGACCGTCTTCGGCGGTATTGGGGTTGCACTGTTGTTGTGCGCGTTGATGGTGCTCATGCCAAT
>JALRLQ010000124.1 GCA_023254365.1 Candidatus Poseidonia sp. | reverse complement strand
AGCCAACGAATTGTGGATTGCCAACCGGGCGACGGACACCATCACCATCGTCCACAACACCGGGCTCGACAATCAAACCTCTGAACACAGGGTGGACTCGAACAGGAACCATTTCCTCGAGGAAGTGAGCGCCATCTCCTTCGGTGCCTATCACCCCGAATTTGACTACCAGTGGGGCTCAGCCCAAGAGTCGAGAAATACCTACAACGGCCAAGCCAATCCGAATAATTTCATGGGACCCGCCCTTTGGCCTTCGTCCCTCAGCCACTTTGCGAGGGAGAACCAAAACACCGGCAACGGGTTGCTTGGAAGTCACATTGACATGCTTCATGAATCGCCCAACGGCATGGGCATCGCCCACGACGTTGACAACGTGTATTGGTACAACGACGGCTACTACGGCGAACTCGTCCGCTATGACTTCCAAGGCGACCATGATACGGGTGAACACGACCACTCCGACGGCATCATCCAGCGGTACACCGATGTCCAGATCAACCGGCTGGCCGGTGTTCCCGGCCACATGGTCCTCGACAAGGACTCGGGTGTCCTCTATATTGCCGACCCCGCTGCCAATCGCGTGCTGTGGGTCAACACGGACGACGCCTCGGTCACCAAAACCAACATCATGAACGACGCCTCTCGTCTTGAACCGCTCCAGGAGTACTCCCGCATCACCGGGGTCGAGTGGGGCGTGCTGGCCACCGGCCTCAACCGCCCCACGGGCATCGCCCTTCACGACGGGCAACTCTTCGTTTCTCAGTACGGCAACGGTCAAATCACGGCGTACGAACTTGCCACCAACGGTAAGAGCGGCACGTTCCTCAACGAGATTCAAACGTCTGCCACAACCATCATGGGCATCGAGGTCGGCCCCAACGGCCACCTGTACTACGTCGATAACGGCAAAGACGAGGTGGTTCGTATCGACCCCTACCTCGACGAAGACGCCGATGGCGTGCGTGATACCCTCGACAACTGCCCAGCCGTCGCCAACCCCGCACAGTTGGATTACGACGACGACGGCCTCGGCGATGCGTGCGACAGCGACGACGATGGCGACGGCCTGTTGGATGTCGCTGATGCGTGCCAGCAAGGAGAGCTTGGCTGGACTTCCAACCTTCAAACGGACCACGACACCGACGGGTGCCTTGACTCGGCCGAGGACACCGACGACGACAACGATGGCGTCTACGACTACGCCGATACTTGCGCTGCAGGACAACTCGCCTGGATCTCGTCCAGCACGACGGATTACGACGGTGACGGCTGCCAAGACGCCAGCGAGGACGTCGACGATGATAACGACGGCATTTGCGACGGGACCTCAACCGACGACCTCGCTCTTTGCATCGTTTCCACGGTTGAGGAAGACCTCTGCCCAACCAGTTCCCTCGGCTTCACGTCCTCGCTCAGCAACGACGCTGACCGAGACGGTTGTGAAGACAACGGCGAGGATCTTGACGACGACAACGACGGATTCGCTGACAGCGAGGACGCCTGCCCGCTCGTGGCCGGTTCCAGTTCGCTGGGCGAGGTGCTGGGTTGCGCCGATGGCGACGACGACGGCTACAGCGACGTGATCGATGTGTTCCCGTTTGACAACACGCAGTGGTCGGACCTCGACGAGGACGGCTACGGCGACAACCCCGACGGCGCGCAGGGTGATGCTTGTCCGGCAAGAGCGGGCACCTCGACGCAAGACCGCTTCGGTTGCGTTGACTCGGACAGCGACGGTTGGTCCAACACCAACGACGCCTTCCCGCAGGACACCACCCAGCACCTCGATACGGACGGTGACGGGTTCGGCGATGCGGCTGAGGGCTTCCAACCCGACGCTTGCCCTGCGACGGCCGGGACCTCAACGCAGGACCGCTTCGGCTGTGTCGACGGTGACGGCGACGGTTGGTCCGACGCCAACGATGTTTACCCCGAAGAAACGACGCAATGGGCGGACAGCGACGGTGACGGCTACGGCGACAATGCCAACGGCCTCCAGGCCGACGGCTGTCCCGACCAAGCGGGCACCTCAACCGAGGCGCTCTACGGCTGCGTTGACGGCGACGGCGACGGTTGGGCCGACACGATGGATGCCTATCCTGACGACCTGCGCTTGTGGTCCGATATCGATGAAGACGGCTACGCCGACCAGGCCGGTACGGACCTGTCCGATGATTGCACTGAGGTGTTTGGTACGTCCACCGAGGACGTCCTCGGCTGCCCCGACACGGACGGTGACGGCTGGTCAAACTCGGCCGACGCGTACCCTGAAGACGCCACCAAGCACGAGGCGAGCCTCTTTTCGGAACCCTTCGTCTTCATCGGCGGCCCCGTGGTGTTGGTCGTGCTTCTCCTCTTGTTGATGGTCGGTCGCCGTCGTGGACCTGAGGCTGCGCTTCCAACCCTCCCTGTCGAGCCACAGCGCCCCACGGTCGCCCCAGCATTGCCGGTCGGACCACCCCTTCCACCTGAAGGCCTGCCACTCGGCTGGACCATGGACCAGTGGGCTTGGTACGGTGAGGACTACCTCAAGAACCGCTGATGACATCAATTGAGGCCGTTCACCTACTGACATTCAAACCGTTCAAACTTCACAGATTCCGCCCTCGGCCAAAAATGGCCGCATCGGCATTGTGGGCGGCAATAGCTAGGGCAAAATCTCCGAAGTATGATCTGTTGCCATGGGTAGCGTCTGTATCGGCCCACTGAATCCCCTTCGTATCTAAAAATAAAATGCAAAGGGGTATAGGATAACCCCTTGCAACTTATCTGAATCAATTTGTCGCTACTTTGGATTTCTTTCGGTTACGATTCCACTTCTTGATTCGAGGTAATTGCCATTTGATAATGCCCGTCCAGAAAACGATACCAAGAACAACGGTTCCCATCGTCATTGTGACCCATGGTTGTCCATCCCAATAATCGATATTCCCGGTGAAGGTAATTGCACCAAAGTATATTGAGAAGCAAAAACCGAAAATGAGGTGAACCCAACGTAGAATGGTATTCCAATTTTTGGCCATTTTCATTCATCCTTGTTTTCTTTCTTGTATTCTGCAAGTTTTTGTTCATATTCTTCTTTAGAAAGACCGTGCCATCCTTTGCACATTCCGGTTGGCGATCTTCCACATCCACATTTGCTCATGAGTTTCATTCCTCCTTGACACTGGGAGCATTACCTCCTATTAAGCAGAAAAAGTCCCGAGTCAAAGACCATAGTATCCGATTTGAAACTTGATGTTTGATATAATTAAGCGACTTGGTATCGCTATGCAACCACAAAATCATCAGAAACCTGTCTGCTTAGAATCTCAAGGTAGAGAGTTCATCGGGTTGTTAGGAAAATCCCATGTTCTCGACATTTTGTATTTCATGTTCAACAACGAACATTCTGTCAGATTCAATCGCCTCAAACGGGAAATTGGATTGACTGCAACCACGCTTAGTCGTCGTTTAGAGGAGCTGAATAATCAAGGACTTGTTGATCGAGAAGTATTTGCAGAAGTCCCAGCGAGAGTTGAGTATAAATTATCTGAAAAAGGCAGAACACTTGGGCCAATTCTTAAATCTGTTTTTTCTTGGGTTGAGCGAGTAAATTCGTGAAAATAAAAGAGGAAACCCTTCCAACACCCTTGCGACATACGTCTCACGCTTGGGTAGCGTCTGACAAGACCCACTGCAAGCCCTTTGATTTGTCAACGCCTTAGCAAAGGGTATTCGGATAGACCCTTTCAACCGATCCGAAGCGATTAACACTAGG
>JALRLQ010000123.1 GCA_023254365.1 Candidatus Poseidonia sp. | reverse complement strand
GATAACAACCCCCTTTCCGGTTGGGTTTTCGTTCATCAGCTCGCTGTAGGTCATCACTCGACCTCCAGCGGCTTCAATCTTCTCACGGGCACCGTTGCTGACGCTGTAGGCGGCGATGGTATGGCCGTTGGTCAACTCGCCAGAGCCGAGCAGCTTGCCTGGAACGAGGACGGTTGCGCCCTCGGGGGCATAGCGGCTTACACGGCTCAAGTTGGGTTGTGCCCAATTTTTGCGACTCTTGGAGAGGCGCAAAGCCACATCTCGCCAAACAGCAGCTCCGGTATCGCGAGACTGGGCTTTCAGTTGGTTGATCATATCGACCAACTGAGCGTTTGTCTTACGTTCTGGGTTACTCATTTGACTCCCTCGATGCTTAGAAGCAACCAGCCGACCGTCCATCCCGTTATGAAGGCACCGACGCGGAGAAGAGCATCATCGCGTCGCTATGCAACGGTTTTCGCCGACCGTTGAAGGCGTCAACCCTCAGTCGAGGAGCATCTCGCCCTTGGCGTCAAGCAACTCAACCGTGAGGCCAGCAGCACGAGCCTGAACGATGATTTCGTCGTGCAGGGTGTCGGAGAAGTCGTCAAGCGCACCCAAGGCGGTGATGCCGGCAACATCCGTCAACTGGTCGATGAGGTGGTTGAGAATGCAGCTCACGCCGTAGGCTTGTCCGGCTCGGAACGCGTGGTCTGGACCACCAACTTCGGGGTCTTCCGCCTTCATGCGAAGCATGACGGTTTGGGAATACGCCACCAGGGTGCCGTAGATGGCTTCGATGATCTGTGCTGCCTCGAGGTCACCGAGCAACATCTGTGCCTGGGCCAAACCAGCCCGCACGGCGTGTTCGTACAATCCGTGAGCGCCGATGGTGTCCGTCGTTTCAATTTGCATGGCTTGGTCGATAAGTGACTTCCAGTCGTCCATGATACGACACAGGACCTCCACCCTTTGAAGGTTAAGGCGTTCAAGGCTTGCGCTCACCGGTCCTGCACCCGCAAGGTCCGGAGTTGCCGTGCAACCTCAGATCTTGAACTCGGTCTCTTCGCCTTCAACGATGCCTGCTTGTCGCACGGTGCCGTCAGCAGCCACGAATTCACCAGCCTTGGTGAGGTTGTCGTAGATGCTGGTGACGTCAATGCGCTTTACGACCGATTCTTCACCAAGGGACATGGTGAGCGAATTGGTGATGGCGCCGAGCGTTTGCATGGCTCGGTCGCGGTGCGTGGCATCGATGGTGTGCTCGGAGTAACGAGCCTCTTCGAAGATGGACAGGAAGTCATCGAGTTGGTCCACAGGAACCATGTTGAAGGCCGCCCGAACCGCTGCCTCGAATTCACGAGCCGTTTCGTAGACCTTCTTCATGAAGCCGTACTTCTTGAAGTGCTTCACCAGACTCTTGTAACAGTCGAAGATGGCAGCGATGTACTCGTTGCTGGCCTCAAGTTGCATCATGGCATCGGTCAAGATACCTCGCAAGGCTTGGACCTGGCGGCGCTCCTGAACACGCTGGTAGTAGATGGCTCCCGCGATGAGCAGCGCCATCAGGATGATGGCGAAGCCGAGCAGGTTGCCTGGCGTGAACAAGCCGCTACCGCTGGCGAGGTTCTCTGCAGGCTTGTACTGAATCTCGTGCGTGATGTTGTCCTGGGATGGGGCGAAGTAGGTTGAACCCGGGTAGAACGCGGTGATCCGCCACAATCCGGAACACTCCACACCATCGCACGTACGACCTGCGAAGGCCCACTCGAACGAAGCAATACCCTGTTCGTTGGTTCGTGTCTTGTTGTTGAGGTCGGACACGACCCACTCGCCGGTGATGTCGTCGAAGTACTCGTAGGAGAAGATGACTTCTTCATTTTCAACAGCCAAGTCAAGACGGTCGCGCAGCAGAGCGATTTCACCGAACACGAGCTCGTTTTCATCGAGGCCGTTGTTGCTCCACGTTTCTTTGACTTGCAAGTCAACACGAGAGCGAACAAGAACTTCAACGTCCATGGCCGAACCGTTCAACGCATTCGAGTTGGCCTTGTCACAACCTCCCGGGACGTTTCGGTCGGGCTCGAACGCCACCCTGAGCGTGCGGAATCCTTCCAACTTTCCACCGGTGGTTTCAACGCCACGCAACGATGGGTTCTGCAGCGGGTCGCCGCTGAACCATTCCACGGTTCCGTCGATGTCGCTGGTGCGAACGGTCGCCAGCGGGCGAACGTTCTCGTCGGGGTCAAGGTAGATGTTCAGACACTTGCCACCGACGGCCTGGCCGTTGGACTGGGCAAGGAAGGCATCGATGTGGAACGACTCCTTGAGGTACAACACTGGATAGCGGGAACCGTTTGGTGCAACCCACTGGTCAACGCTGGACTTGAACGGACCCACTTCGGTGATTTGCAAGGTGGAGTTCGAAAACACGTCAAACTCGGTTTGCACGGTCTTGTTCTCGTAGCGGTAAGCGTCGTTGTTGTCGTAAGCGGAATACGACACCGTCACCTTGGCCTTTCCAGCCATGACGTCGGACAGCGGGCAGATGATGGAGAAGTAGCCATCGGCGTTGGTCATGCCGGATTGGCAGGCCACAGGCCCGGTTTGGCCGTTGATCATCTCGTAGTTGACACGGATGCTTCGGTCGGTCAGGTTCACACCCAACTCATCACTGAGTTGACCAGTGACAACCATCGGCTTGGGAACGACTTCCCCGGTCAACTGGTCGATTTCACTGGTGTAGACGATTTGGTCGTCCACCGTCATCACCGTTCGTCCAATCAGGTTGAACCCGTTGGCGTTGTTGGTCATCGTGATGCGGAAGTGGTCGTTTCCGGGAACTTGCGTACACGGATCCCAAGCACCCTGAATGTCGAGGTAGTTCACCTCGAGTGGTTGACAGCCTTCGTTGGGCAGCGTCTCACGGAATCGGAGAATGACGTTCACAGGACCGAAACCGTCAGGCAGGAAGGACTCGGGGTCCTCACGCAACAAGGCAGGGCTCAGCGGTGAGATGTTGGACTTCAAACAACCAATCGTCTCTTCCGTCTCGAGGCCGTCACCGTCAAGATCGCGGTCTGGAACGCCGTCGCCGTTACCGTCGTAGAAACACAGGTGAGAGCCATCGGGCTCAACATCCGGCAGCGAAATCACACCGGCATTGGGAGCCAATGTGGCCACCACTTGGCGGTGCAAGGTGCCTTGGAAGTCAGAGCCCTCAAAGATGACGTCAACCAAGCCACCGTACGGTGATTCCGAACCTGATAGGGCCGTTCCACCTGAATCGCGAACCGTCGTTTTGTTGTCGTCGGAAACCTGAGCGGTGAAATCCCACTTATCGCCCGAGCGACGCAAATTGTCCTCGGTGGAGATGACCTGCATGTAGGTGCGGGAAACCACCCACACCGATTGCGACACGGACGAGCCCTTCAGCAAGGGAGTACCGGAATACTCGAACTGGAGGGTGAAGTTACCCAGCGCATCGGAGGCCGAGACGTTGAACGGAATTTCGAAGAAACCGTTGTTATCGGTGTAGTTGACACCCGTGCGTCCATCAAACGACCAGGTGTAGTTCACCGGAGCGTCACGAACAGGTTGCAAGGAGTTGTCGACCAACTTGGCTTGAATCGTGGTGTTCGTGTTTCGGTACAAGCGTGGCAGCGAGGTCGTCAAGAAATCCGTCGTACCGACCACGGTGACGTTGATGTACGCACCCGTGGTTGCAAGCGTTGACGAGTTGCCCGTGAAGTAGTAAGCAGAGTTGGTGAAATCAACACGCATGCCGTAGGTACCTGCGCCGTACTGGCTGTACCACGACCAGTTGTAATCGTAGGCAGCGTCGCCGTCCTTC
>JALRLQ010000122.1 GCA_023254365.1 Candidatus Poseidonia sp. | reverse complement strand
GCCCCGTCAAAAGCATCCGCAACGACCGTCACGGCAAGGTTGTAGGCTCCCAAGGCCTCATCGCCGAACGCCAACTGGTCCTGAATTTGGCTCTTGGATAGACCCTCAATGACGCCGGTGAGCAAGGACTGATTGTGCCATGTCAGGTTGACTTCATGGGAGCCCGGATTTTCTCCATCCGCCGTCAGCGACCATTCTCCTTTGGCGGCCCCACCTGTGATGGTATCGGGTGCGTCGGCTTCTCCGCCCGTGCACAGCGGGCCACCCGAGGTTTCGTCTTCCCCGTAACTGAGGGTCAACAGGACGCCGACCACATGGCCGCCTGCATCTTCGATCGCCTCGTCAACCGCAGTGGATTCGACCGACCATTCAACGGTTTGTCCGTCCTGGTAGTAGGCCGATTTGGATTCAAGCTGAACGCTGGTTAGCGTGGAGTCAACGGTGAACCTACCCGTCGCCTCAGAGCCGGCATCACCGCCATCCAAACACCCCGAAAGGGAGGTGAGCAGGACCAGCATCAGCACAAGGTGAACCGGTCGCATAAAGCGAGGTTACCTCGGATTCCCTTCAACGTTGTTCACGGGTGTGCTCGCAGCGGGCGTTCGTTCAGTCCCAAATGCCCATGTCCATCCTCGCATCTTCGCTGGCGTGAACCTTCGGGTCCCAACGTGGCGTCCAAACGAGGTTGATGTGAACCGAATGAAGTCCCTCGGTTTGGAGCGCGGCTCGGTGGGCAGCGGCCATAATCTCAGGCGCTGCAGGGCAACCCGGTGAGGTCAGCGTCAGGTCAACTTCGGCGTGCAAACCTTCGTCCTTGTTTTCGAAGCGAACATCGTAGACAAGGCCAAGTTCGACGATGGAGAGTTCCAACTCGGGGTCTTCCACCTCGTCGAGTTTCTCCATCACGGCTTCCTTCGTCGTCATCGTGCTCACACTCCGTGTTCTCGTATCTCGTTCATGACCTTGTCGTACATGTTGCGAAAGCCGTTGGACCGACTGGGCGTCAGCGTGTTGGTCAGCCCCATGTCCTCTGCAAACTGCGGCGGTATCAGCACGGCTTGGGACGGCGTGAGGCCGTCCAGCGCAATCGAAAGAATACCCATCAAGCCCTGGACCATTTTGGCGTCGGCTGCGCCAAGGAGATGAACCAAGCCTTCCTCAAACGCAACACGCACGTGGGCTTCCGACTGACAGCCACGGACTCGCGTGGCGTCAGACCATTCGCTTTGTGGCAATTCCACAACTTCGTCGGCCAGCTCAAACAGCATCTCCAAGCGTTCTCGCTTGTCGTCAACCTCTTGGAATTCCTCGATGAGTTCTTGGAGAGCCGTCGGGTACGTCATGCGAATTTCCCCACGATGTCCTTGAGTTCCCTCACCAACCCTTCGGCCTCTTCACGGGTGTTGTACACATAGAACGACGCCCTGACCGTCCCCGAGATGCCCAAGCGGTTGAGCAGGGGTTGGGCACAGTGGTGACCGGTACGCACAGCATACCCGCGAGCGTCCAACAGGTGCGCCATGTCTTCGCTGTTGATGGTGGGGTGAAGGAAGGAGACCACGGCTGCGTCCTCGGCCTCGTGACGACCGTAGACGGTCATGCCCATGGATCGCAACTCTTCAGCCACCCATGCGGCGATGGCCACAAGGCGGTCGTGCTCGCCGTCCAAATCAAAGGAGTCCATCCAATCGAGGGCAGCCGCCCAGCCGATGGCTTCGGCGATGCGAGGTGTGCCGGCCTCAAACTTGTGCTCGTTGGTTTGGTAGGTGGAGCCTTCGATGGTGACGGTTTCAATCATGTCGCCGCCACCCATGAAGGGCTGCATTTCCTCGAAGGTTTCGGGTTGAACCAACAGCGCTCCAATACCGGTCGGACCGCACATTTTGTGAGCGGAGAACGCCATGAAATCGGCGCCAAAAGCCGTGAAATCAATCGTAGCGTGGGGCACACCTTGTGCGGCGTCAACCAGTACTTTCGCCCCGACTTCGTGGGCCATGGCGACGATGTCCTCCAGTGGGTTTCGAACGCCAAGGACGTTGGAGGTGTGGACCACACACACCAGTTTGGCTCCTTCGAGGGCGTGACCAAAGGCCTCCATATCGAGCGTGAAATGCTGGGTGACAGGAACGTAGCGTAGTTCCACGCCCCGTTCCTCAGCGAGCATTTGCCAGGGGACGATGTCGGAGTGGTGTTCCATTTCGGTCAGCACGATGGCGTCGTCCTTCTCCAAGTTGGCTCGCCCCCAAGCATGGGCCACGAGGTTGATGGCTTCGGTGGTGCCACTGGTGATGATGGCCTTGCTGGCATTGAAGCGTTGCTTGAGTTTGGCTCGACAAGACTCGTAGCCTTCGGTGGCTTCACCAGCCAATGTGTGAACGGCTCGGTGAACGTTGGCGTTGGATTTCGAATAGTAGTCGTTCATGGCATCGAGAACCACTTGCGGTTTTTGCGTGGTTGCAGCATTGTCAAGATAGACCAACGGATGGCCGTTGACGTGGCGTTGAAGAATGGGGAATTGATCACGAAGCGACACGTCATCACCTCTTGAGTTCGCATTCAAGGTGCACCGTCAATCGGGTGCGCATTTCGTTCACCAGTGCCTCGTGCGCGAGTGTTGAGAAGCCGTCCTGCATGAACCCTTCAATCAGCAGGGCAACGGCCGATTCTTCGTCAAGTCCTCGGCTCATCAAGTAGTGAAGTTGGTCCATGTCCACCGGCGCACTGGCGGCACCGTGCGCAGCCGCCACCTCATCGGCGAGAACTTCCAGTTCGGGAATGGCTTCGGCGCGGGCCTTTTCGGACAGGAGGAGATTTTTGAACACCTGACCGGCGTCGCAATGGTTTGCGTTTTCAGCGATGGTCAACAATCCAGTTGCGATGGAATGGCTCTGGTCGTCGCACGCAGCGTGAACGTGGAGAGATGAGTTGGTGTGGGGTACATCGTGATGAATTTCGATGTGATGGTCGACATGGCGTTGTTGTGCACCGTGGACTGAAATCGCTTGATTGAAGGAACCGCCGGTGGCGACGAAGCGGGTGCGAAGGTCGCTTTTGCAGCGGAAGCCGCCGATGGACAGTCCGGCCCATTCCAGCGAAGCATCGCGGTTGATGGTCCAATCCTCGCAGTGGAGCAGTTTTCCGTTGGTCGCGAGTTCATTCACCAGCCCGAAAGCAGCACGAACGTTGGGAGCCACTTCACCGGTGACATGAAGGCCCGTCCAATCGGATTCACCCGACAGATGGAGGAACACCACCGTGTCGTGCTTGACGGCGAGATGCAGGTGGCCCACGGCAACATGTCCTGATGCGATGGCTTGCAGGTGGATTACTTCGGTGCTACCGTCGGTTTCGAGGGTGAAGGCTTGGTGACCGAGTTCGCTGAGGAACACCCGAGCGATGTCGTCGCCTTGGATGATGCGAGGCGCACCGTCGACCAAGGTCCCACCGCCTTCAAGCAGGTTCAAGCGCACGGGACTGGCTTCGGGGACTTCACCCACGGCTGCGGGATGAATCCGTGCCCATGGGGTGTATCGCCACAGATGAAGAGCACGGGAGGGAACGGCCATGTCGGCATACTTCATCCGATGGAACCCTCCATTTCCAACTCGAGCAACTTGTTGAGTTCCACGGCATATTCCATCGGGAGTTCACGGGTGAAGGGTTCGAAGAACCCGTTGACGATGAGGCCCATCGCTTCTTCTTCGGTGAAGCCACGGCTCATCAGGTAGAACAGTTGGTCGCCCGACACCTTGGATACGCTTGCTTCATGCTCGAGGTCAGCGGTGGAGTTCCCCACCTCCATCGTGGGATAGGTGTCTGAACGGGAATCGCTGTCGAGCATCAAGGCGTCGCACACGATCTTGGAGCGACACCCGTGAGCCTTGGGCGTGACCTGCAGCATTCCACGGTAGGAG
>JALRLQ010000121.1 GCA_023254365.1 Candidatus Poseidonia sp. | reverse complement strand
CCAAGCGTTCCGCCATTTCGTGAACCCCGATAGGGCCCGGTCCGCCGCCAATGCCCTGGAAGTAGTGGTCGGGCAGTTCGCCGATGGTGTAGGCGGCGTCGATGATGAGAGAACCAATGCCATCACGTCGCGCCACGTTGTGGACGCCGCCCTCAAGCTGCCAGCCCTCCAGGTGCTCAGCGAGTTGCTTGGCAAGGTGCTTCGCATCTGCGTACTCCCCGTCGTCCACCACGACCAAACGGACGCTCTGGGTTGAGATGCCTTCACGCACCCAAATGCGTTTGGCATGGTCGCGACCGACGATCACGATGAGGGGTGTTTTGGAAAGGCTGCAGAAATGGGTGAAGGCTCGGGCGGTGTTGCCCGCACTTGCGCAAATGAGGCCTTGGCCGTCGTGGTCGCTCAATCGCTGAATGGTGGGAACGGCTTCCATGTCCTTGAAACTCCCCGTTGGACAGAGCCCTCCCTTTTCGGGCCAATACCCGTGGAAGGTCACCCAGAGGTTGGTAAGACCCAATTCTTCGCCCAATTCTTCGGCTTTGTAGGTCACCGTACCGGCCACGAATTCGTTGGCATCAGTCACTGGGAGCCAGTCTTCGAACTGCCAGACGCCCTCGGCTTCTTCGTTCAATTCGAGTGGGGAATCGTATTGTGTTTGCAAGAGCGCGTTGTCGGTGTGATGCAGGGTGTAGTCATCGGTGAGGCGTTCGTTGGTCTTCAAGCACTTTAATTCATATTTCATTCAAACAACACCCAAAGGAACACTCGCTGATGGGAGCCAAAATTGGCTGAGGTATAACGATTGGGTTGATTGGAAAGGGCATGCCGTCATTGGGATACGGGGCGTCCGACCGCATGGACTTGCGAACGCCAACGGGTCCATCTAACTCTAAACCAAGGATAGGGATGGTAGCCTGATGATTTGAAAGCCTATTCGACGGACAGAAACGCGTCAAAATCTGAAATAGATGAAATCGATGGTTTCAGCAGGACGAAGAAGGAATGAAAAACACAGCAACATGCCGCACACTGCACCCCATATCACCGGGTGGCGCCTCGCAAGCCACTCCTTGCCTCCGCCGAGTTTTCCACTAATGCCATGAAGAAGAACAAAACATGCTGCCAGAGCGAACGTGAGGAACTTGATCTCAGGAAGGAAATCGTACATCTCGCCCCAATCAAAATGTCCGCCCCAACCGACAAAGGTCTTCATCGAAGGGAAAAGCACAGCCGTGTCTTCGACTCGGAAAATTAACCACGTCAAGAAAACGAGGAACTGAGTGACGACCCATGCGATGAGCACGCCGATTCGCCCGGATGCGTCAAAAAACCGTTGGACAAACGAGATTTCTTTACCAAAGCGATGAACAATGAGCAACAGGCCATGGGCAAAGCCCCAGAGCACGAAATTCCACGATGCTCCATGCCACAACCCGCCCAGTAACATCGTCATCATCAAGGCGAAAATCATGCGGTTTCGGCCGTTTCTCGAACCCCCGAGTGGAATGTAGAGGTAATCCCGCAACCACGTCGAAAGGGAGATGTGCCAGCGCCGCCAGAAGTCTTGAGGGGACGTGGCTGCATAGGGTGTTTTGAAGTTCTCTGGAAGTTCAACGCCAAGAAGGGAGGCCGACCCAATGGCGATGTCGGTGTAAGCAGAAAAATCACAGTAAATTTGAATCCCAAAGCAAAGCGTTGCCCACCAAATCAGTCCAATATTCGCAAGATGTTCACCCTCGACAAACACTTCATTGGCGTGTACAGCCACGTTGTCGGCAATCACAAGTTTCTTCGCAATGCCGTAGATAATCAAGGTTAAACCGAAACGAATTCGATAGGCTGAGGGGGCCAACGGTTCTCTGATTTGCTCCCGAAAGTGGTCCGCACGAACGATGGGGCCCGCCACCAGTTGGGGAAAGAACGCTGCATAGCAGGCGAAGTCCAGAAACGAATCATAGGGAGGCTGTTTCTCTCGGTAAACATCGATGGTGTAGGACATCGTTTGGAAGGTGTAGAACGAAATGCCAACAGGGAGCGCTAAACCGAGAGCGCCCACCTCCAGCGCATCAGTGAAACGAAGGGAGGCGAGGTTCCATGTTTCGATAAGAAGGTCGAGGTACTTGAACACACCAAGCAAGGAAAGATTCGTGACCAAACTGATGCGTAGCCAGCGTTTCCTGTACTTCGGTTGTTCATGACCGTGCATGCGTTGTGCCGCCGTCCAGTCCACGCAGGTTGAGGCCAGCAAGAGCAAAAGATGCCAGCCAGAAGCGAACCAAAAGAAGAGATAACTCATCACCAGCAGCACCACGATTTGCCGACGACGATGACGAGAGGCAACGGTGAACGTCAACATCACCACCAGGGGCAGGAACCAAAGATAGTAGGATGGCGTGACAAAGTCCATGTTCAAGCCTCCAGACGGGTATTCAGCGCCTCAGCCATCTTTTCACAATACTTCACTCGGCCTAATGTCCCGAGGTGGTTGCTATCCCGGAACATGTTTTCCTCCCAAGTCTCCCAAAACCAATTTAACGTTTCAACGCCGTAGGTTGTCTCAAAGTAGGTCAGGGTCGTGTTGTGACCGTCGATTTGGCCCGGTTGCAGGTAGGGGTAGACCAAAGGATGGTGAGGTGAAGCTACGAGCAGAACCTCGATCCCCGCTTCGGTCAAGGAACGGATACTGTATTCCAACGCAAGGTGGTTAAGGGTTCCGCTGGGCAGTGGATTGTATGTCCCACCCTGAACACGTCTCGACATGTTGGCTTCGAACCAAGCGTCCACCGTGGACCGATTCCACGTTTCGAATTTGTCAGGCATGAATTTTGGTGTCTTGAGGTAGTCCAACCATTCCTCGCCCCCAACCGATGGCATTTGACGGTCATAATACCAAATGCCGAAATCATCGTGATACTCGCGCAACAGGGTTTCGTCGAGAGCCTTGCGAGAATAGGTGGAGGTGAGCATGATCTTCTCTTCGATGGAGGCGGCCATGAACACCCGGTCCTGCTCTCGAAAGTGGTCAAATCTCGCCTCATCGTCGCTCAAACCCAACGAAAGACTGAGAATCGTAAAACGAAATTGAATGTATTCGTCAAGAGAATCAGACTCGTAAAAGTCCCAAAGGGCGTTGGGTCCAAGGTCAAGCACGACCATGTGAGGCTCGGCAGCAATCACCGATGGGATCTGCATCACTTCCGTGTACGGGTTGGCCCCTGAGATGGCGAAATTGTACATCGTATACCCCTCGATTTCAAGTTGGTCGGTGATGCAGGCGCCGTCGGTGGCGTATTGGAGCAGCGAGGAGCCTAACGTGATGATGGCTTTCGTGTCTTGTTGAGCAACCGTCTCAAGCCCCGGCCCGGTCATAGCGTAGCGGCCGCTGTTCAGAGTGTTGCCTTCGAACAGTGCTCTGTTGACCAAATCAGGAGCGACGATACCTGAGGCCACGAGAAAGGTGAGAAGGAGAACGCCAATTGAGGACAACAAACCAACGGGACCAACAGGATTGTGCTCACGTGAGTCCATACGATCCCGCCGTTGGTATCAATCGTGGGGTCGCCCAACGGCATGGACTTGCCAACCAAGCGCTGAAAGTGCCTCCAAATCAAGCACTCGACGTCCGTCGTACACCATGTTGTGACGCATCCGGCCCAGCAACGAAGACCAGTCAAGGCTCAAGCAGGCTTTGTGCGCCGTGACAAGCACCGCGAGATCGAAGTTTTCAGCGTGCGCAAGGTCGGCGATGACCTCCACGGAGCCGGGCAGTTCAGAGCCTTCGAGATGAGGGTCCCACGCAGCCACGTGAACGTTCTTGGCTTGCAGCGCTGCAGCAAGTGGCTCTGCCGGGGTTTCGCGAGGATCGCCAACTTCAGGCTTGTAGGACCAACCCAAGAGCAACACGCGCCCTTCGCCTGCCGGAACACCCGCTTG
>JALRLQ010000120.1 GCA_023254365.1 Candidatus Poseidonia sp. | reverse complement strand
GGGTAGAGCGAGTAGGAGTTCAGCCAGTTGATGGCAGGGAAGTGACGCTGTCGGGCAAGACCTGCGTCAAGTCCCCAGAACACCTTCACGATACGGAGGGTACCTTGCGACACAGGTTCGGAAATGTCACCACCGGGCGGAGACACAGCACCGATGACGGTCACAGAGCCGTCGTCGCCGTGAAGGGTTTCAACACGGCCAGCACGCTCGTAGAATTCAGCAATTCGAGACGAAAGGTAGGCAGGATAACCTTCCTCACCGGGCATTTCTTCCAAACGGGATGAAATCTCACGCATGGCTTCTGCCCATCGCGAGGTCGAGTCGGCCATGAGGGCCACGTCGTATCCCATGTCACGGAAGTACTCGGCGATGGTGATTCCCGTGTACACCGATGCCTCACGAGCAGCCACAGGCATGTTCGATGTGTTGGCGATCATGACCGTTCGGTTCATCAACGGCTTTCCGGTGTTCGGGTCGATCAAGTGAGGGAACTCGTCCAACACTTCGGTCATCTCGTTGCCACGCTCGCCACAGCCGATGTAAACCACGAGCTGAGCGTCGGAGTACTTGGCGAGCGATTGTTGGGTGACGGTCTTTCCGGACCCGAAGGGCCCGGGGATACCGGCTGCACCGCCCTTGGCCAAGGGGAACAAGAAGTCGAGAATGCGCATGCCTGTCACGAGAGGGGTGTCAGGTGCGTACTTCTGGGTGTAAGGGCGAGGGGTTCGAACGGGCCACTTTTGCATCATTTGCAGTTCGGTGCCGTCCTCGAGAACGCACACCGTCTGGGTCACGTTGAAGTCGCCGGATTCGATGGATTTGACCACGCCTCCTTTGCCGGGAGGCACCATGATCTTGTGGACGATGGTCTCGGTTTCTTGGACGTGGCCAATCACTTGCCCACTGGTGACGGTATCGCCCTTGGAAACTTGTGGCTCAAAGGTCCAGACCTTTTCCATGTCGAAAGCGTCGGCGTCAACACCACGGGTAATGAACACACCCATGACCTCTTCCAGCGTAGCAAGAGGGCGCTGAATACCGTCGTAAATCTGGGTCAGAAGGCCGGGCCCCAGGGCAACGGAAAGCGTCTCTTCGGTGTTCAACACGGGCTCGCCGGGTCGAATGCCCGAGGTGTCTTCGTAGACCTGAATGACAGCCTTGTCACCGTGCAGTTCAATCACTTCGCCCATGAGACCTTCATGGCCGACGCGAACCACGTCGTACATGGCTGCGTTCATGCCCGTCGCGGTAACGACCGGTCCCGAAATTCGGTAAATCACTCCTTCATTGCTCATTTTTTCTTCCTCCTGTTTTTTTGGTTGGAACATCACTTCCACAAATCGACTCCTATGGCCTTGCGAATGGTCTCTCGCAGGGTGGTGTCTTCCTCCGTACCGATACCAAGAACGGTGGGGGAGACGGACGCCGACAACTGGTCTCGCAGTCGGTCGGGCAACGTGGCCATCACGGCGGAGTCGACCACCATGATACCAACGGATTTGTTGTTGAGTAGGCTACGAAGGGTGGAGTGCAAATCCTCCTCTCCTTCGGGGTTGTAAAGGTCGGACAGGCCAGCAAGCTGGAAGCCCAGTGTAAAGGCGGGTGAACCAACGACTGCAATCTCCATCATCTCACCTCAGAGCACGTGTGCCTCCAAAATTTCGGGAGACAGGCCCGCCAAACGGCCGCGAACAATCAATCGCAAGTCCATGACTTCCTGAACTTTCATCGCTACGTAATGGATGATGGGAAGGGCTGATACTGGATGGAGGTAGCTCATCCGTTGCATCATTTCGTACTCCCTTGCTTTCATCCAGGTGATGACGGCGTCAAGGCTTCGGCCGGCTTCGGCCTCCGCCAGCACGGTTTCAAACCCTGCCATGTCGAATTTGTCACCGGCTCGAAGCAGGTCCATCATGCCGTTTCGGCCGCTGGTGGCAATCGTTGAGAATGCACGCTTTGGAATCAAGCGGCCGCCGGGGATCAAGAGCGACACAAGTTGCTCGTTGCTGATGCCGACAGCACTGGCCTCGAGAATGTTGACGATGTTCTTGTGGTCGATTTCCGCACCGAACAACCGTGAAAGGAAACGGGCTGGGGCGCCTTTTGACTGAAGCAACGCTCTCTGAGCGGCGGCGTAGTAGTGCCGGTCCAACGCATCCTCATACTCCGAGAGCGTCCCGTTTTCTGGGACACGGGCGAGGGCTGAACCGAATGACTTTCTTCGCATCAGGGCTGCAGCCGACTTCATGTCGTCACAACTCTCCACGACCTTCAACCACGGCGTGTTGACGTCATTGAGTTCGGGAAGAATGGAATTCCCCACTTCCTCAACCGAGACCTCGTTGTGGATGGCGCGAAGCACCGCCTTGGCGTTTTGGTACTCAAAGCGAGAGGTGTAAATTTCAATCAGCGGACGAATCGTGGCGTTGGCCATGTTCACAATCTCGGTCAATTCTGCCTCGAGGTTGTGCGTCAGAGCCGCTTCCACCAGATCGCCGCCGGACAATTTGCCTGCGTACAAATCGATTTCATTGCGGTAGCCGATGTCTCCAACGGCCACGGTCAATTGATCCACGGACTGGTTGATGAGTTGTCGCAGACGTGCTCGGTCAGCCAACTTTTGTCGTCGTGCCTTGGCACGTGAGACGACATAGGGGGTGTTGCCGAGCATCATCGTATCACCTTCTTCATCCAAACAGCGTTTCGTTCACAGCGGAGAGTTGACTTGACCAAGCCCGGTCGAGCATGTTGTCGAATCGCATGTCAAACGACACCGAACCGTCCTCAGCTTCGAGAATGAAACCGCCGAGGCCATCCACGCTTTCGCCGACCTTGCGGTCGCCGGCTTCTTTGGAAATGGCTGCTCGGTCGATTTCGACCGGTCGAATCACGAACTTGCCTTTGGCCAGCTTCTTGGAGTCCGCCAGCAAGGACTTGAGCAACGCCGCTCGACCCTTCATACCGGGGTCGCCAATGTGTTGGCGTGCAGCATCCAACGTCGCATCGAGCACCTTTCGACGAGCGATCAGGACGTCCTTTTGGTTGGACTGCCGTGCGCTCGCCACGGTCTCTCGAGCGATTTGCTCGGCTTCTTTTTCAGCACGCTGTTGAGCTTCTTCACGAAGCGCGCCGGCTTTGGCTTCTGCGTCGGCCAAGAGGTTCTTGGCTTCGGCCTTGGCCTCCGCAATCAGCGCTTTTGCTTCCTCTTCAGCAGCAGCAGCGATGTCGTTCGCAAGTGTTTCTAGGGTCATGGTCTTGTCTCCTTTGTTCGTTCAAGTGGGCAGAGCCCAACGGGAATGGTTTCTGACTTCAGCCCAAGAAGAGCGGAAGGGCACCGAGAATCACGATGGATTCTGGGAGAGCGGTGAAGATCAAAGCGACACCGAACTTGCTGCCGTCTTCGGCGAGCATGCCGACAGCAGCGCTGCCGATGGCGGCTTGGGAGAAACCTGCACCGATGGCGGCAAGGCCAAGGGCAAGTCCGACACCAACGTCGCCGGTCATTCCGTCAGTAGCAGCCGTATCGGTTGTTTCTTCTGCAGCCGCAACGCCTTGGGCGACCAAGGCGACGGTCAGCAAAACGATCAGCGTGCGTAGGCTCGTTTTCAGGGTATTCTTGTTCATGTTTTCTACCTCCTATTTTTGTCCATGGGACTATGATTGCCCCTCCGTATGGAGGGTGCGACCGCCGAGCGCGGTCACCAGGTGCTCGCAGCACTGCAGCACGTACTGCAGGTCGTCGAACACCGCCGCCAGCTGGGCAAGCTCGCCGGACTCCGGGACGTCGATCCGCCGTACCGTGCCCGGGGCGGGTTGCGTGTCGGTCATCGTTCAGACGCTATCCGGGGTGGCGACGGTCACGGTGTCTCCTTCTGAGACGGTCTGCTAGCTTCGGCGGCGAAGGTCACGAGTGCCAGCGCGAAGCCCCGGCTCGCTGGACGGCAACCCTCCTCCGCGGTGGGGT
>JALRLQ010000011.1 GCA_023254365.1 Candidatus Poseidonia sp. | reverse complement strand
GTTGGGACGTTCAGTTGGCCACCCTTGACATCTCACCGGAAGCCATCGAGCTGATGCGCCCCGCGCAACCCGTGCTCATCAAGCCCTCAACCCCCCTCGCATGGCCCGAAGGTGCGGTCGCCGAGGTGACGGCTGCAGCGAGCAAAGCCGCTCAAAAGGCCTGGGCAGCCTTGGCCGTTCCTTGGGAGCAATTCGATGTGGTTCACCTGTCCGTTTGCCGCGGCACGCTCGAGATCCTCCCGCTCATTCCCGCTCATCTCCCCGTCAATTACCATTGCCTCGAGCCGCCGCGTTGGCTCTACGAAGACGTGCTTCACCGCCACCCCAACGGTCAACCGAAACGCCCGCTCTGGCTGACCAAGTTGGTGTTCACGCGACAGCGCCGTCGAGACCAGCGCTTGGTTCGCACCCTCCTCAGGCGTCCAAAGAGTGCCATCTTCGGCAATTCGCCGTGGAGCCAGATTCTGCTCGAGCGCACCTACGGCCTGCCTTCCGACCCCACCGCCACCAACGGCCATCCACCTCGACGAGATGAAGAAGGTCGTCCGCTCGAAGGCTCCCACGTGCTCCCAACGGTTGACCTCAGCCATTGGCCTGCCGAGGCTTCGCCCGAAGAGACCGCGGAACGAGGTGACGTGGCCCTTCCCAACGGACCCTACGTCGTCACCATCGGTACGGTGTCCTACGTCAAGGGGACCTACGATACTCTCCGTTCCTTGGTGAACACACCCTATGCCCTGGTCCAAGCCGGTGGCGGTTCAGCCGAGGAAAAAGCGGCGCTGGTCGCCGAGGGTCAGCGTTTGGGCGTGGAGGTGGTGTGCATGCCTCGCCTTTCCCAAGCGGCGTTGGTCGGTGTTGTTCGTGGTGCGCACGCCATGGTCAGCCATGCGCATCACGAACCGTTTGGATTCACCCCCCTCGAGGCCATGGCCGTGGGCGTGCCTCCCATCATGGTGAACGAAGGCGGATTCCACTACACGATGAGGGATGCTGGAGCTGGCGTGCTCGTCGAGCGTGGCGACCATGAAGGGTGGATGGCAGCGTACCAAGCGGCAGCCAACCCAGAAACTCGAAAGGCGTGGGCGGTCGCAGGTAGAAAACACGTCGCCAGCAACTATCCTCCTGAGAGCCAACTCGAAGCCATTGAGCGAATCATGGCGCCGATCTTGAACCAAGATTGAGGACGAAATCGCCGTCTTGTTGGATTCTTTATGAAACCTCGAGCGTTAACTCCTGTATGAACGAGGAGCGAACCCCACGGAATCTGCTTTTGGTCGGTGCTGGAGGCATCGGCACCCAACTGACTGAATTGCTGGTGCCTGCCCTGCGCAGGGTCAACCTCCAAGGCACCATCACCCTGATGGACGCCGATGTGGTTGAAGCCACCAATTTGGGCCATCAACGCTACACGCAAGACGACATCGGTCAGGCCAAGGTCAGCGCCATCGCCAAGCGATTGGACGACGAAAACTCATCCTTGCGCGTGAACGCCATCGTTGAAAATCTGCGAACCGCCGAGCAACTGGACGGTTACGATTTCGTAGTGGTGTGCGTTGACCGCCCCGAGCCACGTCGCCTCGTCCATCAACTCGCCATTCCTTGGTTGGACCTCCGCTGCAGCGGTGACGGCCATGTGGCCTTGTCCTCCCAGTCCCTTCCCGCTTTGGTCGAGCGCATGACCCCGGACCATGAGCCTGCAAGTTGTCAAGTTCCCGGTGCGCTTGACGCTGGTAACCTCGAATACGGGTTTGCTTCAGCCGCTGCTTTCGGAGCCCAGTGGGCCACGCAACTCTGGCGTGGACGGCCGGCTCCCGTGCAATCCATGGGCAGCCTGACCTACGGTGCACTGTCGTTTCCGGAGGTGAACGCATGAACAGCCTACCAGACGCTGCGGACCTCTCGCTCAACGATGAGGACTGGATGCTCGCCTGCCAAGCAGCCAGTGAACGACGCACCGGCGATCCCGTTCTGCTGGACGCCCAACGTCAACTGTCCCAGGCAGGACGTTGGGACGGCGTGTACCTCTTGTCCGTGATGGCCGGCTTGGAGACCTCGGTGCTCATTGATGCCGACGACAAGGTCTTCATCGACTGGGGCACGGCAGGCCAGGTCACCTTGCAGCCTCCTGTCGGAGGCCGCCTTCCGTTCAAACTCTGGGTCCACACCCATCCTCGCTTTGCTGCGTACTGGAGCAACACCGACACCAACAGCCTCAGTCTCGGCACGGGGATTTTGCAATCCGCCATGGTGCTGGGACAGCCCGGCCCAAAGCACAGCAGCAACCGGTCTCTCATTGAGGTGGACAACACATCCTTCCTCAGCGATTTTGGGCCACTGAGTCAGTGGACCGAAGAGGACCCTGTGCCGTGGCCAGAATGGTACGAACAAAACAACATCACCTTGGAGGTGGAACAATGAGCGCACGAGCACCCATCGATAACGAAGAGCACATCAAAGCCATCCTCGCCATCATGAACGGTCACGGTCGAACCGTTGCCGATGTCATTGAAGAACTGACGGGGACGCCCCCAAGCGAGGACACGGTTGAGGTGGTGACAAACTGCTTGCGTTTGGCTCAAGAAAACGGTGAAACCGTGGACATTGCCCAAATCATCGCGTCGCTCAACGACCTCGCTAACCAGTGGGCCTGATCACTGGTTTTCGTAGGTGGGCCGACGGTTTTCAATCAGGGCGGAGAGCCCCTCGAGCGCATCCTTGGTCGCAAAGATGGTGTGAAGACCGTCAAGCTCCATCTGCAACCCGTCGCTGAGGGACATCGTCGCTGTGGCGTCAATCAAATCACTGGCCATTCGAAGACCGATCGGTGCGGTGAACGAGAGGCTCTTGATTTGTCGAGCGACCCCTTTGTCATCCGGATTGAAGCCCTCAGGACAGCCTCCTTCCATCAGCACGCCCATGTTGGCATCATCGAAGAAGGTGGAAGCAAACTTCACCACCGGTGAGGACGGGTTGGCCGGAGCACCCGGATACTTGTTGTCCGGTTTCCCTGCAGATGCGAGGTCGGCGATGCACGACTCAACGCTTGCGACGTCGACCAAATGGGTGACCAGTCCAACATCAGCAGCCGTTTGAGCGTCCATGAAATTGCCTGCAAGCACCGCCCATCGGGCGATTGGAATGCCACAAATTCGAGCAGGACGTTGCGAACCGCCCAGGCCAGGGTAAATGCCGATGGATGTTTCAGGGAAGCGGAATTGCGTGCGTCGGGTACCAATACGGTAGTCGCACGCCAACGCCAACTCCAGTCCTCCGCCCAAGGCCAAACCGGTGGTCAGTGCCACCGTGGTTTTGGGCGAGGTCTCGAGCATGTTCAACAATTCATGGCCTTCAGCCGTGAAATCGTAAATGTCAGGAATGGCATCGGCTCGAATCTTGTCCACGAAAAACTTCACGTCCGCTCCGGCCACGAAGGCTTTGCCAGCTCCATCCAGAACGATGGTGTGAACGTCGTCATTGCTGTTGGCGGCTTGGACGGCTTGAGTGAGCTGTTGCACCACGGTGACGTTGAGCGCATTCATGGCTTCGGGTCGGTTGATGGTGACGGTGGCTACGCCGTTGGCAATCGCCGTGTCGACGTAGGAAAACGACCAGGCACGACCGCCCTGTTGGGAAAAGAAAGCAGGAACATGCCAACCCTCTCCAGCCAACTGACCGTAGGCTTGCGCCATGCGGCAGGCTTCACCAACACCGATTCGATTCATCATTTCAAACGGTCCACGCGCCCAACGAAGGCCAACCTTTGCACCTCGGTCCACGTCTTCCATGCTGCAGACGTCTTCCTCAACGATTTGTGCAGCAACGCCGAAGACCACGCCCAGCAATCGCTCGGACACCAAGGTGTATTGCTCGTCGGTGTAGGCGGCATCGCCGGATACATCCCACTGTTCGTTGGCTTCAACCAACGCACGAAGGTTTGCAGCACCGGTGTAACGAGGGGTGGCGAGTTGGTCAGCGAGGTAATCGGTGGAATGCAGGGCGATGGGGGGCCCGGTCAAATTCATCAAACCGAAGGGGCCCAAGCCGATACGGAAGGCTTTGCAGGCGATGGCGTCGATTTGTGCAGCGTTGGCGGCACCCTCTTCAAGCAACAAGCAGGCCTCGTTGAGCCAAGGTACGAAGAATCGGTTCACGACAAAGCCGGGTCGGTCAGCGCACACAATGACCACCTTCCCGAGCATCTTGCAGTACTGCACCACCTTGTCCACGGTCTCTCGACTGGAGGCTTGGGCGGGAATGACCTCCACCAAGCGGTTCTTGGCGGGGTGGTAGAAGAAGTGCAGGCCGACAAAACGGTCGGGTCGACCGGTGGCTTCGGCCAACGCATTGACCGACAGCGAGGAGGTGTTGGAAGCCAGAATGGTTCCCTCGTCACAGGCTTCGTCCAGCGCCGTGAACACCGCTGTTTTGACGTCGAAGTCCTCGAAAACGGCCTCGATCACCAAGTCGGTATCGGCGGCGGTGTTCTCCACCCCCACCACCCCGGCAATACGGCCTTGGATGGCTTCAACTTGAGCGGGTGAGAAAATCCGGCGTTCGACCGCTTCTTCGAGGAAGTTGGCGATGATGGATTGACCTCGCTCCACCCATTGGGATTCTCGGTCAACCATTTGGACATCGAACTCTTCTTGTGCACTCTTTTGAGCAATTCCCGAGCCCATGTTGCCGGCACCGACAACCGCCACGCGTTGGATGGGTTGTGACATGAATCAACCGAATCAAAGGCTACTCATGAAGCATTTGGATGGTCAGGATGAGGAAATTTCAGACCATGCCTGCGATATATCTCGGTAGAAGCGTTCAGGCGAAAGAAACGCCACGTGGGCCATGAGAGAAGCATCCGGCGCTCTGGGGGCTCCGTCTCGCTGTTTCCATCGAGCGTGAACCTCAACAACGGCCTCTCGCCATGCATCGAAGTCTTCGGCGGGCAGGCATCCCCCCTCCGGCATCAATTCGTTGTGGGCGGGTTGGTCGGAGGCCAGCACGGGCTGTCCAGCGGCCATGGATTCAACAGGAGGGTAGCCAAAGCCTTCCGCCGCTGAAGGGAACAGCAAGGCTTCGCACGTCCAGCGATAGACATTGAGCACCTCGTCGCTGATGTTGCCGCCAACGTGGCGCCACTGAACACCGTGTTGAGCAGCCAACGCGCTGGCGTTTGGCCCACCCACCGGGCAGGCATCGCCCCCGATGTGGTGGACGACGACCTCCGCTGCAACATCATCGGGCAAGCCCCCCAACATTTCTGCGAGGAAGGCAAGGCGTTTGCGAGGATCGTGGCTGCCAACCACCAGCAAATGGCAACGTTCGTTGGAAAGTTCAGCAGGTGGTTCTGGCTGTGTGGTCGGTGGAGCGTAGTTCTCAGCGGCCAGAGCGTAGGGGATTTGGTAGAGCGGCATGTCCGGAAAATGCGTCCGGCACATCGCCGCCGTTGCGTCGGTGTTGCAGATGAAGGCGTCGGCTCGACGAAGTCCACGCATCAGGTTGCGCAAGTCTCGACGACGTATTCTCGAAGGGTGTTGTTCACCGACTTCGATGGTTGCACCGGACAAGGTCATGGTGGTCGGGAAGAGGTGGAAAAAATCGTGCACGTAAACCACGACAGGCACGGGTGAGTTGCTCGGAATCAAGTGAGCCTGTTCCTGGTCGCTGACATGAACAAGCTGAACCTCTCCCTTTCGATGGAGCCTTTGTACGGTCTTTTTCACCCGCTTGGGATGTCGAAACCATCGCGTCAGCACTCGGGCGAGGCCCGAAGGTCGCTGCCCCAAATCGTATTCCTCAACCCCTGCAGACCTCCATCCGTCAAACCGGCCATCGTCGAGGGCTGTTCGGAGGTCATGAAAGGCGCCGCCCAAGCCTGAATACGGCGTCAACGCTCCACCACGTACCAGCAACACACGGCTTGCGTCGGATGACCCTGCCGTTGGTGCCATGGTTGTGGGAGGATGGGCCTCCTCTTGAAGCAATCACCTCGGTGCGGGACGCAGGGACGGTTCCTGCGTCTTCGCGAAAGCAAAGTGTGGAAAAGAAATCAAGTAGTCTTGGCATCTCAGCCGAGTTGAACGACCATGCCAAGTCCACCGATGAACCTCCCCGCAGAAGACTTTGAGGCCGTTCAACAGGGGATTGACCAAACCATCACGGAAGGCACCCGAATCCGTAAGCGGTTGGCCAAGTTTTCCAATCAAGGGGCGTACGACGCAGCCTGGGAAGTGGAGGCGGCGGTTGAGGCGCTTCATGTGTTCGGCTCACGTTGGACCATCGAAATTCTCTCCACGCTCTACATCACCGGTCCACGCCGATTCAACGAGATGAAGAACATGCTCACCGGTATTTCAAGTCGAACGCTCTCGGATAAACTCCGTTTTCTGACCGACGAAGGCTTGGTGTTGCGGGTGGTCAACGATGGACCGCCGGTCAAGGTCAGCTACGAATTGAGCCCCCACGGACAGACGTGTGGACGTCTTCTGTCCCCGCTGGTGGCCCACCTCAAAATCGTGGCAGGTTCGGTCCAGTCACGGTGATCGGGGTTCAACCCGTGCTTGGTGAACCACTTCGCCTGTTTGCAAATCAAACGCCGTCAAGTGATGCGCACCGTCTTGCCCGTGGAACAAACATGTGTCCACTCCGATGGCTGCACTGCGGCCGTCCTCAAGAACAACGGTGCTGTACCAGACCTTCCCCCAGTCTTCGATGGAAAACCCAGGCAACGCTGCCGTCGGCGTGTGACCAAAGATCACGGTTCGTTTTGCATCCACCGGTTCACTGGCCTCGTGAAACGGGCGGCGAATCCACAGGTAGTCGTCATCGGTTTGGTCGTCGGGCGACTGACCCGGTCGGTATCCTGCGTGAACCAAACGCCATTTTTCAAGCACGATGTGACGTGGAAGCGTTGCCAACCACGCTCGGTCCTCGTCCACGCGTTCGTGCATGGCCACCTCATCCAATCCATCACCATCCAATCCAAACGCACGCTCGTAGGAAAACACGGTTGAGGCCCCGCCATTTCGCCACCAAAGTGCAACGTCCATGTCGTGCATTGCCAGCCGGTCAGCGTGAAATTGTTCCAGCATCATGGCTTCATGGTTGCCAAGCACGCTGGTCATGTTGGGATGCTCCCGTATGGTTTGGAGGACACCGAAACTGTTGGGTCCGCGGTCGATCAAATCGCCCAAAAACACGACCCAATCATGCGCACAAAGGTTGAGCCTGTCGAGAAGAGCCCGCATGGTTTGGTGAAATCCATGAACGTCTCCTACCACCCATACGCGATGACCCTCCTCGAGCGCTGTTTGCAGGTTCTTTTCTAGCGCAGTGTCCCGAAAAAATGTTGATTCGTTCATACATAGAGAAGGTCGTTTGACCGTATATGAACGCTCCAAGTTCAGGCTACAAAGGCTGCACGAAACGACGATGGTTTAAGGGAGGAGAAGCACAACCTCCCATTATGCCTCTCTTGGCTCAGTGGACCCGTCAGCGGCCTTGGCTCGCAGCCGGCCTGGCCGGAGCGGCCAGCGGCGTGGCTGGTTTGGCCGGAGGATTGGCCACGGTTGCTGGAACGATGGGGGCCATGGCGTTTGGTGGCATCTCAACCAAGCGGACGGCATCGTTGGAGCATCCACTTCGTCGGCGCATCCTCAAAACACTCGAAGATCGACCTGGATTGTGTTACCGGGAGCTCCAAACCGTGATGAACACCGCCAACGGCACCCTGCGCCACCACCTCGACGTCCTTCAAACCCGTCAGGCGGTGACGGTGCTTCCCGTCAACGGGCGAACCTGCTACTTTGCAGGCGGGCCAAGCCAGGTGGAAGTGTTGCGGAGCACCGTGGTGGGCCAAGAGCGCATGGCGCAACAACTGCCCATCGGCCTGTCTCTTGTCCAGCGTCAAATTTTGGAGAACATCGACCGAGAGGGCATCCCCCGTTCCCAAGCCGAATTGGCTCGGCGTCTCGGCCGAACACGTGCCACGGTGCACAGCGCCGTGAAGGTGTTGCGTCGCCGCGGTATCCTCAGAGAAGGCAGCATTGAATTGATGCCGCACATCGATTTGGAAATTTACACCCGTCCCGCACGGGGCGTTGATTACGAGTTCATTGACGAGCGTCGAGCATGGTGACGGCTATCGTCTCACCCTCTCAAAATTCGTCATTCAGACAGGAATTAATGCACAGGGTTCAAAGCCTCTCGCCAACGGCTGTTCGCCATGTTCGCACTCCGCTTGGTGGAACACCCGCTTCCCTCGGTGGACAGGGATGTTGACGCCCTGATCGAATGGATGATCGACACCTTGTCTTTGGTTCGCAAGCGAGGCGACGCCACGGCGGACCTCGGGCGTGCAGGGGTGGTCCACCGCTTGCTGCGCGACCACCTCTTCGGTGCTCCGGGCCAAGCCTGGGACGCACAGATGCTGGCCGACGAACTCGCACAAATGCCAGCTGCGCTCAACCATCATCTCGGGCGGTTGGTGGAAACGGGCTTGATTGGAACGACCAACGAAGGAAAAGGATGGAGGAAATACTACCTGCGCGGCGGTTCGCTCTCAAACGCTGTGGCCCACCTTCAACAACACAGCAACCTCATCCTCAACCAGCGAATGGCGATGCTCAACGAGCGCTGGTCTCGGACCGGTGAACCGCTTCCTGTCGAACTGCCTCAGGACGAATCGGCCCCGTTTTCCATCGGTTTGGTCGACCACCGACCCGTGCCAACCGATGCATTGGGCGACGCTTTTTCCCATTGGATGAACGATTTTGGCCTGCTCGGGGAACGTCCAGGCCAAGAGTTGGCAGAAGATTCGTTATCGGTGTCGCTGTTTGCGACCTTGTTGTCGCGTGACCTCCCGCTTTCGCTGGACGAGGCCGCTGAACTCCACGATGGACAGAAGGCCCGCGTGGGACGTATTCTCGACCGTTTTCGAGCGTCTGGAATGGTCGAGCGAGTACCGCGAACCGACCGCTTGAACAGCGCCCTTTGGAGCGCCATGACCACTCAATACCAGCGAAGAGGCGAAGACTGGATGCTGAAGAAAGGCGGGTTCCAGCGGTTGTTGAACGAACAGCAACAAGGTGGGCTTCTCAAGTCGTTGGCAGCGGGAGCACTCTCGGTTGAAGCGGTTGAACAGCACCTCGCCAGCGTTGAAGCACGGGAACAAATGCTCCTGCTGAATCTGCTTGGCGGCCGATTGCCGATGGGCTACCGAATGGCAGGTTCAACGCCCTCCATCGTTCAGCGCCATGTTCAGGATCGACTTGACCGCGTGCTGCGCCGCATGGTACGTGTGGCTGGCTTGTTGGACGAGGCCCTTGCTGAGCATCATCCATGACGGAGTGGGCAACGTGTCGGCATTCATCGGGGCCAAACGAGGGACGTGGGAAGGCGAGGAGCGCCCGTTGTACTTGGCGCCGATGTCGGGGGTCACCGACCTGCCGTATCGATTGTTAGCCAAAGAATGCGGTGCTGATTTCACCATCACGGAGTTCACCAACTCCACTGCGCTGACGCGTGAAGCAGCGACGTCGTGGAGACGCATGGAGACCCACGAAACCGAAGTACCGTTCATCCCCCAAATCTTTGGAGGCGACCCCGGCGACATGGCCACGGCTGCAGAAATGCTGGCCCCCAGTGCCGATATTATCGATTTGAACTTCGGGTGTCCGGCTCCAAAAGTCACCAACATATGTGCCGGAGCCGCCTTGATGGGGGAACCCGACCGATTGGTCAGCATGGTGGAAACCATCGTCAACCGAATCGACATCCCTGTGACGGCAAAAATGCGCTTGGGCACAGGCAAGGGAGCAAACAACGCCAAGGACCTCTGCGTTCGACTCGAAGAGGTGGGCACCCAGCGCCTGTGCATCCACGGACGCACACTTCGGCAACGCTATGCCGGACAAGCGGACTGGTCCAGCATCAAAGAGGCCGTTGAAGCCGTGAACGTCCCGGTGGTGGCCAACGGGGATGTGGTTGACGCTGCTTCAGCCGCTGCTTGTCTCGAGCACACCAACGCCTCAGGCCTCATGATTGGGCGTGGAGCCATCGGTCGTCCAAGCGTCTTTGCCGACATCAAAGTCGGTTTGGGATGGATGGAGATGGAGTCCTTGCCTTGGGTCGTCGCCAACGACGACTGGCACGCACTCTCAGAGGTGGGCAGGTCCTTTGCCAGTCGGAAGTGGTGCTGGGACCGGTACGTCGAACTCTCGCATGCCACCGTTGGACTGCAGGGAAAGTGGATGCAACGCCACGCCATCGCGTTCACCAAAGGCTTGCCGGGAGCCAAACGGGTTCGGACCTTGATGCACGAACAAGACACGAATGAAGCCATGGCAGCAGCGATCAGCGCCTTCCTTGAAGGACGGGCGTGATGTTCAGAAGGTGGATTCCCAGTCTTCGAGGTCGTTGGCCGCAGCCCAGTCCTCGTCGGTGGTTTCACCACGAACCTTGAGCACTTCTCGAGCCAAGAGCCAGTAGATGAGCGCAAGCGAACGGCGTCCCTTGTTGTTGGCTGGGAGAGCGATGTCGACGTTGCGGAGGTGGTTGTTGGCATCGACGATACCGACGATGGGCAAGCCCGATGCAACCGCTTCGCGGAGGGCTTGCTGGTCGTTGGCGGGATCGGTGACGAACAGGATGTCGGGCTCGATGTAGGAACGAAGCGCAGGGTTGGTCAAGGAGCCGGGAATAAAGCGTCCAACGGCGGAGGTGGCACCGATGGCTTCAGCGAAAAGACGGGCAGGGCGCTGTCCGTATTGGCGAGCGCTGACGACCATGATGGCTTCCTTCTCGTAGGTGTTGAGCAAGGCAGCAATGGAGCGAATACGGGCGTCCGTGGTTGGAATGTCCAACAGGTAGAGACCGTCTTCGCGGACGCGGTCGATGAACCGGCTCATGTCCGAACTTTTCTGTTGGGTACCAATGTTGACGGCGTTCTCCTCATAGGTTTCAGCGGAGACCAGCAATGATGTTTCGTCGGACATGGTGAACCACAGCAAGCCGCCCACAAACCCCCCATATTAAACCGCTTCGTCCGCCATTGCCGAGCAGAGGTTGCCGGAATGGGCTTGGGTATGCCGCCCTAAGGTATGAAAAACAGGACGGTGCTGGCGTGCACATGACCGACGGGGAGGAGGATGGTTTCGACGGTTCTCCCCCTTCGCATCCTGACGCCACGTTACGGAAAGATGGGTTTTGGGTCGGCGAGAACGACACCCCACTGAGCGTCAGCGCCAGCGATTTGGAACGGTACACCTACTGCCCGCTCTCCTGGCACCTGGCCTCAACCGGCCACTCGGGAAAGAGCGCTGAGATCGAGGAAGGAAAGCAACGCCACCAAGAGATTCACGCGTCCATTGAATCGATGCAGAGTCACCAGTTCAAAGCTCGACGAAATCTGTTGATTTGGCAGTGGTGGTTTGGCATCATCGTCGTGCTCACCATCGACACGGTGGCGTTTCAGAACGCTGACAACATGACCTTCGATGTGGTGGAGTTCTCGAAGCTTTTGGCCATCACGGCCTTGGCCTGTTTGCTGGTCGGCATCGGAGCGGTCTTTCTGCCGTGGCGAACGCTCTTCGGGGTTCGCGCATGGTACGAACCTCCAATGGTCTTCACGGGAGATCCGATGCTTGTCGAACCGGTGTTTGAACCGGTTGGGTTTCGTGGCGGCTGGCTCGAAGGGGGATGGATTGAGGCCGCCATGTTCATCTCGGCCATCGTCTTGGCTTTACACGCCATCGCCCTGCAATTTGCCGTCAACCAAGAACAAGCAGCCTATGTGTTTGCCGTGACGACCATCGGATGGATGCTCCTGGCCTCAATCCGTCTTCAGGGCGCCCTGATCAACAACAACGAGGCCCGTGTTCTCGCCGCCAAAAACAACCTTTCCCCGACCGCTGAGGTGACCTATTCCGATGACGAGGCAACAGCGAGTTTGCTCGTTGACCAAGAAACCGGCCTGCGAGGTCGCCCGGACCAAATCGTCATCATCGACAACGAGTTCATACCGGTTGAGCAGAAAACAGGAAAAATTCCCGTGAAACCTCACGACTCTCATGTCCTCCAATTGTTGGCTTACACTGCTTTGGTGGAAGCTTCAACCGGTCGTACACCCCCCTACGGGTTGCTTCGTTACGGTGAGCAGGATTTGCACCAAATCCCGTGGAACGAAGAGGCAAAGCAACGCTTGTATACAGCCATCAAGACCATCCAAACCGCCATGGCCAAAGGTGGTGCAAAGCGGAATCACGACCGGGAAGGAAAATGCAGAAGCTGTTCCCGCCGTTACGCCTGTGATGAACGACTTGTCTGAGGTCAGAAACAATCCTCAACCAGCGGGTATTGGACACACGTGTTGGTCACGGTGACGATGACCAAGAAGTTGTCATGAACTGCGTTCAAGGTGCTTTCACCACCACCACGAGCACGGACATCCAACACCCATTCGCCGAGGGGGAACGAGGGATTGGGTTGCAACCGTTCTTCAAGTGGGCTTGCGTCTTCGCTGACATCTTGTTCCCACTGCACCACGCCGTTGCTATCGGTCAAGGTTGCGTGGACATAGTGCGATTCGTTGTCGATGAGAAGGTCGCCGATGAGCGGTGACTCGGACAGCTCAAAGGTGACTTTGAAGTAAATGCCAATCTCGGTGGTCTGTTCGGTGACCGTGAAGGTTGACCGGTTGACATATTCTTCAGCATAATCGGCGAGCGAGGTGAATTCGTGAGAAACCGTGATCTTCTTGTTGTTGAGGCTGTCGTAAGCCGGCTCGCGTAGGGATTCAACGGATTCGCGCGCCGCTATCAACCCCATGCAGCCTGATGTGGACGCCATCAACACCGCCATCAGCAACACGGCTCCAATGCGAGGCGTCGCCATGGTTGAGACCACCGGCCTGCAACCTATGAAGGCGACGATGCCGTGCTTCCCAAGCCTTTGAAAACGCCCCCGTCTTGCGAGCAGATGTCTGAATGAAGCGAACACAAGGCCGAGCTCCGGCGATGACGACCCCTATGAACGCCGACAGACACTCAACCAAACCGGGCACCGCAGGTACCGCATTCAGTTGCATCAGCCGGGAGATCAGCTCCACACGCACCGCACTCATCGGTGGGCGTTGAGGCCGCTTCCTGTTCGGCCTTTTGTCGGGACGTTCGGCGACGAGCGGGTTTCACTTTGCTGGCTTCCTCTTTCAACTCAGCATCGGACTTCATCGAGGCACTGAGCGGGACATCGTCATCGTCGAAACTGAAGTTCGCCGTTGCTTCGCTGACCTCGTTTCCGGCGAGCGAAGAATCCGTGATGTTCATGCCAACCTTGACCTTCTCACCGGGCAGAACGCCTTCCTCACCTGTGATTTCGAAGAGTTGCTCGCGGATGTCAGCGTCAGAGGCACTCAATTCGCCCGTGTCTTCTCCAAGTGACTTCAACTCACCCTTCTCGGAGAGGAAGGCGTCCAGGTCGTGATCAGAATCCATGTCTTTGGTCGTTCGTAGGGTGGTGGTCACTTGCGACTTGTAGGCCTCAACTTCTTCTTCCGTCATCTCTTCCATGGCCAATTCATCGGCAAAGCGTCGGTCGTAGGCCGCCTCGACCTCTGCCTCAGCAGCCACAATGTTGGTGTCCCATTCTTCCTCGAGATGCTCTTCATCGAAGCCGAAGTCCTTGACCGCATCGGCGAAGTTCTGCGTACCGGTGACGATTCGGTCGTCGTCGTCCTCGGGCAAGGCCACCTCTTCTTTGACCACTTCTCGTCGCTCTCGTCGCTCTCGTCGCTCAAAGAAGGATGAAACGTCTTGGTAGGCGCCGCAGTAGGCACAGTTTTCGATGAGGTCTGGAATGGATTCGCCGCACTCGTTGCAATCGTGGAATTGGGAGCGAGCTTTCTTTAAGTTGAAGACACAATGTGGACAACGGTCCTCGTAGCCCTCCAACTCGCCGTCGCAAGCGGGACAATACTCGTAGATATCGCGCTCAACTTCCTCTTCGCGTTCGCGTGTTAGCACGATGGCAGCGACCAGCACGCCAAGCAACACGAGTGCTCCCAATCCAAACAGCGTCATGGTCCCCATGCCCGAAGCGGTGATGTCGCCGTTGTCGCCTGAGGTCGTGGCAAGCGTGGCAAAGGAACGGGTGAAGGTCATGCTGATGGAGGAATCCTCGGGGATCATCCGCACGGTGGTTGTGGAGGCGGTGGCTGAAAAGGTGCAACTGAGTGTAGCGCGGTCACCTCGGTCAACGATGTTCACCACCATGGTGTCAATCACCGTGTTGGAACTGTCCTGGCAGGTGTAGGCGGCATCACCGGTGTTTTGGCTGGTGAGACCGATGTTGAGGGTGTAGGCCTCGCCATCTTTCAACGGCATCGTGGCTTGGTTGCCATCGGCATCCAGCACTTCCAAGGAACCGTAGTCCCATTCCAACTTGAGTTTGGACTCGACAAGAACCGTTCCCGTGGCAAAGGAATTTTGCTTGTTGGAATCCCAACTTCCCTGAGCAGCCACCCATTGCGCTTCAAACTCAGCGGTATGTGCTCCCAAGGCCGTGCTGAGGGACACCGTCCACGTGAAACCCGAACCCGCTGGCAAATTGATGGGAGGCGAATCGCCCTCGAGACCGTCAAAGGTGTAGTGAAGGAATCCCGAAACAGCGATGTCGCCCGTGTTTTCCATGTACACGCGCCAAACAATATCTTCACCGCCTTCTACCGAGGGCACTTCAGGAAGGGCGTTGGCGTCAACGTACACGTCAGGTATGGGGAAAATCGTGAGGATACCCGAAACCATGTCGTTGCTGGTGTCTTCTTGCTCAAAACCGGGTTCGTTGAAGGGGTTGATTTTGGCGGTGACCACATGGTCTCCATCGGGCAGGGAACTGAGCGTGCTCGCGTTCACCACGGTGCTGAACACCTCTTGACTGTAGCCAACGCCCGTGAAACTGACGGTGAAGGTTGGGGTGGTGATCAGACCTCCCGAAGGGGTTGATAGTTGAAGCCAAACGGGAACATCAAGTGGGCCGGTGCCGTTGGTTCGCACCATGGTCCCCTCAACGGTCCATGGGCCTTCCAGGGCGCCGGGCTGGGATGAAACGGTCAACTCACCCGAAAAACTGAGGTCCATCCGAGTGGAAACCACCAATTCAGCGACGGCTTCTTTGTTGTTTTCAGACGCTTCCTCAACAACGTTTTCTGCATCGGACGTCACTGTAATGTCGTGCGTTCCGCTGGGGGGGGCTACAATGGAGGTGTAGACCCACGTCGAGGCCCCTGCCGTCAACGCAGGGGTATCGAGCATCACATCGTCGGCACCGGGCACCTGTAGCAAGAGTTTGCTATCGGAGGCGTTCACCGTACCGGTGTTGGTGACTTCAACGGCCACGTCAACAGTATCACCTGCATACACCACCGAGCCGTCACCAAGCGTGAACGTCTCCACTTGTAGGTTGGCCAAGCCACGAACAGTGAAGGTGTACTTGAAGCTCGCAGGGTTGGCCCCGTTGGCGGCCCATTCAATCCAAACACTTTGATCGCCTTGGACGAGATTTGTCAGGGTGGCGGTGGCGGTATAAACGGAATTACCATCGATGTTCACCTGGTCTTGAAAAAATCGGTTGCTAAGTTGTTTGCTTCCCTGGTAAAACGCCACGTCGACATTGAACGCTGTGCTGCTTTGGCTGTTGAAAAGCGCAACGGAAATGTCCACGGATTGGCCCATGGCGGGGTTGGTGGGCAACAACGAAACTTGGGCTGTGCCGGCCTGAACGCCACCGCTGTCCTCCGCGTGGACGTTGAACGGAAGCATGCTCAGCAGCAGCATGCACAGGATGGTCGTCACCTTGGCCTTCCGCTCCATGATGGGGTTAGAGCATGCAAAGCACTTGAACCCATCTCCCCTCACGCCCTCTTTCGCCCGTTGCTTGATGCCCATCCGCCTCGCTGAAGTGGACACGCAGAACCGATTTTGGGCCGTGGACGGAAGGGGAGAATTGAAGGCAGTCCGTGGGTGTGCAGACCACATGGGCCGTGGTGCAAACGCAGTTTGGCTCGTCACCCTGTTGCTCGTTTCGTTGCTTCCTCTCTCCAGCAACTCCTTGATGTCGCCTCACCATGCGTTGGATGAAGGACCCGTCATCGCAACGAGCGGTGCCTCCAGCCTCACCATCGCGTTCAGCAACGGGCCCTACCAAGACGATGACGTCAAGGGAACGAAGACCTTGACGTTCGCTATTTCTGGAACCGGTACGTTGGATTCTTTGCTGGTGGAACGGACCACCGACGAATCAACGTGGACCACCGTGGTGAACTTGACCTCAACACCTTGGGTCTATCCGTTTGCGACCACCACGGTGACCAACGGCACGTACAAACTTCGCGCATCGGGATGGGACAGCGACACGGAGAGTTTTGCCGTGACCACCACCGATTGGTTCAACATCACCAATCAAGTACCCGTGATCACCACCTTCATGGCGTTGAATCCGGATGCCGGAACAGGTTCCAGTCTGTCTGACCGTGCGTGGTTTAACATCGCATCAAGTGAAGCCATTTCCTTCCGGTGGGGTGCCAGCGATGACGATTTGAAACAAGCCACATTGGCCAATGTTCCCGGCCCTGGAACACCACCCACTGACGGTCCATCCAACCTCGCCTACGGTTGGGATTGGGCCAGCGGGAACATGGCGGAGGGCACCTGGTCCCCTCGATTGACGGTGAGTGACCACTCGGGTCTTACGGCCTCCCAGACCATGTTCATCGGCATTGACCGAACCGGCCCAACCGTTGGCAGCGTCACCGTCGGAGACGGTTCGGCTTGGCACCAATCCGGCACCATCGTCGTCAGCGACCTGACGACGGCAGCCAACGACGGGCTGGGGTCCGGCGTGGCCACCGTGGAATACACCATGGACGGCGCTACGTGGTCCAGCACGGCCAGCGACAGCATCACACTCAACCTCGAGGAAGGCATCCACACCCTGACGTTGCGCGCCGTTGACCGTGTTGGCAACACCGGCGCCAACACGACGGTTCCCATTCAGGTTGACACGACGGCGCCCGTTGGCCTGTCGTGGGTTGTGGACGAGTTGACCACGAGTCGCGTGGGCCCCGCCAGTATCACTTTCTTGGCCGAAGATGCCGATTCCGGGATTGATAATTCCTCTTCCTACCTGCAATACGGGTTTGATTCCAACGGCGTTGGTGAAACACCCGACCTCTCCGGTCGATGGCTCACCATGGGCGTGAACGGCCTTTCAGGCCAAGTTGGCTTGGCCAGTTGGGCAACCAAATCCCGTCAGCATTTGATGCTGCGAGCCGTGCTGGTGGACGAGGCAGGCAACAGTTTCACCACGCAAGCCTCATCCTACCAAATCTTGCCGGGCTTGGACCTGTATTGGAACCTGAGCGAAACCAACCTCGACCGCATCATCGTACGGCCGGGTGAACAAACGGGCAACGTCACCATCACCAGCGTGCTCGAATCCAACGAAGATTACGGAGGCAGCGTCATCGTCCGTTTGGAAACGGCGCCTGCAGACCGAACGGCCAGCGTGGCATGGACGGTGATGGAAACGAGAAACCTGCCTGCAGGAACCCTCTCAAACAGCACGGAAACCATCGTTTGGCAATACACCGTACCGAGGGCAGGACAGTTCGACCTGCGCTTGGTCATCGATCACGCCAACGTCATTGATGAGTACGACGAAGGGAACAACAACAACTACCTCGTGGTCACCGGAGCATCCCTCGACAGTCCCGGGCTGGTCCCGTCCTTTGCCCCCTCCATTCTGGTGCTGCTGCTCGTTGGCTTCGCTCTCTCGTTGCTCCAACGCAAGACAAGGGATTGAAAAGCGTCGGGCCTCACGGCCGACCATGCGCCAGACGCTTCCTCGTGTACCCAAAGACCGCATCGCGGTCATCATCGGGGCCAAGGGAGCGACCAGCAAGGCGATTCGAAACGCCGCTGGATGTCAGAAATTCATCATCGATTCCGAGTCAGGCGATGTTGAAGTCGAATGGGGCGAGCCCGGCTCGTACGACCCCGTGAAAGCCATGAAACTGCCCGATGTGGTGAAAGCCATCGGACGAGGCATGGCACCGGAGGCAGCAGTGAAACTGCTCAACGACGACCACTTCTTCGAACTCGTGGATTTGCGTGACTACGTCGGCAAGCGGTCAAACCAGCAACGGCGCATTCGAGCCCGCATCATCGGCCGGCAAGGAAAAATTCGCAAGTTGATCGAACAACTGACCCAGACCCAAATCAGCATTTACAACTCAACGGTGGTCCTCGTCGGCGAAGAAAGCGGCTTGTTCGCTGCTCGCCAAGCCATCGAAATGCTCGCAGGAGGCGCTGAACACGGGACCGTCATGGGCTTCTTGGAACGCGACCGAAAGCGTGCTCGTTTGGAAGCGCGTTCGTTGGACCATCACGAGGAGCGTGAAGAGCGCCGCCCAGACGACGGCTTCGAAGGGCTCGTTCCAGGATTGGCCGAGATTACCAATCGTCGTGACCGCCGTATGCGGGCCGCTCAGGTGGACCCCGATGACGATGAAGCGGTGGCTGAAATGATGGAACTGGCCGATGACGAGGTCATCACGTGGGAAGAAGAGTGATCACTCCTCTTCCCTGTCAATTTGGACCAACCCTTCCAAATCCATGTTGAGCACGTCGTACATGGATGCGGCAAGGTCGACCGCCAACCCGTATTTCTGCCCCCATTCCACCAGCCGCGTGACGTCTCGCACAAGGAACTCTTGGGCCTTCGGGTGGCTTTCGACCACGGCTTGACCGACGTCGATCACGCAGGCACGGCCGTCGTGCCAGAGGATATTGTAGGGCGAAAAATCACCGTGAACCATCTCGGCCTTCTGCCACGAGACGGCGAGGAAGCGCAACAGGTCATCGTACACGGTTTGTACGTCGTCAACGTCAACCTCTCGCAGTTTGGGTGATGGTGACGTTGCGGTTCCAATGTATTCCATGACGAGCACGTTTTTGTGCACGCCCAGCGGTTCGGGAACATTGAGTCCCCATCGGGCCAATCGGTTCAGGTTGCGGTACTCCTTCCGGACCCAAACCTCGACCAAATCACGATGTTTTCGACGCAATCCAGTGAAACGAGGATCACCTTCGATGTACTGAATGAGGTTCTTGAAAACGGCGTTGGAAGTATGGAAAATCTTCACCGCCACGGGTTGGCCTGCAAGGTTGGTACCGTGGAACACGTGAGCCTCTTTTCCCCGAGCCACCGGAAAATCCAGGGTCTCGATGATGCCCGATTTCATCAACTTGTACAGAGCCATCAAGGTCAGTCGGTCAAACACCTGATCGAAGACACGTCGGTCAACCCAATCGTATCCTCCGGTGCCCATGGCGCCCTGAATTTTGGCTTCGATGTCTCGAAACATCGTGTTGTAACGTTTCTCCCTCATCCATTCGTAGCGACCGCCCTTGTCACCCAGGCTCTGAATAAACTTCGATTCCTCAGCGCGGTGGTGTTCAGCGTCCAGTTCATCTTCGGTGGGCTTGGACGAGCGACGCTGGCGGCGCTTGCGTTGTTTTCTGGGACGCCCTGAGAGCTCGTCCCAGTCGTCCTCCCGCACCATGCTGCTACCTCATCGACTCAAGAAAACAGGGCGTCGATGTCATCGTCATCGTCGTCATCATCGAACACATCGTCGTCTTCGACCGCTGGAGCAGCTGCCACTTCTACCGGTTCCTCGGGCGTGGCTTCCTCAGCAGCCTCCTCTTCTCCGTCGTCGGCGAACAGGTCGTCATCGTCATCGCCGTCATCCGCAAACAGGTCGTCATCGCCATCGCCGTCATCCGCAAACAGGTCGTCGTCGTCAGCATCTTCAGCCACGGTTGGTTCATCCTCGTCGGGGTCACCAAAGGCAAAGAGATCGTCGTGTTCGCTGTCTTCGTCAAACGAGGCCCCCATGCCAAACATGTCCACGTCATCGGGAAGAACGCCTTTACGAGACAAATACATGGCTTGTGTTTTGGTGTATCGGTGTTTCACGTCGGCTTTGGAGTCTTGGAAATCCCACGGCCAAACGATGATCAAATCGCCTTCACGAACCCATTGTCGGCGGCGCATTTTTCCGGGAATGCGAGCCATACGGGTCTCGCCATCCTCGCACAGCACCGTTACTCGGCGACCACCAAGGAGTTGTTGGGCCAAGGCGAACATTTCGTTGACGCGCTTGTTGGGCATTTTGACACGGATCTTTCCGTCGCTTGCATCATCAGGACTCTCGAGACGGGCGAGTTCTTCCGCGTCCACCTTTTCCTCAAATCTGCGACCCAATCAGTCTCACCTGCTCCTGCCAGCGGCCAACCCTTCTTGAAGTCATCACCCAAAATCGGGGTGTTGAGCCGTGAGGTGCTTACCAAGCGCCAACCAGTGCGTTGGCAGCGGATTCACACAACGCAAGCAGTGGGCCGGCTCCGACACCGAAGTACACCGTGGTGATGAGGCAGGCGACGATGGCCATGCGAACCGGCGAACCCTTTGGTAGCGGTCCTTCGCGGCCTTCTTCAGGCTCGTGGAAGAACATCACGAGGCCAACACGGAGGTAATAGAACACCGAAATGGCCGAGTTGATGACCATCAACAACGCAAGGTACCAGACCCAGTGAATGTCACCGAAGGCCAGGTCGCTGTTGACGGTCACGTCGAGCAGCGCCACCTTCACGATACCCATGATGACCAACAACTTCGAAACGAAGCCTGCGAGCGGTGGGACACCGGCCAAGGACATCATAAAGATGAACATGGCCACGGCGAGGAAGGGTTCTCGCTTGGCCAAACCGCCCAGCGACTCCAAGGTGTGACCGCCCTTTTCAGACTCCAACAACGACAGCACGAGGAAGGCACCGAGCTTGAAGCACACGAGGACGGTCAGGTGGAAGATGAGCGCCGTCACGACGACCAAGGCAGCGTCGTTGCTGAGGTCGATGTGACCGTCCTCCCAGTTCAGGGCACCAATTGCCGTAATGGCCGCCATCATGTACCCAGCATGCGCCACCGAAGAGTAGGCGAGCATGCGCTTGGGGTTGGTTGAGCCAAGAGCAGCGAGGTTACCCCACGTCATGGTCACGACCGAGAGAACACCGAGCGCAACCAGCCACACGGCCGATCCGTCGGTGGCCTCGGGTGAGGCGATGACGAAGAGAAGACGGAGCAACCCCAAGACACCCATGGCTTTGCTGGCGGTAGCAAGCACACCCGCCACCGGCGAGGTGGCGCCTGCGTAGGCGTCGGGAGCAGCGAAATGGAACGGTGCTGCGCTCACCTTGAACCCGAAACCAACGAGCAACATGCCCAAGGCAATGAGCGGTAGCGCTTCCATGCCGTTGCTGGCAAAGGCAGCAGAGAGTTCGGTGAACTGGAGCGAGCCCGACCAGAGGTAGAGCAACGACAAACCGTACAGACCAACGCCAGAGGCAACCGAACCGACGATGAAATACTTCATACCGGCCTCGGTACCTTCCTTGCTTTCCTTCATGAAGGACACGAGCACGTAGGTGGAGAACGAGGCCAATTCCAATCCGATGAACAGCAAGAACAGGTCTTGAGCAAGGGCCACAACGGACATGCCAATACCCGTGGTCATCAGGAGGATGTAGAAGTCAACCTGGCGGCGGTTGTTGTACAAACCAGCGGCGCTACGGTCGTTTCGGTTGGTCGCTGGAAGGCGGTTCACCGAGGCTGCGCTGGCCAGAGCCAAGGCGCCATAGAAGATGAGTTCGAACATTCGGCTGAATTCATCGATTTGCAACATGGTGTTCTCGCCCGAGACGATTTGCGTCTTGTTCATTCCACCGAAGAACGAAACCACGGCCAGAACAAAAGCGATGGTGAAGAACACGGTCGCAAAGAGGCCGGGCAGACGTGGGTCGCTGTCGAGCTTGCCTCGCTTGCCGCCCATGAACCATGGAATACGAATCTGCGACAGGGGGAGGCGGAATTTCGCATCGCCGAGGTTCGGCACGATCATGAGCGTGAACAGCCCGATGACGAGCACGAATTCAGGGGCCAGAGCGAGGACAAAGCCTTCGCCAAAGGGTTCAATCGTCTCCATCTCAGGCACCTCCCGTCAGAATTGGAATCAAGAGCGTTTCAAAGAACGCCACGGTCCACCCGTTCATCATGTCAAGCGCAATCCACGGCATCACACCGAAGAGGATGGTGAACGCAGCCATGATGACCATGGCCCACTTCTCCGCGTCGGTGATGTCGGGCACGGGCTGACCGTGCAAGCTTGCTGGAGGTTGCGTCTTCTCGCCGCCCTCGAAGATGGTGCGTTGCATGGACCACAGGTAATAGGCAGCGGTGATGGCGAGCACGAAGGCTGGACCAACCATCCACAACACGCTCCAGCCTTCGGCGGCAATGAAGTGCCATAGGGCGAGGAACATCATCAGCTCAGCCACGAAGCCGGCGAGCAAGGGAAGGCCAAGCGAAGCCATCCAGGCGAACATCATCGAGGTAGCCAGCCAAGGCGAATGCTTGGCCATGCCTCGCATGGCACCGATTTCCATGCTGTGGTAGTGGTGCTTGAATGCGCCACACACGGCGAAGAGCATCGGGCTGATGATGCCGTGAGCGAACATCATGAAGAGCGCTGCGGCCCAACCCAGCGGTTGCATGGTGGCGATGCCGATGAGGATGACCCCCATGTGCGATACCGAGGAGTAGGCGACCATTTTCTTGAGGTTCGTTTGGCCCAAACAGACGACGGCTCCCCACACCAGGGAGATCATGCCCAACGCCAGCAACCAGAACTGGAAGTGTTCGGCGGCGTGCGGGAAAAGGGAAAGCGGGAGGCGGAACATGCCGTAGGCGCCCATCTTGAGCATGACACCGGCCAGCAACATCGAGCCACCGGTGGGGGCTTGGACGTGGGCGTCGGGCAACCAGGTGTGGAAAGGCACGGATGGTAACTTCACGAGGAACCCGATCATCAGCATCACGAACAGCAACTTTTGCAAGCCGACACCGAGGAACCATTCGCCTCCCGCATTGGCCGATTGAGCATGGGCCGTCAGGGTGGGGATGTCGAAGGTTCGTCCGGTCCAAGTGCCAGCATGAGCGAGGTTCTCGGGTTGCAGGAAGTACACCGTCACCAAACCGAGGAGCATGATGACCGAGGCCGTGAAGGTGTAGATGAAGAACTTCTGAGAGGCGTATTTTCGGTCGTAACCGCCCCACTTGAGGATGAGGAAGAACATTGGAATCAGGGTCAGTTCCCAAAACACGTAGAACATGAACAAGTCCAGCGCCACGAACACACCGATGAGGGCTCCGCCCATCATGAGGATCAGGGGGAAGTACACGGCGGCATTCTTCTCGTGCCAGGTGGCCACGATGGTGATGGGCAACAGGAAGGTGGTTAACCAGACCATGGGGAAGGACAAGGCGTCCATGCCCACGCTCCAGTTGATGCCGAGCGGTTCAATCCATTCGTAGCGGAACTCATAGTTGAACGACCCAAAGGACAGGCTGGCCCATTCAAGGGTCCCTTCGATGTAGTTGTCGCCGAAAAACATGGCCGTGGTCAGCACCAGCATCAGCAGCGAAATCGCAAGGGAAACCGTTCGTACGGTGGGACCCAGACGCTCTCGGGCTGACGGGGAGACCGTCGCCACGTAGGCCAAGAGGACGAGGCTGCTGATGAGCGGCAAGCCGACCAGCGGCATGGAAATCCAGTCGGTCGTCAAGCGACCACCCCCCAAATCAAGCCGAAGAGCACCAACGTGCCCAACGCCGCCATCAGGATGTAATCACGGGCTGAGCCCGTGGTGAGCGAACGCAGTTTGGTCGAGAGTTGTTGCGAGGTCCGTTCAACGGTCTTGACGGTGCCGTCGATGACGCTGGAGTCGGCTTCAGCGGCTTTGGTGGAGAAGGCGGCGACGATCTTCAACATCGCCAGGTCGTAGTAGTGGTCGAAGTACAGACGGTTCTCGAGCGCCGTGGCGAAGCCGGAGGTTCCGAAGGCCGAGTTGTCCCAGTGATAGCGACCCTTGACCGCAGCGTTGAGGGCCAGCACGGGGGTGAACCACGGCTTGCTGGTCTCGCCTTCGTCGAGCTTGCCGCCGTAGAGGGAGAGCGCCAATCCCGGACCAACGATGGCCCCGAAGAACAGCGCCACGTAGGACAGCACGAGGAAGAAGGAATCGTGGTTGGCAAAGGCGTGCTCCATTTCGTAGAGGATGCCTTCGAAGAGACCCTTGTCGGACATCAAACCGTATTCGATGTCGGGAGCCCAGTGCGTGAAGCCCATGCCGGCAAACAGAATACCGCCCAAACTGAAGAAGGTCAACACGAACAACGGGATTTTGATCCACGTGTTGGTGGGATGAACGTGCGCTGCGACGTCCGTCTTGGGCGAGCCAGCAAAGGTCTTGAGCCACATGCGTGACATGTAGAATCCGGTCATCCCAGCACCGAGCAACACGCAGAAGGCAGGGTAGAAGAAGCGGGGGTCTTCGAGGGCCACGCGCCACGTGTTGGCGATGATGCCTTCCTTGGACCAGAAGCCGCCGATGAGCGGGAAGCCCATGATGGACAAGGAACCCACGAGCATGGCCGTGGCTGTAAGCGGCATCTTCGAAGCGAGACCGCCCATGTTTTCCATTGATTGGGCGTCAAACTCGTCGTGATGGTCGTGATGGTCGTCACCGGCGAGCGAGGCGAGGTGAACACGGCCGAGGGTCAATTCCAGTTCGGGCACGTTGATGCGACCGTTACCGTCCATGTCCACGGCCTTCATCAGCCGCTGCATGTCCCAAGGTGGAAGGTCGGCGATGTCGGCTTTCTTGAGGGCCGTTTGGAACTCGTAGGTGTCGACTTCGCCCGACTGGTCCAGGTCAATCGAGTTGAAGAAGCCGAAGACGGATTGGCCGGTGTCGGCCAAGTAATTGGCCAGCATCAGCAATTCTTCGGGGTCCTCGTCGTGGTGGTCGTCATGAGGATGCAAGTGATGGTGAGCGTGGTGAACTTCGTGAATCACCGCACCGCTGGCCATGAAGAGCATCCCTTTGGCCATGGCGTGGTTGAACAGGTGGAAGAGGGCGGCACCAAAGGCCACGATGACGATGCCGTGGGCCTTGTAATCGTGGTGCCAGTCAAGCGTGTTGGCGAGGTAGAGGGCAGCGCCCAGTCCCGTGAAGATGTAGGCCAACTGCGACATGGTCGAGTAGGCCAAGACCTTCTTCAGGTCGTGCTGGACGAAGGCAATAGCGGCGGCCATCACGGCGGTGGTACCGCCGATGGCGGCGATGATGAAGGCCAAGTCGGCCAGTTCGCCGTGCATGGACTCTGCGCCGAAGAACGGGAACATTCGAGCGACGAGGTAGAGACCGGCGTTCACCATCGTGGCGGCGTGGATGAGCGCCGACACGGGGGTTGGCCCTTCCATGGCGTCGGGAAGCCAAACGTGGAGTGGGAATTGGGCCGATTTACCCACCGCCCCGATGAACATCAGACCCAGCGCCCAAGCGAGCGTGCCGGGGTTCGAGGCGGCCACCTTGTCGATGTTGTACTCGTTGAAGACCACGGCGTAGTCCAAGGAACCGAAGAGGTCCCACAGCACCGCCAAACCGACCATGAGGAAGACGTCACCCACACGGGTGGTCAAGAACGCCTTCTTGGCGGCGTAAGCGGCGCTCGGGCGTTCGTAATAGAAACCGATGAGCAGGTAGGAACACAGGCCCATCAATTCCCAGAAGATGAACAACCAGAGGAACGAGTCGGCGAGCACCATACCGAGCATGCCCGAACAGAAGAGCACGAACTCGGCGTAGAAGCGGTGGTTTCGGTTGTCGTTGATGGGGTCGGTGTTCATGTAACCCACCGCGAAGGTGTTGATGAGCAAACAGAGGAACGAGGCGATGAACAGCAACATCACCGTGATGTGGTCAACGTGGACGCCGAAGCCAAAGCTGATCTCGGTGGTGACCACACCCGAAGTCCACATGCTGGAGGTGAACCATGTCCAATCGGAGAGCGTCTCCACACCGCCGTAGGCGCCAATGAAATCACTGATGAGCCACAGGGAGAGGCCCAGGCTGGCAGCCATGAAGGCAAGGGCGATGAGGCCACCTTCCTTGAGGGTCTCTTTCCACACCTTGTTGCCGTTGAACATCTTGCCGAGGAAGAGAATGACGGGGAACGCCAACATGGGCAAGAGGAGAATGAAGGGGGCGTATTGCAACGCCGTGCTGTGAACGATTTCTGAACTTCCTGAACCTGCCATCATCTCACCTCAGTTCTTCAGGACGTTCACGTCGTCCAGCGTAATCGATTCGTGTTGCCCGTACATCGCCAGGAAGATGGCCAAGCCAATGGCCACCTCGCTGGCTGCGATGGCGATGGCGAAGATGGTGTAGACCCATCCCGTCGTGTCGCCGTGGTGGACGGCTGCCGCAGCGAACTGCATGTTGGCAGCGTTGAGCATCAATTCAATGCACATCAAGACAATGATGGCGTTCTTTCGGGTGAACGCACCGGCAAGGCCGATCACGAACAAGAGGGCGGAAAGACCGGAAACCCATGCCGGATCGATCATTCTTCTTCACCTCCGAACTCCCAGAGCAAGTTTTCCATTCGCTCGTCACGAACCAGGTAGGCAGCACCCATCATGGCCATGGCCATCAAAAGACCGAGCACGAGAAGCCCAAAGCCCCAATCGTGGAGCAGGGCATCAGCAAGGCCTGAGGTGGTTGGTTGGTCGTCGCTGGGGTTGTCCCAAACGCCCTCTGCATTGACGGCAGCCACGAGGATGAACCCGAGAGCGAGCAAACCCAACCGGGTGAACAGCGAGATGAACTTCATTCGAAGTCCTCCTCGAGAATTTGCCGACGGGTCAGCATGATACCGAACAGCACCACCAACCCGACACTCGCCAAGTAGACGAGAATTTGAATGGCTGCAAGGAATTCAGCCCCCAAGAGGATGAAGATGCCCGAGACGGCCATGAAACAGAAGATGAGCGAGAGCATGGAGTGGGCCACACGCTGCGCAAAGATGAGGCCGAGGGCCCCTCCGAGCGTAATGGCTGCGAACAGGAAGAACACGCCGGTTTCTGCAGCGCTGGCAACGTCCATCTCAAGCATCCCCCTGTGCCGCTTCCTTGGCCGCCTTCTTTGCGCGCTTGTCGCGTTCCTTGGAGGCTCGCTTGGCCAACTCGGCGTCAACGGCTTCCTGGTGAACACCGGGCAGGACACGGGTGCGAGAAGCGTCAAACCACAAGTCTTGGCGAGTGAATCCGGACATACCGTCGTATTCGTTGGTCATGAAGAACGAGGTGAAGCCACACGCTTCCATGCAGAGGCCACAGAACATGCAGCGGCCAAGATCGATGCGGCCGGAGACGATTTGGTCGTCGGCGGGGTAGAGCTCGCTGGTCGACACCACGGCTTCCTCGCCGGAATCGTTCCATCGCACGGTCGCAGAATCGCCAGACAGGTCCAAGACTTCGGCAAAGCGCCATTCCTCGGGCGGAGCGGTGTGGGCCGTAACGTGGTTGAAGGTGTCAAGCGTCTCCAAGACTTCTGGCACTTCAACGGCGGCGTACTTGCCGACTTCAAGTTCAACACCAAAACCTGCATTCTCGCCTTTTGCATTGTCGAGGACGTCGACACGAAGTTCCGTCGTCATGTGAAGACAGTCGTTGGGGCAGATGTTGACACACATCTTACAGGCGGTACACGTTTCCCAAATGACACCGATACGACCGTTGTAATTGCCGGGGACAAAGAGCCAGGGCTCCATGTCCTCCAACCGTTCGTACGGGTATTGTACGGTCTGAGGCTTCCACAGGGTTGGCTTGAGGTCTGATGTAACACGGTCAGGGGCGAATTCTTGACGAGAGATGTCGTTCATTTCAGTGGATGAAGAAGCGCGTGCTCGGCTTCCGTCGTCAAGGAACTCGGGGTGGGTCGTGTTGTGGTAAGCCCCCAGTCGCTTTCCGAAGCGCTTGCCGATGAACGGGAAGGTTCGTAGAGCCGTGATCAAGGTGATCTTGAACGGGTACCAAAACAGGTTTCTGAAATTCGGTTGTGCGTGTGGATGCATTGGCATGGTCTTCACCTCACTCCTGCCCCGGGGTGACCGTTCCCGCAGGCTTGTCTGTATGGACATGGAACATTCGTTCCTGATTGACTGACTTGTCCTCATCGTTGAGGTAGACCCAGAACACACCGAGCCAGAACAACGTGGTCAAGATGGGGACAAGGTAGGGGATACCGAACGCATCCCAAGCCATGCCGCCTGCCACGTCGTTTTGCGCCGACATACCCTCAGGGTCGAAGAGGTACAATCGGTAGACGAGGGCGAGCACCACTTGCAACACCGCAAGCGGGAGCAGCATGCGCCAGCCAAACTCGAGAATCTGGTCCGTTCGGATACGAGCAAGCGCAAAGCGAGCCCACACGAACACGATGAGGAAGACCAACCACGACTTGACCAGCGTCATGACGGCGCCGGGGATCAGCAGGTAGGCTTCACCGACCACTGGGATGGAACCAATGGTGCCTTGGAAGGGCAAGTGCCAGCCGCCGAGGAAGAAGTGGGTGAAGAGGAAACACGCAGCGTAGGTGCGAATGTATTCGGCCATGAAGAGCATACCAAATCGCATACCGCCGTATTCGGTCCACCAACCCTCGACCAGTTCGGCCTCAGCCTCGGGCATGTCGAACGGAACACGCTCGACTTCGGCGATCATGGTGATGAGGAACAAGGCTGCGCCAAGCGGCATGAGGAAGATGTTCCACGCTCCTGCGGAGTGCTGGAAGTGAATGCTGTCAACGATGTTGAAGGTGCCAGAGAGAATGGCCACCGACAGCAGCGTCAAGAGCAAGGGAATCTCGTATGCCGTCAGTTGGGCAGCCGAGCGAATCCCACCGATGAGGGTGTATTTGTTGTTGGACGACCAGCCGGCGAAGAACACCCCGATGGGCGCAATTCCGAAGATGGCGATGGCGTAGAGAATGGACAGGTCAGGGTTCGTGGCGTAGATGCCGCTTGAAAGTGGAATCATCCCCAAAATCAACAGCGTGGAGGACACGATGAGGAAAGGTGACACCTCAAAGATGAGGCGGTCGGCCCGTTGTGGCACCATGTGTTCCTTGACGAGGAACTTCATGCCGTCGGCGACGTTCTGGAAGAACCCGGGAAGAATGGTTTTGCCCATCCACGACCGGTTGTTGACGCGATCGACGGTGGCGAACTTCTCGTCACGGTTACCGAAGTTCTTGTTCAACCACTTGTTCACAGCGCCGATGGGTTTGCCGAGACCAAACGGAAGCATGTTCCACCATTCACCGGCGGTGACCCCGTTTTCGCCAACCCAGAGCGAGCGAAGCGCTGTGGTGGCGCCGTAGCGGTCTTGCATACGAGCGACCGCTTTTCGCTCAATCCAGAGGATGGCGAATTGAGAGAAGAACAGCAGGAGGAAGACGACGTTCACCAGGGCGAACGTGGCGACGCCAAAGGAGATCGCACCTGCACTCTCGTCGAGTGGCGTGCCTTCGAGCACGCTCATGATGCCGGAGCGGAGCACGCCGTCCTTGCTGAGGAAAAAGCCAACCAAATCGTACCTGTCGTCCATGGTCTCACCTCAACGGTCGGTCTCCCCGATGCATGGGTCGAAACTGCCCATGATGGCCGGAATATCGGCCACCTTGTAGCCAATCATCGTCTTGGCCACGTAAGGAATGGTGATGAACATCGGCGAGCGGATGGAAAGACGGTAGGGGTTCTTTCC
>JALRLQ010000119.1 GCA_023254365.1 Candidatus Poseidonia sp. | reverse complement strand
GACCCGCTCGACCCCGCCTCAAAACCCGTCGACAGTTTCGAAATCATCCTTCCGGGGACCGCCATCGGCCTGGGCGCTTGGGACTTGATCGGCGTGTTCGTGGGCATTCCCATCTCGGTGTGGATCATGATCGGCATCCTCACCCGGGGCGGGCGAGCCAAGCGCTTCGAAGGCATGCTGCGCGACGCCACCCGTCGCGAAGACCTCGAAGAGGTGGCGCTGGCCTACGAGCGGGCCGTGATGATGCGCATGCTCGGACCGCACCAAGCCATCCGCTTGGAGCGCCTGCGCACCGAGTTGGACGACGAATTGGAGCAGGCCATGCACGCCGCCTACAGCGGTCAGACCTCGCAGGCCACGCAAGCGGAATGGGACGAGTACTATCGTCAGCAGGCGGCTTACGAAGCAAATCAACAAGCCGCCGCTGCCCCGACGCAGGTCACCGCACCGGCCGGAAGTGAGCAAGCCTACGCCAAGGACGTCCCCGCCGTGCCCTCGGACGTGGCGTACGAGCAAGAACAAGGCTGGTGAATCCCCCCTGCTGCTGCGCAAGAGATTTTAATTGAGAGAAATGGATACACACCGACATGAGGTTGGGGGCTCTTTTTGTCACTTCTGTGCTTATTTTCTCGACGCTTGCGTCCTTTGCACCCGTTGTGCGAGCAGACGACGAACAAGCGAATGCAGTACTCTATATCCCAAGAGAAGAGCTCACTGAATGGGTTTGTTGGCCTGATTGCGGCTCTGAACCCACTGACAGATACGATTGGTATGAAGTGGTGGTAGGACCGTACCAAGACCTACAGGTCTTTGTAAAAAATACGGGGAACTTTTCGAGCGTGAACCTCGAGGTCCAGTTCTATTCTGACACGAGTGGGATGCCGCACGCATCGATTGAGGTTGGTGAAGAAGAAAACGGCTCCCACACGGTCACCAACAACGCTAGCACGAGTCTATCGGTCTGGATGAGCGTCACGACTTTGGACGGGTTTGGCAACGATGGGACCAACTACATCCTTTCATCGCTACTTGAAACTGACAATTACTGGCAATCAGCAACTGTTATCACTCTCGGATCTTTTTTGGAGGAAGATATTGTTTGTTTAACCGATTGTCCAAATGGACTGTACGACCCCGTTGATTGGTATCGCGTATCCATTCCAGCCAACACTCAAGTTGGCGTGGTCGCGGAAGAACTTTCATGGTTCAGCTACCTGGATATGGAGTTGTATCAAGTTCTTCAAAACCAAAAGGCTCCTCTGGCGTCTGACATACACGGAGGAAGTCACGGCGGACCGCAAGACTACACTGTTCGTGCGTGGTTTAACGCCACTGAGGATGTGGAACTCCTGATTCAGATTTACACCGAGGAAGCCGACGATGCGGTGTACAACTTGTCTGTCAGCGAAGGTACATGGGTTGATGTCATCGAGGACGATTTCCATTGGGTTGCCTTCCCTGAAGTTCGATTTGGTGATGTTGTTCAAGTTCAGGCAATTAGGACAAACACGCCGAATGACCTGGATATTCTTCTGTTCAACACCGCTGGGTTTGGGGACTATCGTGACCAAGTAGTCAGTGGGGAAAGCACATCTCCCGAAGAGTTGTTGGCCGTGGAGGATTGTCTGGTCTGTTCGATTCAATTTGAAATCGGTGAGTCAAACAGTGGCATCTTGGAGGTTCAGCCCCAGCGCACACACGACACCTTCAGCGAAATCAGTTGGTCGCCGACGCTGTATCTGGTTGCCGATTACACCGACTATCGCAGTAACCCTCCCGGAAACAACGATGTTGATGTCGCCTCGGTCTTCCTTTCGGTGTCGGTCTTGGAATCGAACACATTCGCCGAAGACTACACCGTGCAGGTTCAGCAAAACGGAGGATGGGTGAATGTTGCATCTGGACAGACGACGACAGGAACCATTTCGCCTCCACAAGAAGGGTGGTCAACCGACATCAGTTCGTCCAACGATGGCGAATCCGTGGCCGTTTACCGGTTGGTCGCCACCGATGCAATCACTGGAAATATCACCACCAATTCAACCTTTGAGGTGTACAACCAGGCCCCTGTTTCCTGCCTCACCACCAGCGGAAAATTGAACGGTGAGTTCACCGAAGCCGTGAGCATTCTGTTTGATTCAAGTTGTTCAACGGACCCGGATGCTGATGCGCTCTCGTCAACATGGATGCTCGATGATACGATGGTTGGCCAAGGGGATTCGTGGACATGGAGTAGCCCCCGTGTTGGCCAGCACGTCGTGAAACTGGTCACCCAAGACGCCCTCGGATTCTCAAGTGAATTTTCCTTCCCATTTTCAGTCAAACCCTTCCCCCATGAAACATGGCCTTCAATCACCATCAACATCGACGAACAAGCAAGCAGCGTTCACATGGTCAACACGGTTGAACAAAACACATCAGTTCTCCCCAACTGGATGGATGTTAGCGTCATTGGCTACGACATCGGCGTGGGGATGTACATGGAGACACGGGTGGTCCAGCACACCGTTTCAGAACTGTCCTACACAAACACGAGTGGTTCACCCACCCTTACGCAAACCGTTACCGACGCCTACACCGAAACGTGGATGAAAGCCAATCTAGCACTGATTTTCAGAGACCAAGCAAGTGGGAATGAAACGGTCGTTGACGTCCCAATGCCTACACAGCAAGCGATGTATGAGGGTCAAACTTGGATCCCGATTGGTTTCCTAGACGGTGCTGGGTTGTTTGACCGATTGTACCTGTGGACGGAATACGCCCTCGTGGACAACAACACCCATGCTGGAAGCGGCAATCATGCATACAACGTTCAGATCAGTATACCCGCTTTTGACCTGCTCGAATACATTGACACACCCACCACCATGCTCCCGCTTTTGGCCCTCAAGGCTGCGGTTGACATGAACCTCTTCATGGACATTGAATTGGACATTCATGTCAACACCAACGCTACACGAATGGGTTATCTTTCCGAAACGAACGAAGTGTGGAACGTGCATGAAGGAGAAGCCCCTCTTGTTGTCAGTAGCAACCCTGCACACTTCCGACCAGCAGACAAAGTGACGAGTAGTATCGAAATTTACGGTGGGTTCGGCCTGCGACTTCGAATAGCCCAACCAGGTTGGCTGACCTTTGGATTGGGGTTCTTGACCGAGGACCCGATGTTCCTTGAGGGAATGTGGAATTACACCTTCTACAAAGGTGAAGTACCGATGGGTTCAACGGTCGCTGAAAACATACAATTGCACGATATTATCTTGCTCAACGCAACACGGACGTACATCGAGGGGCCCTCCACAAACAGCACCAACAGCAATGAACAGGATGCCTCCAACAACAATAGTGATTCATCGGGGAAAGAGAATAACAACCAATTGGAAGAGCAAGACGACACCGCTGGTGACAAAACCACCCTTGCCATTTCTGAAGCGACGTTGTTGGTCGCCATGGGCGCCATCGGCTTGTTCGGCATCCTGGGACTCCTTGTCATGCTGTTGCGTAGAAAATGAAGACCGCCAATCCCCCTCACGGGCCCACCCTTGAATTGATGAACCAACGGCTGCTGGAAGGAGCATGGCCGAGGCTGAAGACGAGGTCGTGTTCACCACGAGCACCGGCCCGGTGCGCGTCATCACGGCGGCGTCCTTGTTTGACGGCCACGACGCCGCCATCAACGTCATGCGACGCCTCATCCAGTCCTCGGGCGCCGAAGTCATCCACCTCGGCCACGACCAGTCGGCGAAAGCGGTGGTTGACTGTGCGATTCAGGAAGACGCGCACGCCGTGGCGCTGACCTCGTATCAGGGCGGCCACGTGGAGTACTTCACCTACATCCGCCAGCTGCTCGACGAAGCCGGATGCGAGCACGTGCGCATCTTCGGCGGTGGAGGAGGTACCATCACGCCGCCTGAAATTCGCACCCTTCACCAGTCGGGCATCTCCAAGATTTACTCGCCCGACGACGGCCGCACGATGGGCCTCATGGGCATGATTCAC
>JALRLQ010000118.1 GCA_023254365.1 Candidatus Poseidonia sp. | reverse complement strand
GGTGCTTGCAGCAAACGATGAGGCCGTTCGTGTCTTGGTGCTCCAAGGTCGTCCCATCAACGAACCCGTTGTTCAACACGGCCCGTTTGTGATGAACACGAGGGAAGAGATCTACCAGGCCTTTGCCGATTTTCAGCGAACAGAATTTGGTGGGTGGCCTTGGGGGGCAAGCGATGTGGTTCACCCTCGTCAACAGGGACGCTTTGCCCAGATGGCCGATGGCTCCGTTCAGGAGCCGAAACCAGCCCACAACGAATTCTATAGAAGGGGCCATTGAAGTGCTGGTACCGGGATTTGAACCCGGGTCGAAGGAATGAGAGTCCTTCATGATGGGCCACTACACTATACCAGCGTGGGTAGCCTTTGCCACCTTGCTTTCCTATTTAGCCATCACGCCATAACTTGTTTTCAGTAACGAAACCTTTCATTTCACTTTAACCAAATTTTGAAAGTGAAAAACGGGGTATTGCGTACGATATCTGGATTAACTTGCAAATGAACCCTCTTTCGTCGCTTCATATACCACCACCAGTGAATCTTGGTTCATGGAACAAGAAACGGCTCCAAACATTGCACGCTTTGAAGACTTGGTGGCATCCCGCTCGGCATCTCACGTCCCGGTATGGGCCACCAACACACGTACCGCCCTCGCTCATGGCACTGGACGACTTCCCGCCAAGCGCAGCCAGAATGGATGGCAACCTGTGGCAGGTCCCGGATCACCGACCATGCAGCGAACCATGACACCCAGCATGCGTTCGCTCCACCAGCGCATCGTTCGAGGTGAGGCTTGATGAGCAGAACCCAACGACTTCGAACCGAAATCAGTTCATTCCTGGCTGAAGTCGGTGAGGCCAACACCACCACGATTCTCGATCACGTGAACCAACGCTTTCGTTGGGGTGCCACCATGAACCAGCTCGGGAATGTTCTCGCCCGAGACCGTCGCTTTGTGAAGGTCGGCTTTGACGAGGGCACAGATGTCGGCGGTTTCCGGATGCGTGTTTGTGTCTGGTCCATGGCAGCTGCCTGAGCCAAGCAATCAAGTGTTCATTCGGTGTGCCACCGTACATGGCAGGTCGCATGGGTGCGTCCATTGAACTCATGCGCCCGAAGAATCTGGTCCTTGCAGCAGCAACCGTTCCTTTGGGCGCTTACTTTGCGCTGATGGAGAGCAACGATCCGTTTCCGACACTGGCCGTCTCACTCCATCTGCTGGCAGTGCTGTTCTTCACCGGTGCTGGAAACGCCATGAACGACATCAAAGATGCAGACATCGACCAAACCGCCCATCCACAGCGCCCCATCCCATCGGGTCGATTGTCCGTCGAGCAAGCACGAACCTTCGCAGCATCACTTTGGGTGGTCAGTGTCCTCGCTCACATTGGCGGCTTACTGGTCGTTGAACCAACCCTTTCCATCGTGGTTCCCACCTCTGCCATTTACATCCTTGCCGTTGTGCTGATGGTAACCTACGACCACGGTCCTGCAACCAAGAATCAAGGTCTTGCTGGTAACGCCGTGATCTCCCTTTTGGTTGGTGCTGTCATTCTGTATGGTGCTGCAGGCGTCGGCGGCATTGCCTCCCCCTTGGTTTGGTGGATTTTCGGTGTGGTGTTCTTGACGAACATGGCCCGAGAGATGGTGAAGGATTGCATGGACATGGAAGCCGATGCAGGTAGTCGTTCCACCCTTCCGATGAAATACGGCAAAGAAAAGGTTCGAATGGCAGCCTATGTTTTGTTGATGGGCGCCCTGGTCTGTTTGTACATGCCGTTTTGGCGAGGACCGTTTGCGTTCGGCCAATTGGTCTATCAAACGCCCGCTATCCTTGCCATCATTACGCTCAACGGACCGATGTACAAAGGTGAGGACGCCCTTGTTGCTGGGCGAATTCGATTGGCTATGCTCCTTGGTTTGGTGAGTTTTATCGCTGCCGTGCAGATTTGATCAAACAAGTCCCATGAATTCACCCATGGCTTCCCATGCGCCCTGATTCACCAAGTAGGTCAAGAGGGACATCTGGGCCCACATTCGATTTTCTGCTTGGTCGAACACGATGCTTTGCTCGTGGTCCATGACCCAATCCGTGACCTCTTCGCCTCGGTGAGCCGGTAAGCAATGCATGAACGACCATTTCTCGTCCATGTGGCTGACCATGGTCTCGTTCACTTGGTAACCATCAAACGCCGCCATCTTGTCCTTCATGTGTTCCTCACCCATGGAGATGAAGACGTCCGTGTACACCACGTGCGCACCGCTCACGGCCTCAACGGGGTCGGTGGTGTGGGTCACGGAACTTCCGTTGCTTTCCGCAAATGCACGTGTGCGCTCTACCACATCCTCGGCCGGTTCGTAGCCTTCGGGACAAGCATAGCGAATGTCAATGCCAAGCATGGCACACGCAAGCATCAGGTCGTGCAAGACGTTGTTTCCATCACCAACCCAGGCCACGGTAAGGTCTTCTGTATCCTCATGATGTTCCATGACCGTCATCAGATCAGCAGCCGCCTGACAAGGATGATGTTTCGCTGAGAGAGCGTTGATGACAGGCACCGTGGCGTGTTCTGCCAAGGCCTCAACGTCGCCGTGACCGAAGCAGCGGTAGGTGATGCCACCGAGGAACCGCGAAAGCACTTGGGAGGTGTCACCGATGCTTTCGGATGTGCCCAATTGAATATCGTTTTTGAGCAAGGTGAGGGCACTGCCTCCCAATCGCTGAATGCCAACTTCAAACGAGACTCGAGTCCGTGTGGACGGTTTTTCGTAGATAGACCCGATGGCCATGGTGTCGAGCGGGAGGAAATTCAGAGCGACTTCATCACCTTGCTTCCAAAGCCGTTTGAACTCGATTGCCCAACGCAAAATCGCTTCGAAATCATCGCTCACATCGTCAATGGCCAGCAAATGTTGTACCATGAAACGGCCATCACAAGGCGGCTTCTAAGCGTTGTGCGCTCAGTTCTTTTCATGTTCGATGTCAGATGCAAAACCATCTCGTGCATCGCTCATTCCACCGAACAAGGCTTGGGCGAAGGTGAGAATGTCAGCCAGACCTTCCTCGAGTTCAGATGAGAGCGGCGTCAGGCCGGGTGCTTGCGAAAATTCCTGCATCATACGAAGTTGATTGATGGCGAATTCCGTTCGTTGGCCACCCGCCTCGTCATAGAGCGCCAACTCGAGAATCTCGAGACGTTCCGACCACTCCAGAATTTGTTCCAAATCATCGGGGTCCAACAGGTCAGCTTTTGAGAGGAAGTTCTTCGTTGGCAGCCCCAAACGGAATTCGACGATGGATGAAAGGAGCATCTGCGAAACAAAACCCGATGGTGAACGAGAGAGCATGGGGTCAAACAGGTAGATGATGGCCGCTTGTTCCCTACCCAGTGTTTCGATGAGGTGGTTACTGGCTTCTCGAAAGGCAAACAACTCCACCTGTCCGGGGGTGTCAACGATCATCATCTCACCTGAAAGCGTATGGAGTTGGTCGGCGACCTCCCCGGCCTGCGCCGCCAGAAGATCTGCTGCCAGAATTTGAGCCCCGTTCGGGCCAAGATCGTACTCATCCATGACCTCCGTGAGTGAGATGAGGTCTCGAACATCAAACTCGGCATCGTAATGCACTCGTTCAGCGCCGGGGTCAAGGTTGACAGCAATCACTTCCGTTTCCAAAAACCGTGACCAGCGTTGGAAGGCGGTGACCAAGGAAGACTTTCCCGCACCGGCTGTGCCAACCACAAAAAGAACAGGGGGTGAGCTGTTGTCCATACCGACCATGAGCATTCGTCATGACGACCCTACATCAACCCTCCTTCTATTCATCCCTCGGTTGCAGGCCAAAACCAATTTTTCAAAATCATTCGTGGAGAATGGTTATGTGCTCTTCATGCATCCAAGACACTGTCGCACCCGAGCGATGCTGAGGAATTGACAATGAGCGAAGAAAAACCACCTATGCCTCCCGGACTTCCACCCATGCCACCTATGCCTCCTGGCGAAGCAC
>JALRLQ010000117.1 GCA_023254365.1 Candidatus Poseidonia sp. | reverse complement strand
GTCAAAGATGCAGGCGTGGCAGGTGATGCGGGTTACACGCCTCAGAACACAGCGATTTACACGCTGAGCATGTTGGGTTGCGTTGTCCTGTTTCAAGCCCTCTTCCGCAAATGGAACATCCCGACGGACGAACCGATGACGTTGGCCCTCATCGCATGGGTCTGCCTCGCCCCCGTGCTCAGGGTGCTCGAAGATGCTGATTTCTTTGCCTCCACCCAAGATGTCCTGTTCATTTCACCCATCATCCACCTCCATTTGGCGGCGTGGCTCATTGGTATTGCTGCGTTAAGCCATGGTTTGGGACGTCGATTTGACGGGTTGAAGACGGATGATGCTGAAGAGAACCAAAAGACGCTCCTGTTGGGAAGTCTGTTCGGTGCCGTCTTCCTTCACTGGTACCTGCTCTACCAGCCTGCGTATGCTGGCCATGAAACGGTCGACTTCAGCATCGGTCGAATCGGTTTGCTCGCGGCTTGCGCCGTTCTTTGGGCCACCCTCAACTGGACCCGAGGATGGGGGGCCATGGCTCGTGGCATGTTTGCATTCGCCTGCAGCACGGTGGTCCTCGGGCTCTTCCATTGGCTCCAATTCGCCGCAACGCCCTGGGCTCAAGAGAGCGGGCGAGCCTCCGGCGACATCACGTTGTGGCCAGCGCTGATCGTACTCGGGCTCCCAGCCGTGGTCTGCTATGCGATGTATTTGGCAGGTCGAGACGATGCTCAGCAACTCAAACTGACGGGGTACACCGCAGGTGTGCTGCCAGCCCACATCGGCATCAAACAGTGGGAGGCAGAAAAGGAGGCATGGGCAAGTCATCCGGTTGAATTCCTGTCCAACAAAGCCCTTCTGGCTCACCCGATGGTCCTGGGCATGGTCTTTGGCCAACTGTGCGACGGATTTGCCACCATGGTGGGGATCGACATGTTTGGCTACGGAGAAAAACACCCCGTGAGCAACAGCGTTATTCAGTTCGGTGGCAGCATCAACGATGCCTTGGGCATCGATTGGGGTGAAGGTGCCTGGTTGTTCGCGTTGGTCAAGAGCGCTCTGGTCGGCCTCATCGTCTGGCTCTTTGTGCAAATGCGCGTCGAGCAACGCCAGCAACATTTCCGATTGCTCATCGTCTTGGCCGTCCTCATCGTCGGACTTGCACCCGGCCTTCGAGACATCGGCCGATTGATGCTCGGCGTATGACGACCTGCCGTCTCCTTCCATGGAATTAAGTGCGGTCGTGCATTGGCGTGAAATGAGGGCTGAACATGGACAGACTGCCAACGAGGGTCAACCGTGCCGACCCTGCGTTTGCCCAGCGCAAAGCCCACAACAGCGCCCTCATCAATGAACTCCGAACGCGTTTGGAAACCTGCTCTCAAGGCGGAGGAGGGAAGTATGTTGAACGCCACCGTTCCCGAGGGAAGCATCTTGCTCGTGAGCGCATTGAACGCATCGTCGACCCTGGAACCGCGTTCCTCGAGCTCTCACCCCTCGCTGCCTTCGAACTGTACGACGGACGTGCTCACTCTGCCGGCATCGTCACCGGCATCGGCATGGTGCACGGAAGGGAATGCCTCTTTGTTGCCAACGACGCCACCGTGAAGGGAGGTTCCTACTACCCCATGACGGTGAAAAAGCACATCCGTGCCCAAACCATTGCTCACGAAAACCACCTTCCTTGCATCTATCTGGTGGATTCAGGTGGTGCGTTTTTGCCCATGCAAGACGAGGTTTTTCCCGATATCGGCCATTTCGGACGCATTTTCAGGAACCAAGCGCGGATGTCGGGCGATGGCATTCCACAAGTCGCCGCTGTCCTTGGCTCCTGTACAGCCGGCGGCGCCTATGTTCCAGCGATGTCCGATGAATCCATCATCGTCAAGGGCAACGGTACGATTTTCCTCGCTGGGCCTCCCTTGGTCAAAGCAGCCACCGGAGAAGAGGTCACTGCTGAAGAGTTGGGAGGGGCCGACGTCCACACCGCTCAATCGGGCGTGGCAGATCATTTCGCTGAAGATGAAGACGAAGCGCTTCGCATGGTGCGCAACGTGGTCGAAAATCTCGGGCCGTCCTCCAAAGCCCCTGCCGCGATGCAGGAAGTCGAAGCCCCTGCGCACGATGTTGAGGATTTGCTGGGTCTCATTCCCGAAGACAATCGAACACCGGTCGACGTGCGCGAGCTCATCGGTCGCATCGTGGACGGTTCTCGCTTCCACGAATTCAAAGCCCGATACGGCACCACCCTCGTCTGTGGCTTTGCCCATATTCACGGTCACAAAGTCGGCATCGTAGCCAACAACGGCATTCTATTCTCGGAATCGAGCCAAAAAGGTGCTCACTTCGTCGAACTTTGCGGCCAGCGGGGCATTCCTCTCGTGTTTTTGCAAAACATCACTGGCTTCATGGTCGGGAAGGACTACGAGGCCGGTGGCATCGCCAAGGACGGCGCCAAACTCGTGACCGCCGTGTCGTGTGTGAACGTGCCAAAATTCACCGTCATCGTCGGCGGCTCCCACGGGGCAGGCAATTACGGAATGTGCGGTCGAGCCTACGACCCTCGCTTCTTGTTCATGTGGCCAAACAGCCGTATCTCGGTGATGGGCGGGCCGCAAGCAGCGGACGTGCTGACCACCGTCAAGCAGGACCAGCGGGCCAGAGAAGGGTTGCCTGAACTTGAGGGCGAGGAACTCGCTGCCTTCCGACAACCCATCCTTGAGAAGTACGAAACCGAGGGCAGCCCGTACTATTCCACCGCCCGTTTGTGGGACGACGGCATCATCGATCCACGGGACACACGCGATGTCCTGGGGCTCTGTTTGGCGGCTGCTCGCAACGCCCCGCTGCCCGACCATCGCTACGGCATTTTCAGAATGTGATATTTGAATTGAATATTTAATTTCCCAATTGGAGTTTTTGTAATGACGAGCATGGACCAACCTCCGACCACCACCCACGTCACGCTTGAGATCGTGGGCGCCCGAGCAACCGTCACGCTCAACCGTCCTGAGAAATTCAACGCGCTCAACGTCGCCATGATTCAGGACTTGATCGCCGTGTTTGACTGGACGGCCCAGCGCAGTGCAGGCCGTCAAGATGCCCTGTACGACAGCGAAGGCCGCCCCTATCTTCGCACGCTCGTGCTGCAGGGTGAAGGCAAGCACTTCTGTGCAGGGGCTGACATCAACATGATGCGCGATGCAGGGGCCAACACGCCGGAAGAGAACCGTGCCGATTCCGAACGCCTTGACCGCTTGTTCAACGGGTTGTGGGCCCATCCATGCTTCACCATCGCCGCCGTGCAGGGTGTCGCACTGGGAGGTGGCGCAGGCCTGATTGCATGCAGCGATTATGTCGTGGCAACCTCGAACATCCGTATCGCCTTGTCCGAGGGCAAGTTGGGTATTTTGCCGGCGGTCATCGGCCCGTACGTGTACCGTCGTTTGGGCTCTGCCACGTTCCGCCGACTGGCGATGCAAGCGAGCCGGGTGGAAGCTGAAGAGGCGTTGCGCATCGGATTTGTGGAACGCATTGTCGAAGACACTTCTGGGTTGGATGATGCCGTTGAACACATCATTGACGAGGTCATGACCACCGGGCCTTCGGCGGTCACCTTGGCCAAAGAACTCACCCTTGGCTTTGACCGTTGGTCGGAAGACGACGAAGCCTTGCGCCAGTGGACATTGGACTTCACCAGCAGAATGCGCGGCTCAAACGAAGGGCAAGAAGGGCTTTCCTCGTTTTTGGAAAAGCGACCTCCAAATTGGAAACCCGACGACGAAGCATAGGGGGGAAACGCATCAAGGTCTTGGTTGCCAACCGTGGGGAAATCGCGTGCCGAATTCTACGCGCCTGCACCGAGGCCGGCTTTGACACGGTGGCCGTGTGTGCATCAAACGACGCTGGCACCTTGTTCACCGAGCTGGCAACGGAGGTGGTGATGCTTCAAGGTGAGACCATCGCCGAGACTTACCTCGACCAGGACCAAATCATCCAAGCAGCCCAAACAACTGGAGCCACCGCGATTCACCCGGGATTCGGATTCCTTTCCGAGCGTGCTGAATTTGCTCGCACCGTGACGGCAGCCGGGCTCGTTTGGATCGGCCC
>JALRLQ010000116.1 GCA_023254365.1 Candidatus Poseidonia sp. | reverse complement strand
ATCAGCAGAGATTTTGACCGGACGGTAGCCAATCCAACGCTTTTCTCAAGCCGCTCACGGACGGCCTTGGCAATCCATGCGCTTCTGGAACCCATGGGCCCCAACTGCTCGTCTATTTTGAGCGCCATCGAGCGCGGTAAGGATACGCTCACAGGGATGTGAGGGTCTTTTGAGCGTGGTCGTGGACTCATTCTAACCACTCCATGATATATTGAGCTGCTTCTCTCAAACATGCTTCACAATGCTGAACACCATTGACCTTGAACATCCTCAACCGAGGCGAACCTTGCATAGAATGGTCGGTTGGACCAATCCAATAACCACAATCACGACCTTGACAATAGACTTCACGAAACTCGTGAACATTACTTGACTTGATGAACAACATTCAGAGCCACCCCTTGCCGTCAATCTCTGCCATGGTGTCGGTATGTCGAAGTAATTCGGCCACCAAATTGAGGTAATGCTCCCTCGTCCACTCACCTTTTTTGGTCGTGGGCAAAAGATTGTCCACTTTTGCCCGTATTTGCATCAATAAATCGCTGATTCTGTCCCAGTCTTGCGCGTCCATGGCCCTACGATTCGGCGTTTTCTTATCAATGTTTGCTAATGAAACCTACGGAAACCCTACGAAAGGTGCAGAGTGTGGGACTGCGTCCCTATATCCACTCTGCCCACGGCACAGCCCAAGGGTGACAGGTTCAGTATAGATTATAGACTATGACCCTATCATAATAGGTATGGCGAAGGACTCCTTCTTTATTCGAGGCTTTACCAACGGTGCCGGTGGTGCATTTGTTGAATCTGCAATTGACATTGGGCATGTTGTTGATGCTCTGGGCAAAACTGTGATGAGAATTCACAACGTCGCCTGTCAAATCTATGAGGCTGGCCCCAATCAAGAGTTTTCAATTCCTGCAAACTCTGGAGCGGTTGTCGCATGGCAACTGACCACGCAACCACAAACCGCAATCTTGGCCGCCAACGACCGCAGCGTGATTGCCAGTGGCCGACTGGACATGGCAAACGCTTCGAGCACGGCCAACATTCTCACCTATCTCAGTGACCGTGCTGATGTGCTTCCACAGTCGTGGACGAATGGATATCTGGTAGGTGTAGACCAACTCTACCTTGGCGTTTTCACTGATGCCCAACTCAGTGAATCCAATGTTGCTCTGGTCATGGAATGCACTTCCGAAACCCTCTCCGCCTCTGCCGCTATGAGTCTCGCATTGTCCCAACAGTGAGGTGTTCACTGTGTGCAACAACCCCGACTGCATGAGGCAAAAGGCACTCATGGCTCAACAGTTGCGTGCCGTTGCTGATTCGCTACTCATCCCCGTCGCCACGGCTACCGGACTACCTCCCCAACTCGTTCAAGGCTTCGTCGAAGGCACTACCACCGGAGCGGTGGCGGCGGCGATGGCTCCACGTTCCAGAAAGGCATCTGCTTACTCACGCAAATACAAGGCCGCCTTCAAGCGTGTCTCGCCTCGATACAAACTCAAGTCTGGCAAGTGGAAGGCTGGCGGTTTCAAGCGAGCAGTGAAGGAAGCTCATCGAATCGCTGGAGGGAAGAAGCGATGAGGTCGCATTACACACTCAAGGGCGTTGTCCTCGATGCCAACACATCAAAGAAAATCTTTGAAAGTCCTCAGCAGAACGTTGGTTGGGTTGTGGATATGTTTCAGGTGTGGGCCTACAACATGGACGCAAACCTGTTCTGTGCTGGAAAGTTGGTAAAAGGGTCCGTGGATAATATCTCCATGTCGGACAGTGACGCTCAAGATTCTCGTGTCTTTGCTTGGTCTCAAACATCCGGAAGCGTTGCCGAATCTTCAGCCATCAACATCATCGACCCCGACCACATCATCACCAATGAGCTGCACATCGTGAACATGTCTGCTCAAGCCTGTTCTTACATTGTCCACTTGAAGCGGGTCAATGTGTCGGACGACGAAGATATTCTTCAACGAATCAAGGAGCGTCAGCAAAATGTCTGAAACTGAAGAAACCCAATTGAAAAATGAAACGAGAACGGCCCGTTTTGCCAATTGGCTAATGGAGCGTGAAGAACGCCGAGAAGCAAAAGAAACCAACCTTGAGGGATTGGTGAGGTTAAATGTCCTCGTTTCGTTTCTTACTCTCGGTCTCGTCGGTGGTTTTGAGGCTGTTCGACTTGCTGTCGAAATGATCCCGTATCTTTGAGGGAATGGAATAAGTCCATGGATATTGATCCACGATTGACCAGGGCGACCAATAGTTGAAGATCGGTTGCTTCTGCTACAGTGTGCGTTGAATTTTCCAATTTTTCACGCACGGCCTGAGCGATCCAAGCCGACTTTGAACCCATCGGCCCTAACCTTTCGTCTATTTGTAGCCACATTGATGTAGGCAACGAGATCGATTTAGGAATGTGAGGGTTTGCTGAACGTGGTCGAGGACTCATTTACAAATCACCGCCAACCCAAATGCTTGCCAAATCGTAGGACATGGTATAATCCAAGGGGCAACGCCCAGCGGAAGGCCACATATGTGAACCAACCTCCCACATAATGTGACACCTCGGGCAGAAATAAGTGAAGTGCCATTCCCTCGGAGCATTTGGCATACTTAATGCGACCATTAGAGCCACCCCTTGCCGTCGATCTCTGCCATGGTGTCGGTATGTCTGAGCAATTCGGCCACCAAATTGAGGTAATGTTCACGTGTCCATTCGCCTTTTTTGGTCGTGGGTAAAAGATTGTCCACTTTTGCCCGTATTTGCATCAATAAATCGCTGATTCTGTCCCAGTCTTGAGCGTCCATGATCCTACGATTCGGCGTTTTCTTATCAATGTTTGCTAATGAAACCTATGGATCCCTTACGAAAGGAGCAGAGTGTGGGACTCCGTCCCTATATCCGATCTGCCCACGGCATAGCCCAAGGGTGGCAGGGTTCGTATAGATTATAGACTAAGACCCTTTCATGATAGGTATGGCGAAGGACTCCTTCTTTATCCGAGGCTTTACCAACGGTGCCGGTGGTGCATTTGTTGAATCTGCAATTGACATTGGGCATGTTGTCGATGCCCTTGGCAAGACTGTGATGAGAATTCACAACGTTGCCTGCCAGATCTATGAGGCTGGCCCCAATCAAGAATTTTCAATCCCTGCAAATTCCCAAGCCGTTGTCGCATGGCAACTAACCACTCAACCACAAACCGCAGTTCTTGCCGCCAATGATCGAAGCGTCATTGCAAGTGGACGCCTTGACATGGGAAACGCTTCAAGCACGGCCAACATTTTGACCTACCTCACAGACCGTGCGGATGTGCTACCTCAGTCTTGGACAAATGGATATTTGGTTGGTGTTGACCAACTTTACCTTGGCGTTTGGACTGATGCTCAACTGAGTGAGTCCAATGTTGCCTTGGTCATGGAGTGCACTTCAGAAACTCTCTCCGCCTCTGCCGCTATGAGTCTCGCATTGTCCCAACAGTAAGGTGTTTACTGTGTGCAACAACCCCGACTGCATGAGGCAAAAGGCACTCATGGCTCAACAGTTGCGTGCCGTTGCTGACTCGCTACTCATCCCCGTCGCCACGGTCACCGGACTACCTCCCCAACTTGTTCAGGGCTTCGTCGAAGGCACCACTACCGGTGCCGTGGCGGCGGCGAAGGCGCCTCGGTCAAGGAAGGCTTCTGCCTACTCACGCAAATACAAAGCCGCCTTCAAGCGTGTGGCGCCAAAATACAAATTGAAAAACGGTAAGTGGCGCAATGGCGGTTTCAAGCGAGCAGTAAAGGAAGCGCACCGAATCGCTGGAGGGAAGAAGTGATGAGGTCGCATTACACGCTCAAGGGCGTTGTTTTGGATGCCAACTCATCAAAGAAAATCTTTGAGAGTCCTCAGCAAAATGTCGGCTGGATCGTGGATATGTTTCAAGTGTGGGCCTACAACATGGACGCAAACCTGTTCTGTGCGGGAAAGTTGGTGAAAGGATCCGTTGATAATATCTCCATGTCGGACAGTGACGCTCAAGATTCACGTGTCTTTGCTTGGTCTCAAACATCCGGAAGCGTTGCCGAATCTTCAGCGATCAACATCATCGACCCCGACCACAT
>JALRLQ010000115.1 GCA_023254365.1 Candidatus Poseidonia sp. | reverse complement strand
CCAACGAGTGTTCCTCCAGCAGATTTGCGCTTAGCAATTGAAAAGCACCCGTGATTGGGGGCTCCATACGCTTTGGTCCGGCGGTATGTTTCAGGGTCCCCAATCGGGACTGTGATTGGCATAATATCGGATCTTTAGAGGGATACATCAACCTTGGCGAACGATGATGAAGGCGCTGCGGGTCGGCGGTGCATGGGCATCGAGCGCATCGCCGTCATCGGCGCAGGACAGATGGGCAACGGCATCGCGCAGGTCGCGGCAACCTCTGGGTTTGAGGTCGTGATGATCGACATCGACCAGGCCGCCGTGGATCGAGGCATGGCCACGATTGAACGCTCCTTGGGCAAGCTGGTGCAGAAAGAACGCCTCAGCCAGGAGGACGCCGACGCTGCCCGCGCGCGTCTCTCCACGGCCACAGAACGCGCCGCCTGCGCCTCCGTCGACCTTGTCGTGGAAGCGGTGCCGGAAATCCTCGCCCTCAAGCAATCCATCTTCGAGGACCTCGACGCCATTTGCGGCCCGGACACCATCTTGGCGAGCAACACCTCGTCCATTTCCATCACGAAGATCGCTGCCTGCACCTCGAGGCCGGAGCAGGTCATTGGAATGCACTTCATGAACCCCGTTCCGCTGATGAAACTGGTCGAAATCATCGACGGGGAACTGACCTCCGAAGCGACAAACGCCGCCGTCGTTGAGGCCGCCGAGGCGATGGGCAAGACGCCCTTGACCTCCCAAGATTACCCTGGGTTCATCTCCAACCGCATCCTCTGCCCCATGCTGAACGAGGCCATCATCTGCCTTCAGGAAGGCGTGGCGACGAAGGAGGCCATTGACGGCATCATGAAACTCGGCATGAACCACCCCATCGGGCCGCTGGCGCTGTCTGATTTGATCGGCAACGACACCGTTTTGCACATCATGAACGTCCTTTACGAAGGCTTTGGCACGGAGAAGTACGCTCCGGCACCGTTGCTGGTTCAGATGGTCGAAGAGGGGAAACTGGGCCGAAAATCCGGTGAAGGATTCTACACCTACTGAGGGTCCACCATGGCCGAACTCAACGGGCAGACCTACCTGGTTACCGGAGCATCACAGGGCATCGGACGGTCCATCGCACTCACACTGGCCGGAACGTCGGCGAGGGTTCTCTTGCTCTCACGTCCAAGCGAGGCCCTGTTGGCAACAACCGCTGAAGTTCAAGCCCTGAGTCCCGATTCCGCCGGCATTGAATGCGACTTGGCGAACCCGTCGTCCATTGATGAAGCAGTCATCCTCATCAAACAACACACCAACCACCTTGATGGTCTGGTGCACAACGCAGGGGATATCGAACCCATCAAACCCATCTTCGCCGCCGATCAAGGCGACTGGAACCGTTCCATCATGGTGAACCTGATGGGCGTTCAGCAGTTGACAGCCGGGCTCTCTCCGCTCTTTCAAGGAGGACATCGGGTGCGGGTCACCACCATTTCAAGCGGGGCTGCGCTTCGCCCGTTGGTCTCCTGGTCGGCTTACTGTACGGCCAAAGCTGGGTTGGACATGTGGACTCGCTGCTTGGCGGCTGAGGGGGCGAGCATGAATCTCAGTGCGGTTTCGGTTGCACCGGGCATCGTTGATACGGCCATGCAAGCAACAATTCGTTCTGCCTCCGCCGAGGATTTTCCGCTTCGAGAAAACTTCGTTGGCTATCATGAAGACGGCCAACTTTCGTCGCCCGATGAGGTTGCCAAGAAACTCCTCCCACTCATCAGTGAACAGACGATGAATGAATCAGGCCAACGCTTTGACGTCCGCGATTTGTGAAATTTGAACCGCAGTCGCCCGAAGGGTCATAAGCCAACACCAAGACAGAAGCATGAGGGAGAACCATGCCAGGTACCGACCGTGTTGAAATTCGAACGTTGAAAGTGGGCCGTTTTTGCGTTGTTGAGGACGAAGCATACAAAATTTTGAGCATCTCAAAATCCAAGCCAGGAAAGCACGGTTCAGCCAAGGCCCGGTTGGAACTGGTGAACATCTTCAGTGACAAGAAAATCTCCCATGTTGGAACCGTAACCGACACCATCAACGTGCCCATGATCGAAAAGGGCACCGCCATGGTCACGCACATCGAAGGCAACGAAGTCCACGCCATGAACATGCGTGACCACTCGATGATGATCCTGCCCATGGAAGCCGAGATGAACATCGAAGCCGGCAAAGAAATCATGTGGATGGAAGCCCTTGGTCGATACAAGATCATTCGCGACCACTGACGGCATCGTCCGTCCTCAGGCCAATTGGCGCTGACGGGTTTTCTTGACGGGTATGGTTTCATAAACTGAACTTGGCTTGGTTGGCCATGGAAACAGCAGATGCGTCCGAGACCAAAGACCAGCGTGTACGTGGCTATTGCGCCTACGACTGGGGAAAAAGTGCCTTTGAGACCTCGGTAACCACCGCCATTTTTCCCGCTTGGTTTGCTTACCTGTTTGCCGAAGCCAACGGCATTTCCACCAAATTGCTCGGGAGCGAATGGACTGCCGACGCCATGTATTCCGCCGCCGTGATGATCGGCGCTTTGGCCGTGGCCATCTGTGCACCTTCGCTGGGAGTCATCGCCGACCGAAGAATGATCAAACTCTGGTGGTTGCGAATCCTCACGCTGGTCGGTTCAGTGTCCTGTGTCCTGCTCGCCCTTTCGCCCTACCTGGGGGTCTCAGCCGGATGGATATGGGCGCTCATCATGTTCATGCTCGCGAACGTCGGGTTAAACGGCGCTGGCGTGTTCTACAATGCGCTCCTGCCGCACATGGGCGATGAATCCGAAATGGACGCCATCTCCAACAAGGCCTTCGCTGCGGGCTACCTCGGTGGCGGCCTTCTTCTCGTGGTCCACCTCGCCATGGTCATGACGCTGGAAGGCTCTTGGGTCATTCCTTTCGCCATGGCCTCCTCGGGTATCTGGTGGCTCGGCTTTGCCCAAATGACCTTCCGCATGGTCCCCGAACCGCACATTGAGAACGAGATGGAGCCCATGGGCGTGATTGACTCGACCAAGATGGCGCTTGGTGAGGTTAAGGCCACCTTGACCGACATCAAGAGTTTCCGCACGCTCTTCTTTTACATGCTCGCTTACTTCTGTTTCATCGACGGTATCAACTCGGTAACCGCCCTTGCCGGTGTGTTTGGTATCGTGGTGTTGGGCTTGACCACGACAGGGCTGATTCTCACCATTCTGATCATTCAGTTCGTCGCAGCTCCTGCGGCCATTGGGTTCACCAAACTGGCTGAAAAGTGGGGCACGAAAGGTGCGCTCCAGTTCTCCTTGGTTTGCTGGTGTTTCGTCATTGTCGGTGCCCTTTCCTTTGCCCCGCTTGAACTCGAAAACCACGATGAATACGATATCCAGTACACCTGGAACGAGGGCACCGGCATGTACGACGCTGTGGCTCGAGAAGGCGTCAACCCCATTGCCGCCATGCCTGGTGACGATGAGCAAATATGGGCGTTGGACCATCAAGACATCCTCCCGGTTCAACAAAACACGGACGTCAAACGCGACTATGCCGTTGAATGGGCCTTTGACAGCGATGGCAATGCGGTGAACGTGAGCGTCAACTTGACGGCAGAGGCCTTGGCGGCGCTTGAGGCGACCATGGACAAATCTCGGTTCTCCTACAGCATCGAAGGCGGCGAATTTGGCAACACAACTGGTCTCGGCGTGAACCACCCCACCTCGCTTGGTGACGGAAAGTTGGACTTTATCCCCGAGACCGCCCGTTCGTTGGTTTGGGCGCCGCTCGGCATGTCGGTCTTCTTCCAGTTCCTCTTGCTTGGTGTCTTTGGCGGCGCTCTTCTCGGTGGTTCCCAAGGACTTGCACGCTCGATGTTCGGTCAAATGGTTCCCGAGACCCGTTCGGCTGAATTCTTCGGCTTCTTCGGCTTCTTTGGAAAGGTCGCTGCGCTGCTCGGTCCGCTGATCTACTCGGTCATGACGGTGTGGTTTGATTCCCGTGTGGGCATCTTCGCCATCTCCCTGCTCATCGTGGCAGGCGCCATCATGCTGCGCAAAGTCGACGTCGAGGATGGCATCGCTGTTGCGAAGGCGGAAGATGCCAAGAACCGAGGTCTATCGGTTGCTCAGGAATGAACGACC
>JALRLQ010000114.1 GCA_023254365.1 Candidatus Poseidonia sp. | reverse complement strand
GTCGACTTGCCGAGGTCGGAGGGGGGCGAGCGGGGCCCGACCCCGGTCAGATCAGCATCCGGCGGGGATCGGCGATGAGCCTTGCGTAATGCGACAGGAAGCGCGCGGCGTCGGCCCCGTTGATGACGCGGTGGTCTTCACGGGTGCGCTGGACGATTTCGATGATGTACGAGAGGATGGCCGGATCAACGTGAACCGTTTCCAAAGCCTTCTGCATGGCGACGACCTTCTTGGGGGAGGTGACCTGCTCGACGATGTGCTCGTCTTGTCCTCGCAACTTTCGACGGGCGAGGATGGCTTTTTCTTCAGCCCGGTCCGGATAACCCATGCTCATCTTCATCAAAAATCGGTCCATCTGAGCCTCGGGCAGCGGGTAGGTACCTTCCTGCTCAATCGGGTTCTGTGTGGCCAACACCACGAACGGTGCAGGGAGTTTGTGGGTGATACCTTCGATGGTCACTTGCTTTTCTTCCATGGCCTCAAGCAGAGCAGCCTGGGTCTTGGGAGGAGCGCGGTTGATCTCGTCTGCGAGCAAGATGTTGGAGAACAACGGACCAGCACGGAGTTTGAACTCCCCAGACTTTTGGTCGTACATGTACGTCCCCATGATGTCGGAGGGCAGGAGGTCAGGCGTGAATTGCACACGCTTGAACTTGCACCCTAGCGCACGGGCGAAGGTGTTGGCGAGCAACGTCTTGGCCAATCCAGGGAAATCTTCGAGCAGCATGTTTCCGTTGGAAAGAATACCAACGGTCACACGGCGTAGATTCTCGTTCTTGCCAATGATGACCTTGCTCACTTCGTTCATGAGGCTGTTGGAAATGGCCGAAACCGTGGCGATTAGGTCTTGAGTGCGAGCGCCACCTGCGCCACCTTGCATACTTGCTTCCATAACAGAACCTCCTAAGCAAGTCGTCACTTTTTCCTTTCTTATATGAATGTGCGCGCTGCTTTCTCAAAAAATGCTCACGGCGAAACGCTTGCTGTGGCGTCATCGGCCCCAGAAATGGTTCTCTTTACGATGGAGAGCGACGATGTCGTTGAGAATCTCTTCCTCAATCGGGGACAACTCCGCTGAGCGAAGCCGCTTCACGTGCCGTTCGGGGACGTCAACATAGAACTCGTCGAGTTCCTCGATGTGACGACCAACCGTGGGGCCCTGAACGGCCACAGCGACCTCCTCGCCCTGCATGGCTTCACGTACATCTTCTGAAGAACGCGTTCGAAGACTCTTGATTTGACCCACCGGTGTCCCGTCCAATTTCATCAATCGCTGACCAACGTGGATTCTCCCTCCCAGCACGCGCATGCCGACAATGGCCGGTCCTTTCGCCCGGAACGTGTGGTCTTTGAGATAGAGAACACGGCCGGGGTACACCAGTGACTCACGCTGTTCGTCCTCAATGGCAGCCTTGGTGGCCTCCTGCCAGGCTTCGAATTCATCCATGATGTGATAGATGATGGGTCCGGAGATGAATTTGACTTCAGCATCATCGTCCTCAAGCTGTTGAGCCACCTCGGACGTGTTGGCCTTGGTGGAAAAACCGAGGATGACCTTCTGCAGAGGGTCACTCGCCGTGCTGGCGAGCAGGACGTCTTTTTTGTTGACGGGGCCCACCGTTGCCTGGCGAACCGGAATGTTTCGTTGATGGAGTTCAAACGCCAACGCTTCCAATCCCCCCACCGTATCGGCTTTGATGACGACACCCGTACGGTCTTCCTCCGCACCCCGACATTCACCGGAAGACGTGTGTTCGTTGAAGGCAGAACGAGCAAAAATTTCGCTGCAGGAGGAACACATCACCGGCATGGCGTTGAAGATGGCACGCCATTCCTCACGAATGGCTTCGCGTGCCGTTTCTTCTTCCTCCTTCGTGTTCGCACGGTGCAACGTCGTTCCTGCAATCGTGGATTCAAGGTGAGGTGCGACGATTTTCACACCGCATGCAGCATCAACCGACTCAAAATTGACCCACCGTTTCCCTGCATCTCGCATCTCAGCCATTCCCTGCGGGCGTTTCAGTCCCTTGATGTGGGTGGTGAACGGGCCGTCCTGTCCTGCGAGCATGATCGTATCACCAACCTCCAATTCACCTCGATAGAGAATGACATCGATGGTTTTGCCCATGCCAACCTCATCCCGCATCTCCAGCACGGTGCCTTGTGCGGCGCCCAGCGTGTCGGTCAGGCGGTCTTCAAGGAAGCGTTCAGCCAGCCCGACGGTCACGGCCAACAAGTCCTGCAGGCCTTCCCCCTCCTTCGCTGACATTGGAACAAGAGCGACGTTTTGGCGGAAATCACGAATCTGGTCGTAACGCTCAAGGTTGAAGCCATGCTCTGAAAATGTACCCAGGAGTTTCCAATACCGGTCTTCAAACAACGACCGAACATCCTCTCGTTGGTCTTTGAACGATTCGATAAACGACCGCCCGGCTTCGCAACGCCACCCGTGAATGCGGTCCACCTTGTTGCCAGCGATGACAAAGGGCGTACGCGTTTCCTTGAGGATGTTGAGCGATTCAATGGTTTGGGGTTGCAGACCTTCCATGATGTCCACAACGAGGACGGCGATATCGGCCACGGACCCTCCTCGGTTTCGCAGGGAAGCAAAGGAATGGTGACCCGGTGTATCGATAAACAGCAATCCGGGAGACTTGAACGTCTTCCCGCCCAACATGGCTGCGCACGTCTCGTTCAACACATCGGCCGGCACTTCCGTGGCCCCAATGTGCTGGGTGATGCCGCCCGCTTCCCGATCCATCACGCTGGCTTGTCGTTGACTGCCGATGGAGCGAACCATGTCGAGGAGGCTGGTTTTGCCGTGGTCAACGTGTCCGAGTACCGAGACAATCGGTTGACGGTTGTGACCGCGTGCCTTGGGTTCGGCATCATCGGTCGGTGTTGATTGTTCTTCGGTCATGGCAACACCTCGACGGTGAGGTGATATGAGGCTTCACTCGTACACCCATGCACCGATGGTGTTCTCCCAGGACATCAAACCTTCTGGGAACCACAAACCAAGCTCAAAGGCAGCGGTTTCGGGAGCATCGGAACCGTGAATCATGTTGAAACCCATGTCCATGCCAAAGTCGCCACGAATGGTGCCGGGTTCTGCATTTCGTCCGTTGGTCGCTCCAATCAGTTTTCGAGCAACTGCGATGGCTTCAACCCCTTCCCACGCCATGCAAACGACCGGGCCTGAGGTCACGAATTTGATGAGGCCGGGGAAAAACGGGCGTTCCTTGTGAACGTCGTAGTGGGCTCGAGCGATGTCTTCGGAAGGCACCATGGCCTTGAGGCCCACAAGTTTCAGCCCTTTTCGTTCGAATCGGCCGATGATTTCGCTCACAAGTCCACGTTGCACCCCGTCGGGTTTGATCATCACATAGGTCGTTTCCATGGTGTTCACCGTGTCATCCCAAAAGTGGCCCGTTTAAGGGCGTTGCTGTGAAGCCGTCGACCGCTGCAAGACTCACTGGATGCCGCCCTTGACGTAATGGCGGGTCCACTTGACTTTGCGAGCGTTTCGCTTGAGGTTCAGTTGGTTCTTGCGAGCCTTGCTGTTCTTGAACCAAAGGACGCTGCCGTCTTTGCGTACAAACATCATGCCCGTACCAGGCTCGATTTCCTCGCCTGTGAAATTGCAAACTCTTCGCTCTGGCATTCAATCACCGCGCATTCAACTTTCGAGCCTCGCGACCCGTGTCCTTGAGCATCAAAATGTCGCCAACGCGAATTGGTCCGACGACGTTTCGGCTGATGATACGACCGACGTCCCGGGGATTGGGGGCATCGTTGACACGCACCTTCACCTGCGTTGCTTCACCGGTCATTCCGGTACGACCGACGATTTCGACCACTTCTGCTGGCCATCCACCAAGTTCTTCACTCATGTTGATCATCTCGTGAACGAATTCAGTTCTTCTTCAGCTTGCTGAGCTCTTCCACAACTTCGTGGAACTTCTCTTCAGCACCTTTGGTGATTTCCATCACAGCGACGGAAGCAGCGGAGGCGCCTTTTGCAAGACCGACAGCTTTGGCAAGGAATTCTTGGTCAGCGACGTAGCCGTAGGGGATTTCTTTCTCTTCGCAAATCAACGGAATGTGAGCAAGAAGTTCGGGAGGGTTCACATCCTCTGCGAGGATGATGAACTGTGCCGTTCCGCGCTCGGCGGCTTTGGTCACTTCGTTGCTGCCTTT
>JALRLQ010000113.1 GCA_023254365.1 Candidatus Poseidonia sp. | reverse complement strand
TCGCCGATTCGAGCGAATCCCCCATAAGCGTCAATGAAAACCTCTTCAAGACCCTTGCGTCTCCGGGCGAAACGCCCATCAAGACCAACAAAGCCCTCTATGACATGCTTCCTGTGGATGATTCACCCACTGAAGAATTCAACGCGTGGTGCGACGTTTACGACGAAAACGGCGAACGCCCGGCCGTGAAGTTCTGGAACGCATGGGTGAATTGTGCTGTTGACCCGTTAGGAAATGTGGTGGACTGTCGAGAAGAAAGCAAACAACAACGAAACAAGCAGGAAGTGTCCGACGACTATGTACCTCACCTCACCAGCGCCCACATCGAATTGGCTTTGGACGAGGCCGACATGAAATTATTCCCAGAGGAGAAGCATTCTCGTGAAATGGACGATGAAGAGAAGAAGAACGATTTGAGGGGGAAATTCGTCAATCTTCGGATGCTGATTAACTACATCGTTGAAGAGGTCTCCAAAAACGACGGCAACAACAAGAAAGATATCTTCCGCTCCATTCGGGAAAAACTCGAATCATACGGCCGAGAAGTTGACGGATTTAACACCCTGCGCAGGGATCTGACCAACCGTGTGAAATCATTGAGCAAGGCTGGCAACGACAAGGAAATCAAGAGCATCGTGATCAGCAACGCCCATCTTGAACGAGGAGTTTCAAATTCGGGCATTCCCGTGGAAGAAAACACCTACACTGTCTACAATGCCGTGGTTTTTGATGTCGTCATGAACATCATTGGCTCCCAACTTCCTTCATCGGATTACATCTCTGGCAAAATGGAATATTTCGACCGAACAGATTTGAACAACCACTCCCTTCCTCCCATGGCCGTGGGTTTGTTGCAACAACATGATTCGGTCAGCCTTGCTGAACCTCCCGTTACGACCAAAGAATCATCCGGGAAATTGAGGAACCTCCCTACGAATGTCAACGCAACCATGTTGTTTGACCAGATATTTTCCTCAACCACGCCGGAACTGGTTGACAAGGTTCCCAATCCGTTCTCCGGAAAAGCATACACCTCCGGAGGCAATTCCGCGCATTTCTTTGAGTCGTATTTTGGCATTCGAACCCCTTCAATGCTCCAGATCAACCCGTACGATGTGATTGATGTTCAACCGACTAAGGCCTTGGACGACCTCACCAAGGCCATTGAAGCGCATTGGTCGGATGACGGTACAAGGATCGCAAATTTGACCCGTACGAAACGTCAAGATTTGGAGGAAGGTGGCTTCACAAGTTACACATTCAACAACATGCTTCGTTGGCTTTCCCTCGTTGACCCTGAAACGCTCCAAAGTTGCTTGTCACCGTTCGAATTCACTTCCATTAATGATATGAAACGTCTCACGCCGGCCTTGCCCAACGGTTTCGTGTTCTCCCAAGCGGAGAAAAATTTCGAATTGACCCGATATGAACATGAAAGCGGGAACATTAAGCTTCACGAATTTGAGAAAGCCTTGATTAAGTTTGGTATCTTGAACGAAGAACTCTTGGCTTCTGCCCCCCCGTCGTTGCTGAATTCGTATCTGCCCAAAATCCTCCTCGAGATGCACCAAGATGAGATTGTAAAGGCGTTTGAACCTACCAATCGAGAGAAGATGGAAATGTATCGGGCTGCGTTGAATACAATTGTGCTTCCAGCATTGAAGGATGCTTTTAGCCCAACCACCCGTTATAATTCGGACCACCTCGCTCAAATCATTCCGCTGTTCAATAAGATGGAGACGGAGGGAGATTTCGTGTATTTGCAAAAAGCCTTTGCAAAGTCCAATCTTAGCATTGAGTTGGTAGAAGACAAGGACCGCAGAACCACCGTTCAACTGCGGCTACACCCACGACTAAGACGGTATTTCTCCGTGTTCCGTGATGTCGTCTCGGAGGTAAACACCACGCTGTATCCTTCCATCAGTGTAGCGGGAAGTTTTGCTCGCTACCTCGCATCGGATTCAAACGATAGCGTGATTGGAACATACAGTTCTCCGACCTTTTCAAAAGCATCTGAGGAGTTGCAGAGGTTGGCGTTTGTTGGCCTCTTGCCGGACGAACAGCGTCTTTCTTGGCCAAGTTTCGCTCGATTGGTTCTTTTCGCTACCGAAGACGGAGCGAAGATAGAAGACAAATTGGGCAACCTTGCCCAATCGGTGGGAATCGACCTGAGTAAATTCGGTTCCTTGATTTCGAAGATGCAGGAAGAGTATCCAATGACAAAATCCGACCTTGCGGGCGCCCAGGGCCCGGCTTCGGTTGTGAACCTCGGCTCCATCCTATCAAATCGAATGCAGCACCTCGAACAAATTGAAGAAGAGTACCTCAACATTAAGCCCAGTGAAAAACCAACGATTGATCATTGGCGTGTTCATGTTGCGACCATCAAACATTGGGATCTCGAACTTCACGATGAATCGTCGTTGAGGTTTTTTGTTCAGAATGTGTTGAAACTCGTTAAACCGGCTCCCGAATCTTCAACGACAATGGTAGCCCAGCCTTCCGAAATTGCAGAAGTGAATGGAGAAAGCGACGAAATGAGCCCGAACCCATCGCCAATTGGAAGCGATGAGCTTGGCCAACAATCGAACGAACTGGAGAGCATCGATCGACTGTTCTACGAATTGGCCACAAATCTTTCCGAAATGCTCAGCCAATCGGAATACATGTCCAAGGAACATTCCGCTGACCGCGTTCATTTCCAGATGGCCGGTTTTTCAGACCGAATGCTGGGTCAGCCCAAGGGGTTGTTGGTGCAGGTTCACCATGCTAGCACGGCACGAATTGATTTTGACAGTGTGAAAACAGCCGTTCGCGAATCGGTGCAGCAATCTCTTGGATTCATTGAAAATTCCAAAGAGTTCCAAACGAAGTCCTTGTTCGGGCCTCGGGCGTCGGTCACGGTATCGCTCTCCCAAGCTCCTCTGAACGAGGCCGCCACCACCTACAAAGGCCTCATGAAAAAATTGTCCGGAAACGACCCCGAAGCCTACATCGAAGAAACCAAATTGCACCCTTACGTCTTCTTGTACAACGTGCTCTGGCTTTCGGCCTCGCTCAATAAATGGACCAACATGGAAAACGTGGCCTTTGCTCGTCGATTCGTGATCCCTCTGCAAGTGATTCAGGACCATTTCACGCAGCCTGAACGAATTGACGGGGCGGTCAATGTGCTGGTCAAGGATGCCATTTTCTTGAAGGGTGTGAGTCTGCCCCAAGATGATATCCGTGATTATACGGCGTCGAAAAAAGCCGAGGAACGTTACCGGAGCATGCGTCATTTGGTTTCCATTCTCGCTCTTCGGCATGTCCGGACGTGCGAAGAGTTGGCGAAGTTATCTGTTGCTGATGAACAATTCAAGAAGGATTTGAACGATCTCATGGAGGAACACAAAGATGCAATTGTCCGGTTGTCAAACGACATCGTGGTCAATCGTTTGAGTGAACCGAGGAAGGGAACCTCGGCGTTTGCACTGCTTCTCGAAGGAGAGGTGTTTGGTGCCTCCGGAGGGTCATCGGAATCGGGCCAAGACGAAATGGATCCTTTGAAGAAACTGATGGCTTCATTTGGCGGCAGTTCATCTCAAGGAGGAGCCTCTGACACCGTCCTTGAGCGTACCAAAGCGTGGCTCAATGCCTACATGGCTTGGGAGGGTTGGGGTCAACAATCCAACGAGTAGTCGCCAGGACTGCGAAGTCGCCGTCATGTTTGAAGGGACGCTGACCGTGGCAACTTCATGGGGGAGAGAAGCGATGCAACGCGCCCCTCCAAACGGGTGAGCACCCCCCCTCCCCTCGTTCAACCGTGGTATCCTCAGGCCCTGTTGGACCGCCCGTGCGACCCGAGCACCTTCGCCGACGGCCTACCGAGCCCGTGGGGGCGCGTCCACGGCTGGGATTTCACCTCGGCGCTTGAGCCGTCGTGGTGGGCCCGCCAGACCGAAGCGGCGTGGGGGGATTGGCCCGCCGATGTGACGTCGGTCAGCGTGGTGGGGGAAACGAGAAATGCTGTGGTGCTCGACCTCGATGGCCAATGGGTCGCTCATCTCTACCCGTTCCCCACCGGTCAAGACGTCTCCACCCTCGCTCGCTACGGCCCGTGGGCCGAAGCGTTGGCCAATGCCCCGATTCTGCTTCCCGTTGCCGGATTCATCGGTGAACACGGCGACGCTGTCTGCGTGTTTCCAGCCCACGAAACGGCGATTGGATCGCACTGGACCCAGCGAGCAAACGACCTTGCTAACGCAGCGGGAAAGGTTCACGCCTCCCTGGTGAGTCACGCTACGCCCAACCCCGAGCGACGTTGGAACGAGCGCCTCAAATCGATGGAGGATGCTCTGAAATCCACCACGCTTTGGCGCGCCTCGCACACCAAGCACGTC
>JALRLQ010000112.1 GCA_023254365.1 Candidatus Poseidonia sp. | reverse complement strand
CTGCGTACACCACTCTGTGCGCATCCGAAGGTAGGACGAGAAGAAGGTAGCGAACACCATCACTTCCGACATGATGAACACCCACAAACCGGCTTTGCGGATGTGCTGCCCTTCGAAGGGATCGGAGGTGGCGATTTGCTCGTGATTGCCAATGAAGGGGAGGTCCTCTCGCCACCAGTTGGCCACGCCGGCCGTCACGATGAGCAAGCCGAGCATGCTCAATCCAAGTCCACCGAGGTCAGCATCCACACCGGACAGCATGTGACCGAGCGTCTCCTGGAAATTGGGGAAGCCCATCAGGAACAACATGATCCCCAACGCGAAGATGATGGGCGAACCTGAGCCGTGGTGTTCGTGGTCGTCGCCGCCGTAGCCGTGGTTGTCGTGACCGTGGTCGTCGGGGAAAATGGAATTCAAGAATCCACCCAAACCGATGAACGAGGCGTAGGTCATGCACATCAAGAGGATGGTGATGCCTGCGGTTCGCCAGGTCAAGTAGGAGAGGTGGGCTTCCACCTCGTGGTGGTGGGCGTCGTCCTTGGCGGTCTTCAGCGAGGCGATTTCGGCTTCGCTGGCGTTGTTGGCCTTGGCGTTTTCATAGTCGTACTTGGCGTCCTCGTAAAGGTGGATGGCTTCCTCGTAATCGTGGTGCTTCATGTTGGCAACCCCGACGCCCATGGTGGCGAAGGCGAGCAGACCGATGGCCACGAAAATTCCGCCCATCAAGACGGCGCGCATCCAGATGCTGTTTTCCACGTGGGCTTCGCCTCCGCTCATTCTTCTCCCCCCGTTGAACCACCCATCACGGTCTTCGGCTCGGCTTTCAGCAATTTGTCGACCAACGAGGGCGACTCCTTGTGGTGTCCGAATTCTTCGTTCTTGTCACCTTGAACAGGAATGTCGTGGAAGGAAGGGGTGGGAGGTGGCGAGGTCGTGGACCACTCGAGCGACCAACCGCCCCACGGGTCCTTCCCCACGGGCTCCCCGCGGCGAGAGGAATAGATGATGTTCCAAACCAGCAGCAGTTGGCTGATGCCGAAGATGAAGGCAAAGGTGGACACCGCCATGTTGTACTCGGCGAAACCGGACTCAACGGTGTAGGTGTGGGTTCGCCGGGGCATGCCCATGATGCCCAACGCGTGCATGGGCCAGAAGGCTGCGTTGTACGAAGCAAAGCCGATGAGGAAGTGCCACAGACCCAACGTCTCGTTCAACTTTCGACCCGTGGCCTTGGGGTACCAGTAGTATACGGCGGAGAACAGTGCAAAGACGGTCCCGCCGATGAACACATAGTGGAAGTGAGCGACCACGAAGTACGAATCGTGGAAGTGGATGTCAAGGCCGGCAACAGGGAAGAACATTCCTGAGATACCGCCCAGCGTAAAGGTCACGAGGAAGCCGAGGGACCACAGCGTGTGGGTCTTCATCACGAGGGAGCCGCCCCAAAGGGTGGCGAGCCAATTGAAGATCTTCGCACCCGTTGGAATGGCCACCAGCATCGTGGTGATCATGAACGCAGCACGCCAGAAGGGGTCCATGCCCGAGGTCAACATGTGATGGCCCCAGACGATGAAGCCCACCACGCCGATGCCAGCCATGGCGAGGACCATGGATTTGTATCCGAAGATGGAGCGTCGGGCTGACGTCGCCAACACTTCGGAAACGATTCCGAAGGCCGGCACGATGACCACGTACACTTCCGGATGGCCGAAGAACCAGAACAAATGCTGGAACAGCAACGGGTCGCCGCCGGCCACGAAGAATTGCGTGCCGATGGTGTGGTCGAACAGCAGGAACGCCACGCCGATGATGAGGGCGGGCAGCGACATGAAGAGCATGAAGACGCTGATGAAGACGGACCACGAGAACAGGGGCATCTTCATCCAGGTGACGCCGGGAGCTCGCATGGTGAACACCGTCGTGATGAAGTTGACACCACCCAGCGTCGAGGAGGCACCAAGCATCATCATCCCGGAGATGAACGCCGTGGTTCCGGCGTTCGAACCGTAATCAGCCATGGTGGAGCCGAGGTTGACTTCGTTCAACGACGAGTACGGCGGGTACATGACCCAGGTGATATCGGCGCCTTGGCCTGACCAAATCCCGGTGAAAATCAGCGGAGCGGAGAACACCAACAACCACAGGCCCATGGCGTTGATTCGGGGGAAGGCGAGGTCTTTCGCACCGATTTGGAGCGGCAAGACGTAGTTCATGAAGCCTGCAATCATGGGCATGGCGGCGAGGAAAATCATCGTGGTGCCGTGCAGGGTGAAGAAGGAGTTGTACTCGTCGTAGGTGAGGAAATCGTTCTCGGGCAAAGCGAGCTGAATGCGGAACAGCAAGGCCAACAAGCCGCCGACGAGGAAGAAGAAGAAACCGAAGAGGAAGTACATGATGCCAACTTCCTTGTGGTCGGTGGTGGTGAGCCAAGGCTTCAGGAAACTCCAGAATCGCTCCATGGTGAAGGTCTCGGGTGAACGTCGATAGAACACCCATAGAACCCCTGAGAAGATCAGGCCCGCAGCGAGACCAATCGAGGTGAGGAAGATCACCAAGGCGCTGGCGCTGGGGGCGACGGCGCCAGCGTTGATGCCAGCGATGTCAAGACTAACCACGTTCCAGTGATCGCCACCGGAACCTTGACCACCGTTAACGGCGTTGCCGTAGACCGTCATTTCAACGTTCAGGTCATCGGCAGCAGGGGCGGTCCATTCAAAGGTCCACGAGCGAACGGTGTTGGCTTCGGCCGTGTGCGTGAGGCCGTCGTCCATGATGTGACCTTGGGATTCGGGCACGGCCACGACTTCACCGTGGGAGACGAGGATACGATAGCCACCGGCGTGACCGTTCCATTCGTCGCCACCATCGTCGTAGATGGTCATGACATCGTTCACCACGGTCACGGTAAACGTGTACGTCTCGCTCGCATTGTAGGTGCTTGGTAGACCGTCCACCAACACCGAAGTGTCCGGGGAGGCGCCGCCGTGACAGGTACATCCCTGGTCACCGGCTGAACCGATGCCGGTTGGGGCAGCGGTGAATTGAGGCGCTGCCATCAAGGCAATGAGCAACACGCCCAAAAGGGTGGCCACGCGTCCACGCATCAATACTCACCTCCCGTTGAACCGTCCGAGGTTTTCTTGACGCCGGTGTCGGCAGCACAATCCATGCCCTCGGCGGCCACGATGGTGACTTGGCCGACCATCAGGGAGTGCTGGTTTCCGCAGTATTCCGCGCATCGAATGGGGTAGGTGCCGGGGTCATCGGCCATGATGGTCATGTACGTCCCGCCTTCAATGCCGGGAACCAAGTCTTCCTTGACTCCCCATTCGGGCAACCAGAAGGAGTGTTGGACGCCGACGTAGTTGGGGTTGGAGTCGTCGTGCGGCATCGAGTGCATTTCAAACACGACTTGGGTATCACAGGGCAGAATCATGTCTTCGCTCAGCGCTGAGGAAAACACGTGGTCGGTGGGAATGTGCATCCAGGTGTGAAGCACGTTCCCGTCGGCATCGGTCACTTCGACGGTGGACAAAAGGTAAGGGTTGTAGGCCTCGGCGATGCTGGCCATTCCGGTCAGTTGGTCAAGTTCCACGACGCCGGTCGTGCCGTCGTCCTTGACGAAGGTCATGTTCACGGCGGCGGCGTTGGTGCTGGCCACGCTGAGCGTGGTTCCGGCCCACGTCACGTCGATGCCGGTGACACCGGGCTCGTCTTCCCACGTCAAGCTGTCCGAATACTGGAATTCCCAGAACCACTGCTTGCCGATGATGGTCATGTTGTGAACGTCTTCGTCCTCGGGGTCGAAGTCCCACACGGCCGTGTTGGAGGCCAGGGCCAACACGACCAACCAAGCGACGATCACGGTCGGGAGGACGTAAAACATCACCTCGAGCGTGGTGTGATGGCGGTCAACGGGAAACGAGCCCACTTCAATGTGGTCGAGGTGCGAGGTGTCGGGCTCAACGCCGTCTCGATAGCGGAGCATGGCCAAGAACATCCAACCAAAGGTGAAGATACCAACGAGAATGGACCAAAACATGAACTTATCATAGAGAACAGAGAATACCGTGTCTTCTGCTACCATGCAACCACCCTATTTGACCGGCCGCATAGCCCCCCCTGAAGCGTTTGTTGATGGGGGTTAGAATCGTGGTGCGTTTCCCGATTGAGGTCGCAGGCAGGGTGTCCTTCGTTTCTCAAATCAATTGTAAAAAAATAGGGAAATTCGCGCACGAAATTTGGAAAAGAAACGGCATGCTCCTTTAACCGCCGAAGCCCCGTCCAAAGCATGGGGGTCGCCGACTGCCTTTCGCCCACCCTCGACGGAGCCGTCATTTTAGCGATTGAAGTCCAACCCGGTGCTCAGCGACAAGGGGTTGTGGGGTTCAATCCTTGGCGCAACCGTCTCTCCGTGG
>JALRLQ010000111.1 GCA_023254365.1 Candidatus Poseidonia sp. | reverse complement strand
GCACGTCCTGGGAATCGTTGTCCAGTTCTTCTTCACAAAACAAGTTCATTGACAAGAAGGAGCCTTCCTCATCGGTTTCAAACACGCACTTGGCGTGCCCTCGCTCGTGCTCAAATTCGTCGATGTAGCCCCACTTCTCACCGTTGCGGGACTTCATGAACGTTGCATCCGGTCGCAGACCTTCTTCCAAAACAGCATCCAATTTGTGACTCATGGCCGTCATGTTCGTTCAGCCTATATGAAGGCTTCACGAGGGTCGCAGGCAAGCGACGGTTGTCCAGTATCGTTATGGCTACTCGTACTTTGTCCAAGCGCCACCATAACCGATCTCTCGGTAGTAGTGGTTGTCCGAGTTTTCAGGCCATTCAATCCATTCTTTGCCGTCATGCGAGACGCCGATGAGGTCGGCTGATGGTTTGGCCTGTACGTTTGCCGCTCCCCCTTGAGAACTTGGCGGGGGCGAAGAAGGCGAGGTCGCTCCTGGTAGGGCGGGTTGTTCTTTGAACAATCGGTCAGTCTCGTCCAACCCAACAAACGAGCTTGTCGGTTGGCTAGGCCGGCGAATCAACACCACCACCATGGCAAGCGCGGACATGGCAAATGTCCCTCCCATGAAAAGAAGCATGAGGCCGTTTTCGGAATTTTCGGAATTGGTTGAGGATGCAGAATCTTGGGTAATCGATTCGGGGCAATTTGAACGATCCAACACGATGGCCGTTCCCCCCTCACACGTGATGTAGTCGCCCGAATTGTTGGCCGAGGGGTCAATGACCAAGGTGACGTTCGTTCCACCTTGGGCAATCGAGCCTTCGCATTCGGAGAGGTCGGTCACCACGTCAGAGCCACCTGGGCACACGTAGTAGAACGTCTCATCCGAGCTTCCAGAGTTGTTGTTTTGGGTGTTTGTAGAGGTGTCTTCTGGACAATCGGTGGGGTCGAGAACGACGATGCTTCCAACCGGGCAAACGTAGTAGACGGTGCTCGAGCCGCCTTCGTTGTCAAGCGATTGTGTCGCTGAACACCCCTGTGCATTGACCACACCGATGGAGCGTGGGCAATCATCGATGGCGTTGGAAATGCCATCGTTGTCGTCGTCTTCGTCCTCAAATCCGTCTTTGCATCCATCGCCATCAAAATCGGTGTTGATGTTTGAGGGCCAGTTGGCAGCTCCTTTGGGGCAATCGTCCACTTCATCCGCAATCCCATCGTTGTCGTCGTCCAAGTCTTCCGGGTTCATGTCTTGACATCCATCGCCATCGTGGTCGGTAAGCGTACCCGACGACCACCCGATTTCCCCGGTTGAACAGAGGTCGGATTCGTCGCGCACTTGGTCACCGTCATCATCCGAGTCTTCCACGTCTTTGCAACCGTCTCCATCAAGATCGAAGCCTGCTCCGCCGATGCCAACCGGGCAGGCGTCGGTGATGTCTGGGACGCCGTCACCGTCGTCATCGAGGTCCTCCTCTCCGAGGTCTTTGCATCCGTCGCCATCATAATCGGTTAATTCGTCCGAGGTCCACCCGGTTTCGCCTCGTGGGCAACTGTCTTGGGTATCAACGACACCATCGGAATCATCATCTTCATCGCAAGCGTCACCAACGCCGTTGGTGTTGTAATCCAATTGGTCCGGGTTGTAATTTTCAGGGCAGTTATCCCCCGTGCCGACATTGTCTCCATCAAAATCGGGCATGTAGTAATACATCCATGAACTTCGGGCAGCCAGCACGCCACCGTCGGGGCTACGGCCATGGACGCTTGTGGCGCTGGTCGGTTCAATGTCCACAATTTGGCCGTCATCAACGTCAACCCAGAAAATGTAATTATCTGTGGAGCCGTTGTCGCTTGGATTCTGTGGCTGGTTTTGGTAGGTGTAGAAGATGTCTCCGTTGGAGCGGTCTTGGACGTGAAAAGCCACGGTCGAACCGTCGCTTCGCATGGTATACGGAACGGTGTTCGGGTTCGTAAAACCAACACTGGTTGACCACTCAAGGCCGGAGTCGGGGTGAATGCGCATCAAAACGGATTCCAGGTCTGCATTTGGATAAGCGGTAACACCCGCTCCATCAACGCTCGCAGCCTCGGGATAGAGGGCATTGAAGAGAAGGCTTCCGTCAGCCAAGACATCGGTGAGATATCCGTAGTTGTAGTAAGAATTCTGAAGTTGGTTCACGACCAAGTGGTAACCCCAAGAACCGTCATCTTCCATCACGGCGACATACTGGCCATATCGAGGCGAATGGGAGATTTTTTGCCCCGTAAAGTTGCTTTCGGTGTGTGACCCCACCACGCGGTCATAGGTGTTGCCTGAAAGGTACATCGAGCCGTTGTGGACCTGCATCCGGTTGAATTGAACCGAGGTGTAGGGCGCCCCGACAGCGGAAGTTTTCACCCCGGCGGTGCTCAAACTGAGCCACATGTGGCACACTCCCTCTTCTCCTCCTGCTGGACATTGAATCGTCTGTGAATCGTACTTCAACTGGCTTGGTACGGTCAACATGGCATGAACGCCGGATGAATCCACATCAAATAACGGAGGGAGGTAATTGTAGGTCGGGTTTTGATAGGGCAATTCGAGCGTACGAACCCAATTGGTGCCGTTGGGTGAAAATGATGAAACGGAAAACTCTTGCCAAGAGCCGCTGTTTCCATTGGCCGCCACCGTGTAGAGGTTTCCTGAATCATCCAACTCATGATGCACTAAATACGCGTAAGCTGTATACGATGGTGATGTCTCTACATCAACCCACGACCAAGTGCCGTTGTTGTAGAAGGCGGTCACGATGCTACCTTGATTCGTGTAGTAGGATTGACCTTCAATGTTGAGATAGTTGTTGTAACTGCTCAAAAGGATGTAAAATTGATCTTCGTTTACCACATGAAGCCCCAGGACCTTGGAGTAAGCATAGTCTGGAGTGGTGCAGTAATTGTTGCAAGTGATGGTCTCTGTGTATTCAACCTGTCCACCAGGCGTGATTTTCATCATGTGAAACCCGCGTTGGCTGAAGGTAAATTGGCCGGCCATCCAGTTGCCGTAGTCTTCGGATTCCATGAAGTAAAGGTTCCCCTCATCGTCAAAATCGTGGTTCGTGAACTCAAGACCGTTGAGATAACTTTCCCCCGAGGTGTCTAAAGATCCGCTCATGGTTCCGTCCCAACTTGGCAGGAACGCATAGGACACCGGAGATGACCCTCCATCGGCCATGGCCACCGGCGTTGTAGCAAGCAAGAGGAGACCAAGCATGGCAACTGCTTCGATTCGGCTTTGTTTTTGTCTCACAACAAGGCCACATTTTTTATTCAATATAACCGTTTTTTCGGTGACATGGTTTGTGTCGAAGCAAATTTTCGACAGTATAAGGGAAGCGTTGAGGTTTTGAAACCCTGTATTTTTTGGGGATGTGGGGGCTCATCCATGAATATGAACCGTGACCTTTTGCAGGTTTTTTCACGCTCTATCGCTGTTTTCAGCCCGTTTTTGAGACATCTAGATAGGGTTTTGCAACCAAGGGACATGTGAGGTTTGAACACATGGAACCCAAAACACCCCTGAACAGCACCACCGGCCTGGCGATCCTCACGATGAGCGTCATCGTGTTGATCCTCGGGGCAGCGTCGGCTTTCTCCATCCAGGAGTTTGCCGTTCCCGCCCTGGACGACGAAAGCATCGAGCTCGGCGTGGTTGACGACATGACGTCCGACACCACGGCCCTGCCCTACGCCGAAGAGACCGAAGACGACGGTCTTCTCGGCGAAATCCGAGCCTTGCTCGGCAGCACCATGAAGGAGCGTCATGCGGCCCGAGAAGCCGCCTTCCTCGACCCCGCGTCGACCCGCTTGAGCCACCTCGAGAACATGTCCGTGGTGCTTCAGCATTGCTTGGAGGACGGCAACTGCACGGCCGATGAAACGGTGCTCACCGACGTGCTCAACCGCACGGTGGACCGCATGGACCACCTCAGCGAGGTCATCGCCAACGGCACGGTGCCGGCCAAGAAAGATCACGTTCACACCCACGACGAGAACCACACCCACGACGCCAACCACACGGCCATGATGGCCTTCCGTCACCACGAGGATGACGACCACGACCACGACGACGATGACGACGACCACGACCACGACGACGCTTACGAAGGCCTCAACGCTTCGGAAATCGAGGCCCTCAAGGCCGAATACGAGGCGCTCCGGGCCGCCAAGGTCACCGAACACATGGACCGCCTGAACGCCACGAAGACGGCCATCGAGTTCTGCCTCGCCGACGCCGAGTGCACCGTCAACGAAACGATGCTCAGCGCCGTGATGGCGAAGATCGACGAACGCCTGGCCAACTGGGAGACCTGCTTGGCCGACGGCTCGTGCGACACCCACGAGAAAATGCACGACAAGGGTGAGGATGACGACGACGACCACAAAGGCTCGCCGCTTCACAAGGCTCGACGGG
>JALRLQ010000110.1 GCA_023254365.1 Candidatus Poseidonia sp. | reverse complement strand
TCCCGTGAGGTTGGCGAAGTGGCCGATGAGGCCTTGCATCCAGAGCAACGCAGCGCCCAGCGCGAACATCACGATGACGACGTCCGACCAGCGGCGCAGGCTGAAGAAGAGCAAAACGACGATGGCCAGTCCCATCAAGGCGATGAGCCCGGCGCTGGATTGCAGTTCCCGGTTCACTTCCACGTTCACGCCTTGGCCCAAGAGCAACGTGACGGTGGTGCGGTCGTGGCTGCGAAGATGACCCTCGAGGTCCATGTAACTCCATTCGGTGGCGCACCCCTCGCCTTGGGCTTGAAGTTCAAGGCATTGCGCTTCGGTGTACTGGGGCGGATGGAGCACAAGTTGCCCGTCCGCCAATCGGTAGCCGCCCACACGGAAACCTTCGTCGGTGAATTGAACCTGCTTTTCTTGATGGGCGTCCTTCCACACGACTTCCCATCCCATCGTCTCCAGTTGCGTGCGGTCAAGTTGCACGAGCAGCCAGGTGGAGGAGGCCGTCCAGCGGCCTTTGCCCCAGAGCGCCCCTTCCCACGTGCCGTCGGGTTGAAGTTGCCCGAAAATGGGCCCTTCCTGATGGGCCGTGTAGTCGGCCTTGAAGCCACGGTCCAGCGACAGCCATCGAAGGAAATTGTTGTCCGAAGCCTCGGCCATGCGGGCGGCCGCCATGTCGATGTGGGCTTGGGTGACGTTGGGGTCGTCAAAGGTCAAACAGGCTAAGGGAAAGCAGTCGGTCCAGTTGGTCGGGGGGTCGGTCACCACGCCCAACGGGGTGAGGCCCGGTTGGGTGAGGATGGAGGTGTTGTTCATGAAGCCCCGAAAGTGGTCGGAGAGGGAGATGGCACCGTTGGAGCGGTGACCCGTGACGTCGTTCACCAGCGGCTTGAGGGCCGGACCCAACGGGTGTTCCAACACCAAGTTCAGCTTGGTGTCCAACTCCTTGAGCACGGTGAGGTTGAGGATTCCGCCGGTGGGCGCATCGATGCCGCTCCACGGCTCGCCGGCCTCCAGCATCTCGGACGGGGGGACGAGGGAGGCGTAATCGGGGGAACCGTCCGCCATTCGGGGCACGGGCGTCCAGTCGTTCACGTCGGGAACGTAAACGGGGTCGCGGGTGGAGACGAGAAAACCGAGGATGATTTCGGAGTTGGGGAATTCCTCGTTGACCAGCGTCTGGGCCGAAAGTTCGGGCGATTCCATCTCGTAGGATTCCATGTCGATGGGTTGCAGGGCCGTCATGGCACCGGGAATCATCAGCAGCGTCAGCACGAAGACGGCGATGTGGGCGTTGCGCCGTCGAGGGACGAGCCATTCGGCCATCCGGTTGAAGCGCTCGCTCATGGTCATCCAACGCCGGTGTCTGCCTTTTCAATGGGTGTATTGGAAGCGCATTCCTCACCGTGCGACAACGCTGATTTTGGCCCGTGCAAGCAACGAACCACTTATCAACACCGGCTGAGCGACCGGACACTGAGGCCACCACCTTGAGTGCGATTGATGACCTGTTGGACCAAGCCAACGCCCTGGACATGTCCGTCCAGATCACCATCGGTTTGCTCAGCACGTTGTTCGTTTTGGTTATCGTGCGATTTTTGATGCGCAAGATCGTGCTGGACTTTGTCCGTGCGACGAAATTCAAGTGGGACGACCACCTGTACCAACCGGTCACCCAGCGCATGTATGCGTTCATTCTCCTGGTGGGCACGCAACTCACGATGCTGTGGGTCTTGGACGCAGAACACGAGATCAACCTGTCCCTCGACCCGTTGTTCAGCGCCGGCTACATTCTGCTGACGACGTCGCTGGCCAGCGTCGCCATCAAGGTGATGATTCCGGTTATTCTCGACCGCTTCAGCAACCCCAACAGCGTCACGGTTTCGGGCAGCAACTCCCTCGTCATCTTCCTGTTGCGTGCCGCCGTTTGGTTCGGCGGCCTCTACCTGGCGCTCGCCGTGCTGGGCTTCGAACTCCTCGGTTTGCTGGCCTCGTTGGCGGTTTTCTCGCTGATCATCGGGCTGGCGATGCAACAAACGCTCGGCAACATCGTGAACTCCTTCATGCTGGCCCTCGACCAACCGTTCGAAGTGGGTGACCGCATCGAAGTCGACGGTCACCTCGGTTCGGTGGTCTCGGTCGGCATCCTGTCCACCAAGGTGCTCACCATCGGTGAAAACCTCGTGGTCATCCCCAACAACAACCTCGTGAACTCCACGGTCATCAACCACGCCCGTGGCGGCGGTGATGGCAAGGGGCGCCGAATTTCCTTGGTGTTGGACATCGGCGTTGAGTACGATGAAGACATCGCTCACGTCAAGTACACCGTTCTTCAACTGATGCGCGAGTGCCCGTACGTTCTGAGTGAACCGGAACCTCGCGTGCTCCTCAACGAGTTGGGCGACTTTGCGAAGATCTTCCGTTTGTACGGCTGGGTCGAGGACTACGCGGATGAGTTCGTGGCCAAGGATTGGCTGTTCAAGAACGTCGATGAGCGCTTCAAGATGGAAGGCATCGGCATCCCGTTCCCCACCTCCGTCGAAATCGGTGCCGAGTACAAGGAATCGTACAACCGCCAACGCAAGGCCACGAACGTGCGCCGCGCCCGCCTCCAGATGATCAAGGAGGACAAGGCCCTCGCACAGGAGCGTGCGGCTGCCCGTGCCGAGATCGAGGCCATCAACGAGCGCTTGGACGACCCCGAGTTGGACAAGAATGAGAAGGCCACCCTCGAAGAATCCCTGCGTGAACTCAACCGAGTGCTCAACATGTTCGAAGCCGGTGACAGCTGATTCAGCGCTCGCTCCTCCGGCGGCAGCCGTGACGGCCACCGATGGAAGGCGGTCACCGCTCGAAGGTGGACCTCTTCTCCAGTCACCACTTCCGTATGAGCTGCGCTTTGTTGCGCGCGCTTTCGATGCCAATCGCACTTCGGCTGCTGAAGGCGTGCGGACGTGCGCCGGAAAGGTTGAGGGACTCCACCTGTCATGATAGGGCATGGGCGGCATCAACCTTCGTTACATGCAGATCATCATGCAGGCCAAGGACCACCAGGAACTGCCGGGTGCTGCGTTGTTCCAATCTTTTGACCGCCTCGAATTCCTTCGAGAACAACCCGCAGCCCATCCAGGCGAATTGCGGTGTTTGGCACACGCCGTCCACGCTCACCCCAATGCGCACCTTGACGAGCACGACCAATACCGGGTCAACGCCGTCTTGGAGGCAACGGCGAATGAATCCTTGCTCGACATCTCGTTGAGCGGCCCCATCGCTCGCCTCTTCGCTTCGTTCACCGGCGTGTGGTGGTCGCCGCCCACGGTGCTCGAGCACGACACGTTCCACCTCACTGTGCGTGGCACACCGGGCGAGATCAAAGCCGCTCGGCAGGGCATGGTGGCGTTGCTGGGGCAGCGGTTCAAGTTGACCACGGTGACGAGCAGTTTGAATCAAAGCAGCGCCATGCGCACGCTGTCGTCCCGCCAGTCCGAAGTGTTGAGCACGGCGTTGGAAATGGGCTACTACGATCGGCCACGGGGGTGCACGCAGCGGGACATCGCTGATGCGATGGGCGTTCGTCAAGCCACGGTGAGCGAGCATCTCCAAGCAGGGGAAGCCAAACTGGTGCACGCTGTTTACAACGAAAACTGACCCTTCCCGTTCATGATAGGTCAACGGTCTAATACGGCAACGCCGTTGTTCAACCATGAGCGGCGAAGGCCATGCCCGAGCAATTCGACCTTGGGTTCTGGTGGTGTTGATGGTGCTCATGCCGCAAACGGGTTACCTTGAGGGATGGCCGTGGGTGGTGGTGGAGGACGCCGAGCCCGAATCCAACCTTCCGCCAGCGGACACGACGCCCATGGCGACCTACTCGGTGACGGGTTACCCCAACATCGACGCCGACATCCGTTCGGGCGACCTGAGCGACTGGACCTTTTGGCGACCCAACGCCACCGACGATTCCGGTACCCGCGGCGGCTTTGACACGTTCAGCAACGCGCTGCCTGACTCCGGCGGGACCGGAAGAGCGTACTACGCCGGCCATGGCTCGGGGTACTATGCCTACAATACGGAAATTGGCGGGACCTCCGTCACGAACGGCATGCTGTTGTTCACCAATTATTACTTGGACAACGGGGCCATCCACACGGCTTCGGCCAACCTGTCCCTCAACCTCCCCACCTCAGCGTTCCTGTCGTTCACCGCCGTGACCCGGTCCGACGGTTGGAACGACAGTTTCCTCGACGTCGCTGTGCACCAATCGGGCTCGCAAATCAGCCACACCGTCGTTGAGCCGGGCTCGGCAGGACTCACCAGCGAACGCGTGACGGTGTTTGTCCCCGCCGGCAGCAGCACCCTCACCATCGCCACGTCCGTTGAGGGCGTTGGGACGTATTGGTACGGCGCAGGCGGCTTTTGGGGCGTTCACGGCTTCAACGTTGGTGGGACCTCCACGCACCTTTCCTTGGGGGCCGACCATGCCTGCGTGTTGACCATCGACAGCGATACGAAGTGCTGGGGTTCCAACGCCGCTGGGCA
>JALRLQ010000010.1:1404-30536 GCA_023254365.1 Candidatus Poseidonia sp. | reverse complement strand
GCCATGTCGCTGACCGATAGCAGCGGTGTAGCTCCGCTCGGCCCCGGTGATTTTGACAAATTTCACAGAACTTCCAACGGTGAAGTGTTCGCTTCCAACGGACTTGGTTTGTACGAGTGGGTGGCGGGAGCATGGTCCTCTGTCATCACCGTCACCAGCATCGATGCACCCACCCAAGCCCTCGCCATGCACGATGCAAACGGCATCGTTTACGCCTCCATCGAAGACGTCGGGGTGCTCCGGTACGACACCGGAAGCAACCAGGGCCTGTCCACATGGAGCACAGCCAACAGCCTTCATTCGGACAACGTGGCGCACATCGCCGTGTCCGGTAATCAACTCCTTCTGGGTTCCACCGACAACGGTGTCGGGCGATTTGACTATGCGGCCGGCTTTTGGCTTTCCACATGGACGTCAGCCAACTGGCTCAACAGCAACGACATCGGTGGCATTGAGCGTGTAGGTAGCACCTTGTTCATTCTCAACGGTGACGACCTTCACACATACAACACCAGCAACGGTGTGTTCTCCACAACGTACGCACTCAGCGACCTCAACTTGGCAGGGAACGGAGATGCGCTCATCGTCTGGAACAGCGGAGGTCCCGGCGCTCCATCGACCGACGGCTTGTTGGTCAACGACGCAAGCGGACGATTGGCTCACCTCTCTCCCGGACAGTCGCCCGTCTTGACGCAGAACATCGTCCTCGCCAGTGGTCCGGCGACCGAGGAAATGACGGGCGTGGTTGAACTCAACGGTGTGCTCTACATCGGGTCTGCCGACGGAACCGGCATCTCGAGGTACGACATCAACAACGCCGTTTGGTTGACCCCTTGGTCACTCAACGGTGACGCTTGGAAACTGACCACCGACGGCACCGATGTCTTCGTGGCCCGAAGCACGCCGACCGCCGTTGAACAAATCAACCCGTCAACGGGAACGATGACAGCGTGGGACGGGACCAACGGATGTTATCCTTCGTCAGCCGAGATTCTCTCCGTGGCTGTCGACAGCGGTTCGGTGGTGGTCTCGCTTGACAGCGGCACGTTTGCCCATTTTGACCGCTCCACGGGTGCGTGCACCTCCTACGACACCACCAACGGCTTGCCAACCTCCTTCCTCGGCGACGTCGCCTTGTACGGCTCCACAGCCTACGTAGCCACGGAAAATCGCGGCGTGTTGCGCTACGACATCACCAACGACACCTGGCTTGAGCCCTGGGGATCAACGGGCATCAACGGCGTGAACAACGCCCCAGTGGCCATGGTGGCCTCCATCCTTCATCTTGGCTTGGAAGGTTACGGGGTTGCAAGGAAGGACATGAGTACGGGTGAAATCCTCTCGCCTTTGACGGCTGCTAATCGAGGCGGCGTCTTGCCCTCGGACAACATCTATGCCCTCGAATCAGATGGCTCCAATCTTTACATCGGCACCCAACAGGGCGCACGAAAATGGGATGGAAACCAAGCCACGAGTTTTGGTCAAGGCTCCTCGTGGCAGACCCGTCCACAGCAATTTTTCGACTTCGAAATCGACGGTGGTTCACTGTACGCCGGCACGAACATCGGCTTGTGCAAGTACACCCTGTCGTCGTTGGCCATCAACGATTGTCAAAACGTCTACGACGGCATGCCAAATTGGGCAACCTACAGTGTGGGCGTCGACAACACCTACGTTTACGGAGGGACCAACTCTGGCGTTGGATTGGTCACGAAATCCAACTTCCAACACAGCACCAACTGGGGAGAGGGCACCCAAACCGGTAACGCCGTGGTCGAAATCATGGGCGACATCGCTTACATCGGCACCGAAGGCTTGGGCGTTCTGCGCTACAACATCTCCTCGAACCAGTGGTTAACGCCCTTCACCGAAGACAACGGCGTGCTCGACGGCGGCAACGACGACGTCACAGGATTGGTTGCCGACATTCGACCGAACCTCTTGTGGGTCGGCGGCGACGACGGTTTCCAACTCATCAACGTCACCACCGGTGGCGAAGCCTACGACATCGAGCGGTCCAGCAGCCTGTACACCGCCAACGGCCCGCCACACGACATGATCATTCACAACAACATCCTCTACTATCACGCCAGCACCGCTAGCGACGAAGTTAGTCGGCTCGACGTGGCCAACCTCACCGCCTACAGCAACCTCGACATCGGTGCCCGGTTAGGTGAAAACGGAGGCGATGTGGTCAAGATGGAACTTCACGGTGATGAACTGTTGGTCAGCCTTGTCTCAGGCCAATGGTGGAACGCCGATGGCTCAGGCGGTATCGCCCGTTGGAACACGGCGACCTCGAGTTTTGCAACCAACATCCTGCCCACCGGTTCCATCGATCGGGTCACCGCCTACGAATCCTCGCTGGGCAACACTTGGGTGGCCTGGGGGGAGCTCAGACTCGACCTTTACGACAGCAACCAAACGCTTGTCAACTCGTGGAACACCTTTGACCTCCCCATTCGAGGAATCGTTGAATACAACGGCGAAACGCTGTTCGCTACCGAGGACGGTGTCCTCCGCTACAACGAATCCACCAACCAATGGCAAGCCACATGGACGGCAGGCAACGGGCTGCCGAGCAACGCTGGTTCCCGGTTCTACGAGTTGTGGACCGACGGCAGCAACCTCGTGGTGGGTGGCGCCCGATTCAGCAACTTCGGTGGCTTTGTTGAGGGCATCATCTCTCACCGCAACGCTGCCGGCGCATGGACCGCTTATCCCGCCGATTCCACCACCAATGTCCCCGACGGCTACCCGATTTCGATGGAAATGTGCGGTGGATTGCTCAACATTGCGATGTACGCCGGTAACGGCGGCATCGCTCGAATCGACTTGCAAAACGCAAGCGTGCAATCGGACTTCGACCGAAGCCAACTCGATGGGTTTGGTCCCTCGTCGGTAGCGTGCGACGCTCAAGACACGCTGTACATCGGCTACTACAACGACAACCAACCCATTTCCCGTTACAGTTACGCAACGAATGCATTCCTGTCCAGTCTCACCACGGCAAGCCACAACCTCCCAAGCGATCGGGTGTGGTACGACGGTCTTGCTCATTCAGGCACCCAACTCCTCGTCGGTCACGGCGTCGGTGTGTCTGGCTCAAACCTCATTGGAGGTGGCTACTCCACACTGGTTGCGAACGGTGCAACGGCGTTGCAAGCACAAGTGTACGGCGCCGGTTCATCCGTCACGTCCTTCCAGTGGCAACGAAGCAACGCTCAGTGGCTCATCGGCCAAGCGGGTGGCTCCTCTGGCTATTCTCACGTTTCGACACTGTCCTCAAGCGGGATGCAAAAAGTGGTTGACCTTCCGGGGTTGGTCAGCGGCCAAGTCACCGCCATGCAGGCGAACAGCACCCATATTTGGGCAGCCACTGGCGGCGTTCAAGGTGGAGCAGGAAACTTTGGAGCCACAGGAACGGGTTTGTTGCAAGGAACCTTCCTGCCCAACGGTTCCGTGGAATGGCAATTCGGTTGGACCCTCCCCGGCAACACCCTGGCAAGCGACCTCTATCTTGACGGAACCGAGCTCTACATCGCCTCAAACCCGGGTGGCATGCTGAAGTTGGACACCACCACCCGTAGTCTCTCGGTGTTGTCGGGTGCCCTTCACGGCAAATTCGACACCATGCACCTCTACAACAACGACCTCATCATCGGTCTTGCGGGTGACGGGGGAAGCCCTCCTGGTGTCCAAGTGTTCAATCCCAGCACCGACCAATTTGGCAACGGCAGACTCATCGCTGGACTCCCCTCCAACATCGTGAACGGCTTTGCTGACACCAGCACCATCCTCTACATCGCCACCAACGGAGGTATCGGGCGATGGAACTACACCACCAACGACTGGATGGATTCCATCACGTCCGCAAACGGACTGCCCAGTGACATCGTGGAAGACGTGGTGGCCGTTGGCAACGACATCTACATGGCCACTCCCTCCGGTGTATTTGTCTGGGATGCAAGCACAGGAACCGGGACCACCCTCACCACCTCAAACGGGCTCATGGGCAACTCGGCGTGGGGATTGGTCGCCAGCACCACCAGTTCCGGTGTGACGACGTTGCTCATCAGCCACGACGGACGCGGCACGGAACGCCCCGGCGTGAGCATCCTTGACCCAACGACCCAGCAGGTCACCTCCACGAATCGGTTCGACCAGTTGCCTTCCAACACGGTCACCTCGATGACCGATGATTGGTGGGGTCTGCACATCGCTACCGAACTGGGAACCCTCACGCACTGGAACGCCTCCAGCGGTGATTTTGAGGACGGTCGGCAACTCCTCCAAAACCAATACCCCGTACAGTCCATGATGAGCAACGGGGACGAGGTGCTCGTCCTGGCTGGTCAGAACGACGCCGTGCTGGTGGAGGCGCGAACGGCCGATCATGCCATGCTTACGACCCTTCGTCCAGGTGACGTCATCGAGGGTACGTTGGGTGCAAACCACATCTGGGTCACCACCGAAAACGGGTTGCGTGGATGGTACACCAACGGGCAATATCCGCCGGTGGACGAAGCCACGATGCGCCGCGCCCTCCCGCTCACCTTGCGAGCGATGAACAACGGTGGTGGGCTAAACGTCACGGACATGGTTCACCCGGGCATGAGCATCCCGTTGGTCTCACCCAACGACCCGTTCTCGCTCGACCCCGCGCAAGGAACGGCCGGCGTGCACAACCTGCTGTTCCAAAACGTCCCCATTGTCATGACTTCCCCGGTTGACGGAGCCGCGGTTTGGGCCAAATCGGTGTCGTTGAACTACGACGTCACCTTGGATTTGAGCAACGACCCATCGCTGGCCCTGAACCTGCAAGATGCCGTTGACAACGGCTTGCTCTACAACAACACACGCCATGTTTCCCTGCGCCTGTACGCACCCTCAAACGGTTCCATGGAAGTTCGCCTCACCTACGATTACGTCCGGAGCGACACCCCGGTGGCCATGGAAGAGTTGGTTGACCGACCCGACGATGGAGGTGGCGTCTTGACCGCTTCATGGTCGCTGGTTCACGACGAGGATTTCGCTCGGTACTTGATTTTCCTCAACGAAGGCCCGTGGGCCTCGCCCCCAACGGAACTCAACCTTCTCGGTCAAGCCCCGGACAAATCCATCTCGCTGCACAGCCGGCTTTCGGCCGATGTTGAAACTGCCAACGGACAGCCACTGAAGGACGGCACGGCCTACCATGCCGTCGTGGTCGTGGAATACAACGACGGGCGATGGGGTAAGGTTTCAGCGCCTTTCGGACCTGCCTCTCCCAGCGACGAAGTCCCCGCAGCACCTGAATGGGCCGCCGCCCAACCCGTGGGGAGCAGCGGCGAAGACGGTGATGTTGAACTCGAATGGGCTCGATGCACCGCCTTGGACCTCGCTCGCACCAACATCTACGTTGGAACGACACCCATGTCCGATGCCCTTGGACGCACCCCCTTCACAAGTTATGTTCCCAACGAAGGAAACCAAACCGTGCTTTCGCTGACCCCCGGCGTCCCGGTGTGGATTGGATTGACCTGCGTTGACGAAGCTGGTCAAGAGAACCTCTCCGACATGACGGTCGTTGGCCCCATCGTACCGACGGGTGAACTCAATGACAACACACCTCCCGACCCCGTTGAAGGCACAACGGCCAGCGATGTTCCCGAGGACGAAGGTGGTCGAATCACCGTTCAATGGAACGAAAGCACCGCTGAAGACTGCGCCTTTTACACGGTCTTCATGCAGCAGGGCGGTCTGGAGAGCGACGAAACAGAAACGCGAGGAAGCGTTGATGGCTTCGCGCAGGCCGCTGTTCTCAACCCCTGCGATGAGACGAGAACCTTGATTTCGACACTGGACGGTGTGCCACTGATCGACGGTCAGGTCTACACCGTTGGTGTCGTTGCCTACGATGTGTGGTTGAACGGCAACACCGACGATGTGCTTCTCGTCACCGTGACACCCTTCCAGAACACCGTGGGTCAAGGAACCACACCGCCCAGAATCACCTCGTTGCTGGCCTTTGACCACGCCGATGACGACGGGACCGCCATCGACGTCGTATGGGAACCATCGACCATTGAGGACTTCGCTTCCTACACGGTTTGGGTCGCCAACGTCCCGGTGACCGACCTGTCCTTGGCTTATGCCTCGTTTGGAACCAACCCCGATGCTTGCGGCTGTTTCACGTTCAACAAGCAATGGATCGATGAGCGCACCAACCCAATCGAGTTGACGCTCTCCAACGCCCTCTACGTGCCCGAGGGCAGCCCCATCACCGCTGGCGAGCCAGGCCTCATTCAACCGGACATCGAACTCTTCGTCGCCGTGACCGTTCACGATTTGAAAGGAAACGTCTTCCTCACCGATTTGACCCAAGCCAAGGTGAAGCCCATTGACAACCTCAACGACAACACCGCTCCCGACCGGCTGACAGACCTCCAGTTGTCCGACCGACCAAACGACGATGGCGGAGCCCTGCTGCTGGAGTTTGCCCTCTCCGAAGCCGATGATATTCAAGCCTACGAGGTGTACGGGGCTGCCTACGACTTTGGCACCTCCGTGACCGGCCAGAACCAGCAATTCATTCCAATTGCAACGCTGGGGCGAAACCCAACGCTCCCGTTGACCATCGATGTCGTGACGGGTGACATCCCCGTGATCGCCGGTCAAGAGATTTGGGTGGCTGTCGTCGCTCGCGACACCTCAGGCAACGCCCATGAAACCATGCTCACCGTGGTCTCCGCAGCGAGCACCGATGAAGGCGTCACCGACCCGGGCGTGTACCTTCCCGACATCAAGGGTGTCACAGCCTCGTGGTTTGAGGAGACGGCCGTCTTTGTCGAATGGCAACACTCGACTGACGCCAAGGTGAAGGGATACCACATCTACATCGCCCAAGAAGCGTTTAGCGACACCAGCGAAGCGACGATGGTCGGCGAAACCATCTCGGCCAACACCTTCCTCATCACACCGTCCTTGTTTGACGGCCTCGACAACGCAAGCGCCTGGTATGTTGCCGTTGTACCGTACGACGAGACGGTGGCCAAATCCACGGTGGAGGCTGTGAAATTGAATCCGTTGGACGGAAGTGGAACCACCGACCAAATTACCGACGACGGCGGGCAACTCTCCTTGGAATCCCTGCTCACCGGACCGAACCTGATCGCTGTTGGCATGATGCTCATCATCATGCTCCTGCTCGTCCTCATCGTCCGCTCACGAGGAAACGCCTCAAAGCGTTCCAAGAATTGGGAATTGCAGGAAGCAACGTGGGGTATCCAAGACCCTTCGTGGAGCGCAGACGGTGGTGTGCTCGCAGCGCCAACCGTGCCAGCGCCCGCTCCACCGCCCGGCATCAGTCCGCAGCAAGCGGATGACATCTTTGCTGCCGCCAACCAAATACAAACCGACTCGTTTGGTCGCTCGGTGTACCAGCCACAGCAACCGGTGTTGCAGCCTCAAGTCAACACCGACCTGCTTGATGGCCTGCTCGATGACGCTCCGAAACCAGCAAAGATGCCCGAGATCGACACATCGTTCTTGGACGACCTGCTATGAGGTGACCTCGTGGCATCCAATGGCCCCCGAGATGAAGTGTTCACCACGGTGCTGTTGAACCAAGAGGGGTGCGTGGCCGATTGGGAACGGCACGAACGGCGCTTGCAGGACCATGCTCAACGGCTTCGCATTACGCTCCCGCAAACCTCCCCGGTCAACGAAGCCTTGGCGTCTTCAACCGATTGGCGTTTGGTTCGAATCGGCGTTTCGGCTTCGCAAAACGAATGGTCGATTGACATTCGGAACATCGCCTTTCGCAACGAGGATATCGAAGCCATCACCGTACCTGCCCCACGATGGAACCAACGAACCAACGGCTGCAAGCACGGTGCATGGGCCGCCTACACCGATGCACACCAAGCAGCCGAAGATGCCGGTTGCGATGCTGCCCTGATGGTGCACGAGCACGGCATCGTGGACGGTGACCGAGCCACACCGATGGTGCTGGACGAAGACGGAACGGTGTGGCTTGCTGATGCTTCACAAGGAGGCGTGGACGGCATCACCGCCTCCATCCTGACCGAACACCTCCCTTCCCTCGGTTTGCCCGTGGTGAGAGGCAAACTGAACGAACGAATGGTGGCACGATGCGCTGAACTCATCCTGGTGGGAACCGGGATGGGGGTGTGTCGCGTCAACACACTGGACGGCGAGCCCGTCGGGACATCAACCACCCTCTCTGAGCGATGCCGTCGGCTGCTTGAGGAACATTATAGCAAAGCGGACACGTGGTCGACAACGGGGCATGACCGTGTCGGATGAAGTCATGGCCGTCGTTGAACAGTTGACCTCACAGGGTCTGCTTGGCAAGATGGCCCTTCGTCACGGTTCGCCCGACAAAACCATCCTCCTTTCGGGCGGGCCGGCGTCCCATCTCGCTTCCTGTTCGCTGGTTGGCGCTCCAGCCAAGAAGCGCGTGGTGGTGCGTCAACCCTCACGCGACCTGCTTGGCGAAGCTCCACCGCACTCGCCCATCAGCGGCGATGTTCGTCTGGTCGAAAAGGCCCCGCTCCTCAAGGCTGAAGTCGAGGAATGGAAACACGGCTCGTGGTACCACAGCGTGACCCTGCGCACCCGCAACCTCGAGGACCTGTTTGACAAACTCACGAACGAAACATCCGCCGAAACCTTTGCCGAACCGCACAACACCCGCCTTCCACCAGGCCCGTTCTGGACGGGTGCTCTGGCGTACGACTTGGTGCAGTGGACGCAACCGATTCGCCTTCAGCACCCGCCCGAAGAAGGTGCGTTGTTGGCCGTGCTGTGGTACGTGACCAGCGGCGTGGCGATTGAGGCGGCTTCGGGAGACATCACCGTGTTCGGCAACGATGAGACATGGTGTGACAGAGCCCGGCTGGCACTGCGAGACAACTCGACCGTGCCCCCATCCAACCAACCCTTCCAAGCCCGTGAAGCGGTCACCCACACCGACGAAACCCATCAAGACAACATCGAGACGGTTCGCCAAGGCATCGTCAACGGGCAGGTGTACCAGGTCAACATCGGGAAGCACTGGCAGGGGGAAATCGACCACCCATTCGCCGTGTTTAACCGGTTGGTTCGCATCAATCCAGCCCCCTTCTCTGCCTATGTGGAAGGAGAAGACCTTGGGTTCGCCTTGGCGAGTTCGTCGCCCGAATCCTTGCTGGCGTGCGACGGAACCACCGTTCAGACGTCGCCGATCAAAGGCACCTGCCCGCAAGGTGCAACGATGGAGGAAAGTCAAGCCCTTCGAGAGGCGATGATCGTGGATGAGAAGGAACGAGCAGAGCACCGAATGCTCGTTGATTTGATGCGTAACGACCTCACCCGCATTGCGCAGCCTGGAAGCATCACCGTCAACCGGTTTGACGTTGAAGCGTACGCCAACGTTCAGCACCTTGTCAGCCATATTTCGGCCACGCTCGCACCGGACACTACGGCTGCTGCTGCGCTGCAATCGGTGTTCCCCGGCGGTTCCATCACCGGATGCCCACGAACCGTGGTGTGCGCTGTCATCGACGAACTGGAACAAATGCCCCGGTCGTTTTGGACCGGTTCAATCGGTTACATCGATGTTCATCGAGGCCTGGCTGCATGGAACATTCTGATTCGCACGCTTGAAGCACATCGTCACGGCACGACATGGCGAGCATCGGTGGGCGCAGGAGGCGGAATCACCATCGCATCGGACCCCGAGAAAGAGGTCGAAGAAGCAGCGTGGAAAGGTGCAGCGCTGCGTGTGGCTGCCGGCTGGATGAGAGAGGAGCACGTGTCGCTTCCAACCGGGAAGTTAAGCATCCATCCCATTGAGTCCGTGACCACGCGAAATGCTTCAACCAATGTGGGCACTATCCGGTCACTGGACGACGTTCTCAATGATCAGCACCCCACCGGTGTGTTGTTTGTGGACAACCTCGATTCGTTCTCGTACAATATCGCCGACGCCGTTGCTCAACGAGGCCACGACGTCACGGTGTTGGAGGGTCGGTCCCCGTCCACGACCCATCTTGGCGATGCAGAGGCGTTGAGCAACATGCTCGCTCAACTCAAACCGTCGCACTTGATTCTCGGACCGGGCCCCGGGTCTCCCGAAGACTGTCCGGTGACCATGGCCTTGGCTCGAATGGCGCTTTCAGGCGACGTCCCGTGCCCTGTGCTTGGCATTTGCCTCGGTCACCAAGCCTTGGCCCTTGCCGACGGGTGGCGGGTTCGTCCCTCGCCCCATGGTCCAATCCATGGCGTCCCCACAGCGATTGAACACGATCAAACAGGGCTCTTTGCCGGCATGGAAGGAAACTTGGTGACCTTAACACGATACAATTCCTTGATTGTTGAGCGAGACGGTCAACACACCTTGGTGGAAAACGCACACGAACAAGGGACGCACCTCAACATGGGCTTGCACCATCCTGAGATGACCATTCACAGCGTTCAAACCCACCCTGAATCCATCGGTTCACCCAACGGAGCGGACCTCATCGGTGCATTCCTTGGGATTTCATCGGATGGTTGAAGAATCCCTTCACGCTGGCCAAGATGAGGGACCACCATGCCAGCCTGCCGCCACTGCAGTAGCACCTATCCGCGTGAGTTTTTCATTCACGGCAACGGTCCAAACACGCAGGTCTGCGTTCGTTGCGGTGTTGAACAGGGATTGGTGTCGCAAGAAGACGTTCCTGTCTTGTTCAACAAGAGTGTTTCAAGCGCTCGCTTTTCGGCCGTTGCGCGACGTTACAGCATCTTCCTCTACATCCCGTTCCTGTGGGTGCTTTGGGGAGCGACCCTCGCCGACGTCAAGCCCTGGGGTCTGTTCTTCCTCGGGTTGCTCTTGTTGCTCACGCTGGCAGCGCCCGTGCTCTTCATCTATCGAGGCGGCCGCTATTCGGGTGATATGGCCCGGCTTACGCCAGCCTACGACCGACCGAAAGGTCACTGAAAACGCTCATTGCTTGGCGTGAATCTTTAGCACGTCACCGTCACTCAATTCGTGGTCTGCGCCCACGATGCGACGGCTTCGACCGTCCACGCCGCGAATGAACCCCTCTCCTAAATCGGTGTGAACCAGCGTTGCCAATGACTTGGCATGAAGCCCTTGAGGAACCACAAAGGCATCGGGAAGCACACGGCCATCACCGTCAACCCAGTGTGTTTCATCCTGCACGGGATACACCACAATGCGGTTGAGTCGGTCAAACAGAACCTCGTCAAACAACCGCGCCAAACCGGTCCCGCCGGAATCGCCGAGCCGGGTTTGCATGTGAATCAACGCTTTTTCTTGCGCTTCGCTCAACGATGCTGTCGGTTCAATCGTGAAGGAGGACGACCCTGGCTGGTACGCAATGAGACCGGCACCATCCGCTCTTCGCAAGGCCAATTCCATGTCGGCCATGCACGCCACCATCGTGTGGTCGGGAAACCGTTCAATGACCCCTTGCGGCGCAAGGTCGGCTTTGTTCGCGGCGTACACGATGGGGAACAGGAAACGGCGCATGCTCTCGCCGAGTCGATGGAGCGTCGTTGAATCCCAGTCCCACGGTTGTTGGTCAACGCTGTGGTGTTCGTTGAAAAACGCCATCCCCTGAGACACCAGTGCGTGCGTGGCACCCAACCCGCTCAACCGTTCCTGAACGAAGGCCATCAGCCCCTTCTCACCTTCTGCCTGAACCCGTCGAACGCCTCGGTTCCATCCATCTTCGAGCAATCCGCCGATCCATGCATCCAATTCCGTTTCAAGAAAGGCAAGTTCGGCATGGACGGATTCAACCGCTTCATCAAGCGATGAGGTGGCTCCCGTGAACTGCCCCTCGAGGTCGGTGGACCCAGCAGCATCGACCACCTGAATCAACACGTCACAGTTGGCGAGGTCGGCCAGAAACGCATTCCCACGCCCTCTACCTTCGCTGGCTCCGGGGACCAGACCTGCCACATCGACCAGCGCAACGGGAACGGAACGCCGGTGGTTGACGCAGGACCCTGTTCGGGGTGAACAGAGGCTGCCTTGGCGAGGGTCATCGGCAGAAACAGGATCGATTCGCCCCTCCGCTTCGAGGCGTTCTCGAAGGTCTTTGCAGGGGCACGGTAATCGAGCTTCAACAAAGGCTACGCCGATGTTGGGGTCGATGGTACAGAACGGGTAATTGGCGATGTCAACCTGTGCAAGCGTGGCTGCACTGAACAACGTGGATTTGCCAACGTTGGGTTTGCCGACCAATCCAATGCGCAACCAAATCCCCTCTTGTGGGGCTCACTCCTCTTCGGAAGTGGGAACGATGTCGTGGTCTCGCTTGATTTGTGCGATGGCGATATCGAGTTCGGGGAGGTTCAACTCACCGTCACCATCGAGATCCATGCTCTCAACAAGATCGGCTGCTTCAATCGAGGAAAGAGCCGAGATATTGGAAGCCTCCAAGGCTGCGAGGAATTCACGGCTGTCAATCTTTCCAGAATCGTCAAGGTCCATGCTTCGGAACAGCTCAAACACCGATTGCTTGGTGTTGACGAGGTACTGAACGAATTCGATCATGGCCCCGGCCGTTGTGGGCGGGAATTCGGTGATTTCGTCGTTGTGAAGAGCCGCATCAACGGCGATGACGGTTGAGCCGCCCTCGTTTTCCTCGGCTTCGCTGACCACCAGTTCCGTATCAACGCCGACGCCTCGCCCGATGAGGGCACGGATGGTGGTTGAGGAACCCGGTACCATGGTGTACGTGGCGACATCGGTGGTAACTTGGGTTTCAATCGAACGCCCGGTGGCTGAAATGCCAGTGCGAATCATCACCATCGTGGCGAGGATGGTGCCGATGCCCAGCAAGTAGAACAAGCCCGCTCCGGTGAGGTAGAAACTCCCGCTGTCAGCCACGACGTCTTCGATGTTCGAAGATGCAACGGCGTTTGTGGTGAACTCTCCGGTCAGGTACACAATGGTCGAGGCGACACCACCGACCATCACCATCCAAGCAGCAAGGTTCCCGGTGGACGGGGTGGCCAACGGCTTTCCAATGGCGAGCGGGTAGTTGGAGAACACACCAGCCAGCATCAACAGACCGCCGGCGGTGAACATCATGCCCATGTTGATGGCGTGAGCCATCTCGCCCAGTTCACCGGTGCCAACAAAGGTGTCCATGGCGGTGAAGTAACCACCAATGGCAAAGAAGGGCATCACGAGGAACGCCATGGTTCCCGCCATGGCACCGGGATGCTTGACCACAGCACTCAATCCTGAGCCTGCGGTCATCAAGAGGTTGATGGAAGCGGCGAAGATGGGCAATACGCCCAACGTGAGAAGAATGGCACCGAGGTTGGTAACAAAGTTCCCCGCAGAGGCTTCGGTCATGAAGAACGGCGGAATGGTCACGAACAGCAGGAACATGCTGGCCGTTCGCATCGATGCCGACCAAATGGGTTGCTTGGCGGCCATGGGAATCACGTGGTAGCCAACGGCGAACATGAGGGCCAGCGGCACCCAACCCAGGGCGACACGCTCTGCGAACCACACCGTTTGGGTGGCGTCGGCGAGTTCACCAAAGAACATGTACATCATCGAGAGGATGTAGGCGGTCAATCCCACGATGAGGAACCAGGCGCTGGTCTGCAACTCTTGATCGCCTCGCTGTGCTACCGTGATGAGGACGTTGATCAACACGGGAATCAAGAGCATGCCCATCACCAAGGTCTCGAGGCTCAGCAGCACGGTTCGAACGGGGTTCTCGGACGTGTCAACATCGAGGAAGCCAAAGACGAACGGAAGGAGGTAGGTGAGCACCACGACGCCGGAGAGCAACACGGCAACCATGGAGGCGTTGGCTTCACTGGCCAAGCGGCCGTTGCCGTTTCGGGCGGCTGCGACCATGGCGCTGCCGACCAATCCGTACAGCAAGGCAATGCTCAGGAGGTTCACGGTGGCTTCTCGAAGGGCTGAGCCGTCGTCGTAGGACCAACCAACACTGGCAAGGGAATCGAGAGCGGTTGGGTCGTAGTTGTGCCAACCTGCGAGGAAACCGAGAACGGAGGCCAAGACCAACCAGAGCATCCCGAAATTCATCCAGGTGCGAGAGCCGCTACCGTCCTTGTCATCGAAGATATCGACCAAACCGGGCGGGTTCTTTCGTAGGATGAACAGACCGATGGACTGGAGGGCAGGACCAACGGTACCTGCTCCCTTGGCGAGGCTTTGGGAAAGGGCAAACAGGACGGCAATCATGAAGCCGCCGGCAATGAAGATGGTTTCCATGCATCACACCTCCATCATTCGGCAAGGACCTCTCCAACCAAGGTGGCCACAATGGCACCAATGCCGACCAAGAAGCCAATCAGATAGTACCAAATGCCGCTTCCACCCAAATTTTGCACCAGCGGAACCAGTTCGCCGAGAAGAGGCAAACTGTCCCAACCAAAGACGTTTGAAAACAACGAGTAGAGGCCAAGCAAGCCAACGAAGAACAGGGTAAGGACAATCCGGCTGGCCGTGGGTTCGCCTGTCCCGACGGTCGTGTCGGGTAGGGCTCGAGCGTTTGTCATGCGTGGCACCTCAAATTGACCCCATAGGGGTCAAGCCTCCGACTGGACGGGCGGTGATAAACATTCACCACTTGAAGTGACAAAAAAGCACGCCCTGCAAGGCGTTGTTCACGGTGAACGAAGGGCGTCAAGGCGACGTCCTCGCCTCGGCTTGGAGAGACCCAGCGGAAGAGGAAGTTGGCGTTCCAGCGAAAGTTCCGTTTCCCAAATGGATTGGCAGGAACATGCGAGGCCGTCAAACTCCTCCAGACTACCGGAAACAGCGTACCGCTCGATGGCGGCCACCACTTCGCCATCGCAGGAACCGCAGTTGTGCGACCCGCGAATCTTCCCGCCCGCTGTCGGATGGACGATGAGCCGAGCCACTTGGTCGGCATCGCCGTTCACGCCCCCTTCCGGGTGAATGGCGGGGTGGGCTCGCCGAATCATTTCAACCAGCGACCACAACCAAGGGGGACGATACTCTTGGTGGCGGTGAAGGCGGTCGATCACCGTCCCGCGTTGGATGTTCATCGGATTGACCGAAATCTCATCGGAGCGCTCGGCGACCGCTTCAATCCAACGCACGCAGTGGTCCAAGGCATCGGCTTCGCTCATGAAAGGAGGCTTGAACATCAAGTAGGTCTTGATGCGGAGATTGAACATGGCGAGGTTGTTCACGGCGCGGTCCCAAGATGCGGTCGAAAAGCCCTTGTTGACGTGAAAGCGCAAGACTTCGTCGTCGTATGCTTCCAACCCAATAGCGACGGTAAAGGATGGATTGATCGATGTGGCCCACGCGAGTTTCTCCTCCGTCAGCTGTTCGCAACGGCTTTCGACGATGAGTTCTTTGCCCAATTCAGCACAATCTCGCAGCACGGTCTCTTGAAACTCAACGGGGATTTCCCGGTCCTCGAGCAAACTACCGGAGGTGTAGACTTTGACCATCGCTTGGTCGTTAAAATCGTTGAACTTCGTTTTGGCTGCCTGCCATTGGGCATGCAAATCCTCGTTGGTCACGTCGTCACGTGTGTCGTTGAAATAGCCGCAAAATGTGCAACCAGATGACCACCACCAGTGACAGCCCTTGGTGCGAAGAATCACGGTAACGGCATCGCACGGCGTTCCGTCCGCCAAAACTTCGGGCGTCGTGTACACCGTTGCAGGTTCACTGGCATCCCAAGACTGCTGTTTCGCCTTCGCCCAAGGCGTGTTGGCCGGTGCCTTGACCAGGTCGTGAATACGAAGCCCTTTCCCTCCGTTGCCGAGCAAGGGGCTGGGTTTGGTCATGGCTTCACCGCAGCCTTCCGTCGGTATCCTGTGTTTCAAACCACCGCATCGTGCGTGCCAATACTGTCCTCGAAAAATCCAACCAATCGGTCTCGATACATGTCGGGCTGGGTGAGCATCAAGGTGATGTGGGAGAGAACACCTTCACGATCGCCGTCGTTGTGGGCGATGGCGGATGAAGCAAACCAGCAATCGACAAAGCCGTCCTCGTTCACGCTGGATTGGGCGGCATCGCACATCGACTGTCCATGGTGGATGTTGATGCGGACGTCCTCCAACGATTGGGTGATGAAGACGGAACGGTTTCCAACGGCCTTCATGGCGTTGATGGGTTCGTGTTTCACGAGATCGTCTCCGGACGAGACCTTTCCTGCAAAAATAGCAGCGTCCTTCAGGAAGGGTGGGAAACCTGCGAATTCCAGTTCTTCATGGATGATGGTGCCCATGGAAGAGAACGGCGATTCGAGGAAGACGGCTTGCAACGCAGGCTCCTGCTCAAAGGCGATGGTGGTCGCACCTGCTCCCATCGAAATACCCACCACGCCGATGTGTTCTGGTGAAGCGCCCTTTTCGTCTTGGACCCACTGCCAAACCGCCAAGAGGTCGCGATATTCTCGTTGACCTGCGGACACCAAACCGTCCTCGACGGTGCTGTTGCCGTGGTCCCTCACGTCAAAGAGAACGACATTAAAGCCGGCCTGATGGAGCCATGCGGCGGGAATCAACACCTCGTGATTGGCTTTGCAAGACCGGATGCCGTGGACGAGGAGGACCCACGGTTGGGACGGGTCGTGTTCCATCACCCATGCGGCCAACGTGATGGCCTCGTTGGGCACGTCGATGGTCTCGTTTTCCCACGCGTCAAACCACAACGGTTCAAGGGCGGCGGCGAGGGTTTCGTTCTTCTGATGCGTCACCGTCGTGACGTCTTCATGCCACAGTTCGACACTGAAGTGATCGGGGCTGTTTCGAGCCGAATGCCCCGAGCACTCGAGGTTGCTCGCTGCCGCTTGGGTGTACACCAAGTTGCCCAATTGATAGTAGACCACAGGCATACTGACGACCAAGAACACCAGGATGGCGGGGACAGTGCGTTTCCATCGACTCATGCTTCTTCCTCCGTCACGGGTTCAAACACCACCGATGTCCCAGCCTGCACGTGCATGCCCTTTGGGTGTTCGGGATGGTTCGCCTCTGCGGTGATGATTGATGAATGATACCGCTCGGCCGGTACGCGAAGGTCCACTCTTGAACCCAATCGAATCATGCCGATGCGTTGACCTCGCCGAACGGCATCTCCGTCCAGCAAAAACGGTACGATGGTGCGCGCCAAGGCTCCCGAAATTTGGGTGATTTCAATTCGCAAGCCGTTGTCCAAACGATGGACGGAACGGACACGCTCGTTGTACTGACTCTCTTTGGTGTAGGCGGGACGAAACGGCCCTCGTCGTCGACCTTTGCCCGTTCGGTGTTCGATGCGTTCGATGACGCCTGCACCGGGTGCACGGTTAACATGCACGTCAAGGGGCGACATGAACACGGCCATCCGCCAAACGTCGGTTGGTGCTTCCTCTCCTTCCGGAACGGCTTCGAAGCGCTGCTCGGTCGCAAAAGAAAGGGGTTCGTCAAGCGGTTGGCCAAACCAATCGCCGGTTTCGCTGTCCGACTGGACCTGTCCGGCATCGAAATGGACTTGGCGAGGTCGTTGACCAACCGCCCTCTCCCGACGAAGAAACATGACATGGCCGTCAGCAGGCGCCACGAGGACACCGTCGGTTCGGGGAACTGGACGGTCGGGGTCCCTCCAAAAATAACCGAGGAACACGGCAAACATGAGGCACAACATGCCAAACAACGGCACCAAACCTGCGAGTGGGTCGATCAGCGTGCCAATGATGAGCGCGCTGATGCCCATCATGACATTGGTCAAGACCGGGCCGTGGCCGCCAGGGGCCAAGCCGCCCATCTGCTCACCTTACTCTGAAGCCCAAGGGTCTTCGCCGTCGCCCCAATCTGCGGGAGGCGCTTCTTCCTCATCGGGTGCTTCCTCGGTTTCGGCCGGTGCTTCTTCAACCACTTCAACAGCGGCCGTGGCTGCTTCTGCTTCAGCAGCCTCTGCTTCTTCCTGAGCTTGTTCTTCAGAGCGGGCTTGCACCATCTCTTCCATTCGCTCGGTGAACACACGGGACATGTGTTGAGATTTGCGTTCGGCTTCAACGGCCCGTTCGATCATCTCGTAGCGTTCTTTGATGGCCTTGTTCAGGTCTTCGAAGATTTGCATGTGGGCGACGTACCAGTCGTCGCGGGCTTTCATTTCGGTGACGGCCAAGCGAAGGTCGTTGTCCAACTCTTCTGCGATGCCGAAGACCTTGCCCAAACGGTCTTTTTCACGGGAGTACTTCTCCTCCATCTTGTCGAGTTCCGGCTCAAGGTGCTCAACTCGCTTCGATGATTTGGTCGCCTTCATTTCGAGTTCACGGACACGCACGTCCTTCTCGGCGATGATGGATTCAAGTGATTCTTTTTCGATTTCTCGATCGATGATTTCCTTTTCGAGAACTTCAATCTCCGCTCTCGCATCGACCAGTTCCTTCTCCTGCGTCTCGTAAGCCGCAAAGAGTTTCTGAAGACGGTCCGTCTCGGTGGCCAAGGCCTCTTCGAGTTCTTTTATTCGGACCTCTGGTGTGATGGTTCCATCCGACATGTCTTCACCCGGAGGTCAAGCCTCCACCCTTCGCGAGTTCTCTCCTCCCTATCAAGCCGACGCTCAAAATGCACCGTTTACGCCGACCTCGCCGGCCTTCAAGACTTATCGAAGGGCGTTGGTTGCGGACACCAATTCGCGGGCGATGCTGACTTCGCCCATGGAATGGCCCGCATCGGGCACCATGACCAAACGGCTGTGAGGCATGGCCTTGTGCAACTCCCAGGCGCTCCGTGCAGGACACACCACGTCGTATCGCCCTTGGACGATGACGGTGGGGATGTGTTGAATGACGTCGACATTGTTCAAAATGTGAGCCTCCTCAACGAAGATGGCGTTGATGAAATAGTGACATTCGATGCGTGCAAAAGCCACGGCGAAGTCCAAATCCTCTGCTTTGTCCAAGTATTCCGGGTCGGGGAACAAGCGGCTCGTGGCCATTTCCCATCGCGTCCATTCTTTCGCCGCAGCCCGTCGCACCTCAACATCATCGCTGGTGAGACGTGTGTAATAGGCTCGGATGAGGTCGCCCTGCTCGGCGGTAGGGATGTGGTCGCGGTACGGCTCAAACGCATCGGGGAAAATATGGCTTGCACCGTCCTGATAGAACCAGTGCAACTCGGAGGTGCGGCACATGAAAATGCCGCGGAGCACCAAGCTGAGGACGCGGTCCGGGTGATGTTGTGCGTAAATGAGCGAGAGGGTGGAACCCCACGAGCCGCCGAAGACGTGCCATCGTTCAACGCCCAGATGGTTCCGTAGCGCCTCGATGTCGCGAACAGAAGCGTGGGTGTTGTTGTCTTCAAGTTCAGCATACGGGGTGGATTGACCGCAGCCACGCTGGTCAAATTGAACGATGTTGAAAGCCTCGGGGTCGAAGTACTGCCGGTAGGACGGTTGGGCGCCGCCACCAGGCCCACCGTGAATGACAACCACCGGTATGCCGTTGGGGTTGCCGCTTTGTTCCCAAGCGATGGTGTGCAGTTCAGAGACCTCAAGCATTCCCTTGGCGTGTGGTTCGATAGCAGGATAGAGAACATCGGCAAGCGTTGTTGAAGCATCGAGCATGACACCTCCAAGGGTAGGGTGTGCATCTTCCTTTCGCCATGAACATCTTCATGGACAGCCGTGAAAGGCCCATCTCCATGAGCCTGCGACCCGCCACCGAATTGTTCAGCGAATGGGCCGATGCGGGTCGAGATGAAGGCATGGAGCGCGGCCATACGCCCAGTGTCGAGGTCATGCTCGACCGCTTGCTCGAAGGCCGAAAGGAACCGTTTTCTGCCATCGACATTGGGTGCGGGAACGGATGGGTGGTTCGCCGCTTGACCCAGCACCCGTTGTGCACGCGCGCCGCTGGCGTGGACGGGGCACCTTCCATGATCGCCAAAGCCAAGGCCATCGACCCCGAAGGGACCTACACCCAAGCGATGTTGCCCGATTGGCGACCCGATGAACCGGTTGACCTGGTTCACTCGATGGAATTCGTGTATTATTTGCATGACCCGTTGGCCTTCCTTTCGACCGTCCACGACGCCTGGATGAATCCCGGTGGGCGACTGGTGATCGGTGTAGACCACTATCTCGAAAACCCGTCAAGTTTGGATTGGGGTGTTTCCTTGGAAGTTCACATGACGACGTTGTCCATTGAAGCCTGGAAAGAGGGGTTGGCCAACGCTGGCTTCGTTGACATCAAGGCGGAGCAGGTTGGTGCAAAAGAAGGTTGGAGCGGCACGCTGGTGCTCACGGCGAACCGTCCATGAGCGACCGGAAGCCAATCGGTTCACCCTCCGGTCCACATCGACGAAGATCACCACGATAGAACGGGCAAGTTCGGCACAACTCGCTTCCCGCAGCCAACCGTGGCGGTTCGGGCAACAAAGGATTGAGATGAACGGCCGAGCGCCATTGAAGATGGTCAAGAAGATCGCGTTTGGCCGTACCAAACTGCTTGTCGGTGAGTTGCACGATTCGTCCGTTGGCGCCCAACAGCAACGCGGGCGGGAGCACCCTGCGTCGTTGGTCAACCGGTTTCTTGTTCTCCATCGCCTCCAACGCCATGGAATACAGCGTGAGTTGAAGACGATGTTCGTGCAACAATTCAGTCTCCTCCTCGCCGATAGGGTCGGTGGACGTGGTTTCGGGGAGGTTCTTCTGAAGAGCGTGCCCCGCCCCGGGGTTTTGCTCGTTGAATTTCAGAAGACATCCTCGCGTTTTGAGGTCAACCACCTGCAACGCCCCTTCACCGCTCTCGCTCACCATCGCCAACACCAAATCGGCTCGACCGGAGAAATCCATGTTGATGCCGCGAATGGTAGCAGCATGGCGAACATCGGCTGGAAGCAAGGCCTGCATCGCTTCGCCCTCCATCAACAACTGTTCACGGTGGAAAAACGGTAATTCCGTTCGCACCGCTTCAACCGACCATCCGTTCAAGGTTTCACCTTGCACCCAACGGCCGAGGAGACCGCGGTCAATGAGCCCGCCAAGGTGCAACAAACGATCGCGCCACGCTGCTTCTCTCGAGCCTTCTGCTTGTTCTTCACCGTGACCGAATTCCTCCATGACCCGAGCCACGGTGGAGGAAGAGGACAAATCGTCCTCGCTTGGGTGCGCCCATGACGGGTCCAAGACCGGTGTATCGTCATGGAACTTCAACGGGTTGCGCAACCCGATTTCGAGAACACGGTGCATCATCAACCCAAAGTCGGTGGCCTTGGGCCAAGGTTCCAACGCCGGCGGTTCTTCGCCTCGCCGAGGGAATCGGAAAGGTTCGGTCGGCCATCCCTTGATGTGTTCCAACCAATACTTTCGCTGGCATTGATGGGTTGCGTCGAGATGATGGGCTGCACCCTTGATGTTCTCCTCGACCAACAACCGAACAGGTGATTGAGCAGGAGCACGAGGACCAGCAGCGAGATGGGTTTCCAACGCTCGGGCCCGCTGTTGCACTGAAAGGGGTTGAACCCCATCGAAGCAGCGAGGATGGTGGTACACACGGAGGCCTTGCACGCCTGCTTCGCCCAAGGGGCTGGCATTGAGCAAAAGCGCAGGATTGAGGTGGGTTTCGGTCTTCAACGGCTCAAAGGCTGGAAGTTGGGCTGCCTCGGCCTCGCCCTCCTTGAGCCAAGGGGATTGAGCATCGCCTGCACACCAGGCTGCACGACGGAACCCTTCGATCAACATGCGCCCCATGGTCCTCGGGTCCGGAGCGATTCGAACGGACAGCGGCCCGTTGACCTCATCGAACGTTGAGCGATTTCCTGGTGACCCGGTGATGATCAGACGGTCTTTGACGCGGGTGAGTGCGACGTAGAATTTCCTTCGCAATTCGGCTTTGTCTTGGGCCTTGTTCATTTGACTTGCAAAATCCCACAACCCGTCGTGAGGTCGGTCCCGGGTTTGCCAAGGTTGGATTCGTCCCGCCACCACCTGGGGCGTCACCAGCACGTTGTCTTGAACGGATTTGCTGGCGTCGGCCATGCCGGCGGTGAACAATCCAGACACCACCACGACGGGAGCTTGGAGGCCCTTTGAGCCGTGGATGGTCATGATTTGAACCGAGGAAGCGTCGGCTTTGGTGATCGCTTGGGGTCCCTTTCCGTCGAGGCTGCGCGTTTCCACCATGCGCCGGTGCATCATCGAGATGTCATGGCCCGTTTCCTTACCGATTCCATGCACCAAGGCCAGCCATGCCTCGGCAAACTGACGTTGCGCATCATCGGGGTAAGCCACCAACAAATCCGATCGGTCCAACACCGCATCGAACACATCGTAAACGGCCCCCCACTGAATCAGTTGAAGCAGGTCGGCGAGCAAAGCCGCAACGGCCTCGTTGGGGGCATGACGAATCAATTGGGGCAAGACCGGGTCGCCGGTGGGAAGGTCGAGGAAGGCTTCGTGGATTTGCCGCTCAGTCATGCCGACGACCGGAGAGCGCCCCAACACGAAACCGGCCTTCCTCATGGATGGTCGGGCCATCAACGCAAGCACCGCCATCAAGGGTTGAACGACGGGTTGGTTCAACAACAGGCCCTGTCGGTCGGCCATGACGGGGATGTTCCGGGCTCGTAGACGCTCGACGAGGTCGGGCAAATGGTTGCGTGAATTGATCAGAATCATGACGTCTTCAGGACGGATAGGTGGTCCAGATTCGGTGACAGCGGCCCATGTTGCGCTCGATGAATCCCATAGACGAGTTGGTGAACCGTGCAACAAGGCGTGCAGACGGTCAGCAAGCAATTCGTGCTCGAGTTGGACCGAAGTGGCGGCGGGGTCGTTGAAGGCACTCACCGCTTGGTCGAGGTCCAACGGGGCGGGGACTCGTGGCCCGGGAACGGGAAGCAGCCATTCCAGCACACCCGGTTCTTCCGTGGCTCGAGCGGGACGGAGGCGTTGAGGCTCGGCGTGCCAGTCCCCGGGCAATTCATGATAGCGTGGATGGAACACCTCGTCGAACACATCGTTCATGGTCTCCATCAAGTTGTGCCGTGTTCGGTGGTTGGACGTCAGGTCAATGTGCCCTTCACGGCGACGCTGAAGGCGTTCTCCGGTGATGGGTGGGAGGTTCGCAACATCCTCTTCATCAAACCGGACATGGGTGTGAGGGGCTGAGCCTTCTCCATCGTGCTCGTTGGAAAACGAACCGGTCTCGCCTCCGCCACCCACCGGGCGGGGGTCTCGCCCACATCCCGATTGGCGAAGGTGGTCCAAACGCTGGTCGTTCACCTCAAACGCATTGAAGGCTCGAATAGCGGCCACGGCCCGCCGCATCACCGAAACTTCTGCTTGACGGAACCGGTAAATGCTCTGTTTCATGTCACCGACGATGCACACCGTGGGGTCCCACGCCCCGCGCGGACGCTGAGGGTCGTCGGCGCGTTGATGGCGCCGCCCCCAAAGCCTGGCCAGCAAGCGAAAGTGTGCAGGGTTGGTGTCTTGGTATTCGTCGATGATGAACGCCCGATATTGCCGTCGAAGGTCGCTAAGAATCGCAAACCTGCGCTGCAGATCTTCAAGCAGGACGGGGCGATCGTTGAGCATGGTCATCGCCCTCGAAATGTGCATGTCGCTCCACGGTTCATCCCCCAAACTGTCGAGGGCGTCGATGACGTCGGGCGGATAGCGGTGACGGCAGACATCGGGGCATCGTGCCAGCAACAAGTCGGCCGCAAACCGCTGCATGTCATCAAAATCATGCATCCCGTCGAGGGATTTTCGGCGGGCGAGAATTTGGTTACAGGCCGTGTGAATCACCATCAAATCGGCCAGCACTTCGGTTTGCAGCGAAGCGGTGACGTACATGTCGCGCTCGGAAGGAAGCAACGGAAGGGGTTCTTCCAGCGGGTCCACACGCAGCGGACAATCGGGTGGCATGCCGTCGAAGCCGTCACCCGGATTCAACCAAAAGGCTGCACCAGCAAGCAAGCGAATCAGACGACCGTTGGCTGAATTCAGCAAGCGTTTCAGGTCTGGTAGGTGTGCATGCGCTCGCTGGTAGAGGTTGTCTCGATCACCACCGTTCATGCCCCGCACGTTGGATTTGGCCAGAACCCCACCTGGCCAGTCGTCCGTGCTGGGCAAGTTGTTCGAGGGAAAGAAGGTGCAGGAGGGTTTGGCCAAACCGGAATACGTGGCAAGCCCCATGAAAATCTTCCACATCCATGCCAGTTGCTCGCCCGCATCGGTCGGCAGCGGTTGCGTGATTTGGCGGCGGAGGTGGTTGAAACGTGTCAGGTGGGTTTCGGCTTCCGCAGGGTGAAGGCAATAATTGGCGGAGGGGATGAACTCGTCAGACCATGCCCTCAATCGTTGGGCTACTTCGACGACAAAATCAGGAAGAATATCGGCCACGGGTGCAGCGATGGTGTTGAGCAGGACGGCGACGGGGACGGGGCCACGACCACTCCACGACAAGCCCATCTGTTGGGCTTGGTGAATCATGGACCGGTGGGATTGCTCAACGAAAAGCGACCGTGAGAGCAGCCCGTTGAGGACAACTTCGGCTTGGTCCTGACCGCCAAGCCGGGCAATAAGGCGATTTCGAGCCTCGATGAACGCATCGTGATGGTTCAACACCCCGGCTTCTCGGGCGTCGTCCGTGGACCGAATGCGCCATACGGCGTGCAAGGTGTCGTTGACCATCAACGGCGCCCGTTCCTCCGATACCTGCTGATTGGACGGGTACAAGGCGACGAGGTCGATGTAGGGCTGAACCAACTGGTTCAGGAACGCATCGATGGTGGAAATCGGTGCTTCATCCAAACTTGAAAGCAACATCTCAACGTCGCCTTGGTCTTCACCTCGAAGTCGCGGGTCAAAGATGCCGTCGTCGTCGCCGTGTTGCATCGGCGTGGCACGAAGTTGACTCACCCGATGGCGAATGCGCGCCTTGAGTTCGGCGGCGGATTTGCGCGTGAAGGTGATGGCCACGACTTCGGAAGGCAACAACCCGGGCCATTCGCTCAATTGGGTACGCTGCCGCTTGGGTGTTCGAAGGGCACCATGACCGGTCAGCGGGGTTCGTGGCCCTGCTGGCGTGACGAGGGTCGCACGCTGGTCGGAGGCGAGCAGGTGTTGGACATAGCGTTCGGCCATCACGGTCGTCTTGCCGGTTCCGGCTCCAGCGTCCAACGCAATGTGGCGATCGAGGTCCAACCCGAGCCGTTGACTGGTGTTGAAATGAATCATCAAACCCCACCTCCGTTCAGGGTGGATGCACCGCAGGACGTGGCGATGGCACAGTAATCGCAATGCGAACCCGGGGTTGGGTTGACCTGGCCTCTGGCGGCCGTGTCAACAGCGCGCTGCGCCACGGCCAGACGTTCAACCATCCAGCGACGGAACGGGGTGGTGGCCGTGTCGTCGGAATGATGGGCTGGGAAATGGAAAGGAAACACATTGGTGATTTCACCGATGTCGAGGCTCTCGTTGAGCATCTCCAAATCGGTGTCAAGTTCCACATAATGCGTCGTGAATTCCCCGATTTCACTGGCTCCAACGCCGACCACTCGGTCGTTGGGGTGAAGCACTTCCCATGCTCGAGCATAGAGGGCCAGTTGGAGGTCCTCAAACAAACAACGCAAATGACGAAGGCCGACGTATTTTGGAGCAGGGCCTTGAACCGATTTCAAGTCGCGAATCACCACCAAGCGTTGAGCAGGACGTTGTTCTCCGGTGAGCGGGTAAGGTGTTTCATGAGCGATGTCCGACAGGATGCCTTTCGCCTTGAGCGCCTGTTCCTGCGTGGTGGTCAACTGCAGAACATCCACCCTGTCGGCGTAACCGAAGAGGCGGAACGAAGTGGGTTCATCGTCTGGGCTCGGTGTTTCAATCTCAACCGAGCGCTCCGTGCCGGTGACGGTCGGCCATTCCACCGCAACCGGTGAAGCGTGATGGAGGGCGAGGTCCGCCTCCAACAAACGAGCCAAGCGACCCCTTGGAGGCAAATCCAACGTTCCTTCCTGAAGCGCCTGCCACTCTTCAGGACTTGCGTCAACCAAGTCCCGCGTTCGATGAACAGAAACGGCGTTTTGCCGACCCAACCACGTCACGTTGTCTTGCAAAAAATCGAGGATGGTCTGCCAGCCAGCGTCGCCATCACCCATCGGGCCTTCATGGAGGGGTTGAATGCCGGACAGCATTTCACCGCCAAACGGAACGCCGTGCCCCTGAAGGATGGCGGCCTCGGCATCGTGAACCACTTGACCCCGGGTTCGAACATCGACGTCTTCTGATTCCACGCCGTCGTCGTCATCGGCCAGCAGGGCCTGCTTCAACCAGGCTTGGCGAGGGCACTTGAGCCATGCTTCGAGGCGGCTGGGTGACCAGGTCGCACGCTCATACGGCACGCCCATGTCCCCAAACCGTTGCGAAATCGAGAGGGTGGTTTCTCCGTAGGAAGGCAACGGCCGAGGATCGACGGTCATGCTGATTTTCCCGGTGTGCCGGTGGCCGAGGTGAGGCCACGGATGGTCCAAAACGCTTGGAAGATGGATGTTGGCCTTGGTAGGGCGCAGGGCCAGCGTGTCGATGGAGAGCAGGTGTTGGCGGGCTTCCCAACCGAGGGCTTCGCCCTCGTTCAAGTGACGGGTGTTGGGTTGCCGTCGGCGACGGTCGCCCTGAATGCCGGCTTCGTAGCCATCAAACACGGCTGCAGGATGGTTGATGGCGTCGTCGTAGGGCAAGCGAGCATGAACGTCCAACCCCAGTTGTTGGCGACGGTCTGCCCCTGCGTGGCCGTGTCGAAGTGAACGAAGGCCTTCGCTTGTTTCAATCGTCCCGTGCACCATCGGCGTCAGCCAACTGCCGTGCCCCGATTCTCTGGCCACCCAAGCAAAACGGCGCTCGGCCTCGTTGCCCTGCGTCATGGCCTCGGGCAGGAACGAAGGTGGATCTCGCATGGCGTGCCATGCATTTGACCGCCGAACATCGGTGAGCCATTCAGCCATCGGGGCACTTGGACCACCGCCTTCTTCCGGTGAGGAGTCGAAGACGACCACGGTCGGAGCTGCGTTCAACAAATGTCGCAGGTGATGACGTCCCCGCCTCACCAAGAGGTCGGATTGGAACATCCCCAGTTCAACTTGGGCCTGTGCGTCCAACCACGGAACGATGGGCGTCCGCATCGACCATGAATCTACGTCCATGCCAACGAGCAGAATCAAATCCGCCTGACAGCCAAGCGCATCTTCGGGGGTGACGATGTTGATGTTGGCGGTTCGAGAAGAAGAGGCAGATACCGTGGTTGACTGGCCGATATGGTCCAGCACATCGACGAAGGCGCGTCCTTGCTGGGGTAGCGTTTGACCGCTGGATTCGAGGTTGTCCTGAACCTTGATCAACGCATCGAGCAGCGTTTGAAGCGTTCCAAGACCCGCATCGTGAGGAGCACGTCGCTGTTGGAGTTGAACAACATCAATGGCTGAAAGGTACCAGGTCAACCAGCCCATGCCCGTTTCGGGCGAGGAGGGCAATGGGAGTTGTTCACCTGTGCTGCATCCGACAAGTTCCCGCTTCAACAGGTGAAGGTCGTCTGGTGGAAGAAGCGGAGCCCACGCATGCAACAAACACCCAAGGTACCACTGTGTTTCCTCGAGCGCTCGTTGCTTTTGTTCGGGCGAGCGTTCGGCGAAGGACGGTCGCGCTTGAGCGAGGACGCCGAGCCAACGTGCAATGGCTCCGGGGCCACCCAACACGTGGAAGTTGCGTGCAAATTCTTCCAAGACCGCAGGGTCGGGTTGTGGGCGCCATTCGGGATGACACGGATGCTGGAGGTCAGGAAACACATCGGTGCGCAAGGGAAGGGTGGAAGATGTACACACACCCAACAGCGACGCCAAGGACCACGCGGTCATGCCCAAGCCGAGTTGCGCTGCATGGAGCACGGCATGGTGAATCGGTTGTTCCGAAAGCGTCCCACCACCCCCACCCCATTGCAAACCGATGTTGGCCAAGGCGGCTGACCATGCAGAAGAACGGTTGCGGGCTGCTCCATCGATAACGAGAATGGAGCCATCATGTTGTTCCCGATACGCCTGAATCAGGGTCAATGTCGCCTGTTCGATATGCGAACGGTCGTCCACGGGAATTCGCGTAAACGTGGTGTTGAGACCTTCGCCGACCGGCGTGCGCCACCCGTCACTTTCCGGGGTCCAAAGTTCGTGCGTGGGCACCCAAGACGGGAAGGTTTCCTTGGTGCACGGCGCCTCATCAAGGATGTAGGCACCATGGTACCCAAGGCGAAACGAGCCTGGGTGTATGAGCTGATGCACGGGTACGAAGGAGGCGATGGCGAGCAGGAGGTCTTGTTCGATTTCGGAAAAATCGGGGGCGGTGTTCAACACGAGAAGGCCTTCAATGCTGCTCAAGTGAAACGGCGGGTCTTCAGCCTCCCTCAAGGCCTTCAAAACATGGAACGGAACCAAGGCGGGGAGGCTGCCACCCACCTCCGCTTCGTGCTTCAACGCCATCTCGTGGTATGTCGCGACACCGGGCTCGTTGGTCCAGGCAAACGGACGCCGGAGTTGCATCACCTCGCCGTGAAGGCGCTGGAGGCGCTGGGTTTTGGTTTGCGTCCAAGCGCCGACGCCTGGAACGTGAAGGAATGGAAAGTGGCCGTCCTCTGCGGCGGCTTCACACCGCTGATGCATGGAGAAGAAATTGCTTGCATCGTCGTCCAGCAACACCGGAAGGCGTAGATCGGTGTGCAACAGACGCAGAAGACGGTTGAAGGTGACGTGGTGTTGCGGAGCCACCGCTGCCCCTTCTCGATGAAGTCGCTCAATGGTTTGTTGGCGGAGAAGTTCGTTGGGGTGAAGCACCAAGATGTTGGGTGGCGAACTGGAAGCGAAGGCTTCACGCAGCCACGGAGGGAAACCATCGCCGGGTGGCGTGAGTTCTGAGGTGATACGGAATTCTTTCCCCACGAAGCCACCTCAAAGACAACCATGCTGACGACCCTTCTTCAACATACGCCGAAGTCAATTTGGTTGAGCATACAACAGGTCATCCGAGGGTTCATATAGCGTAGTGAAGATGGAAATCTCTCCCTCAGCGAGCCGGGCGGTTACTTGGTCTCCGGTGGGCATATTACCGCAATGTTTATATAGGG
>JALRLQ010000010.1:0-1394 GCA_023254365.1 Candidatus Poseidonia sp. | reverse complement strand
ACATGAATTGAAAGACTTCATAAGGGGTCGGCGAACAAGTCCTATGCAGGTGAAGAAAAATGGAAGAAATGCGATGCGAAGAATGTGGCAAGAAGTTGAAAATCAACTACGCTCGAGGGGTTGGCGTTTGTGAAGACGAGTGGTGTGCAGCAGAGTTTGAGATGCTGTTCAACGATGCAGAAACCAACGGAACAACCGCTCTGGGTGAGAACGCACAAGTGAGTGCTGGGGACCTGCACAACAAAGCTGGAACCAAGCTCGACCTCTACCCTACCCGTGACTACGCCGGAAACAAACTGTCGCCAAAAGAAGCAAAGCGTGCACGTGACCTCGCCCGCCAAGACCGGAACAGTCAGCGCGAGAAGGACCCCATGTTCAGCCAGCTGTTGCTCAAAATCCGAGAGATGTTCGGCGGTAACCTCGCCCACGTCACCCGTTTCTTGGCTGAAGCCGCAGCAAAGAAGTTGACACCTGCTCAAGAAGCCACCCGGCGAACTCTCACACCAAGCGACAAGCGCCGATTGGCCTGTCCGAAGACTTCGATTACCCGCAAGCCAAAAGGAATCAAGGGGTCCAGCGACAAGCAAAACCTCGAGATCATGGCCCTTGCCATCGCCAGCCTTTCTGCCAAGTACTTCGGTACGGTCACCGTCAACGAAATGGCCCTTATGAATCGCTACGGCATCACCAAGGCCCAACTCTCCAACGCCAAGAAAACAATCCTTGACCACTACCGAGCCCGAGTTTCTCAGGGTTGGGCTCTCCCACCTGGTCGAATCCTGGTGGCTGCCAACCGCGCCGGCGACTTGGACATCGCAACTGAAAACCTCGTGGATGTGCTTGTTTCACGTTTGAAGCCCGCTGAAGTGGAAGTTGTTCTGGCTCGCTACTGGGACGCCCTCACCGCTCTCAACGAGCCATCTATTGACGGTCCAGTGGCCAACGTTCCCATCAAGATGATTGCCGCCTGTGTGTTGTACGAAATCATGCGTCAACTTGGCCTTCATGAGGGTCACTTGAGTGCCATTGCCAAGGCCTTGGGCTTGTCCGGTGCTGGAGTGAAGAACCGTCTCGAAGAGATGAAGAAGCGTTTCGACCGCGGCGAGCTGGAAGAAGCCAAGAGCTTGTTTGAGCAGAGCAAGGACGAGGCCGAAGCTGCTCTTGACGAGCAGGAAGAAGCCGCTGAAGACTGAAGCATCACGGCATTCATATCCACCCGCCACCACGGTGCAGCATGCGCCGATGGTTGGTGGTCGTGTGTTTCGCGATGATGTTCAGCGCCGTCACCGTGCCGGCAACCGGTCTCCCGGCGGAACCAGTCGGGAACAGCATGCTTTTCGGCGGCCAATGGACGCCCGCCAACAACGCAACGGCAGGCAACATGGCCCTCAGCG
>JALRLQ010000109.1 GCA_023254365.1 Candidatus Poseidonia sp. | reverse complement strand
ATCACTATGCGCTCGCTGCAACCCGGTGAACGCTTGATCGGCACGAACGTCAAACGCTACTTCACCGACCTTCACCAACTCACCACCGCCATGGTCAAGCGCGTGTCCAACTACTCGGCGGGCGCCGCCTCCACCCGAGATTCATACTTGAGCAACATGAGCATGCAGTTGTCCGAGTCGAACGCCAAACTCACCGAGGTCATGACCACGCTCACCATGGTCGGCGCCATCATGCTCCCGTTGACCCTCATCGCCGGCATCTTTGGCATGAACAACGACGACCTGCCCCAAGAGATGTTTGGTGGGTTTTGGGGCATCATCGGTATCATGGGACTGTTCGTCGTGGTCATGCTGGCCTACTTTTGGCGCAAAGGCTGGCTCAACCCGCCTCAATCGTGACGGCGAAACCGTCTTGCCCGATGCTTCAAGAACCCTTGACGACCGTTGAACCATCATGTCAGCCGGTCAGGAAACGACGACCGGCCCGCTGCCCATCGGCCAATTCGCTCGATTGGTGCAACACACGGTCAAGAACGACCCGATGTTTCAGCATCAGGCCTTGGCCGGTGAAGTGTCCTCATGGAACCTGCACAACGGCACCGTCTACTTCACGCTTCGAGACGATGACGGGCAGATGGATTGTGTCATTTGGCGCAACGCTCGTCTGAACGTGGACCCGGCCATCAAGGTGGGTAGCGAAGTGGTGATCATCGGCAGCGTCGATGTGTGGCCCAAGCGTGGCCGACTCCAAATCGTGGTGTCCCGCATTCAACCGGTGCAAACGCTTGGTGCTCTGGAAGAAGCGAAACGCCGACTCATCGAAACACTGCGTAACGAAGGGTCGCTGGACATTCCGCCACGACGGTTGCCTGCCCTTCCCAAACACGTCGCCATCGTCACCGGTGCCGATTCGGCCGCCCTTTCGGACATGAAACGTCTGATGGCCAACCGGTGGCCGAACATGCGCACCACGGTGATTGAAGTCTTGGTTCAAGGCGAACACGCCGCTGCAGAACTCGTTCGCGGCTTGGCCGTGACGCGTGCACTCGCCCGTCCAGAGGTGGCGCAGCGCCTTGGCTTGCCTCCCGTCGATGCGGTCATCGTCGGGCGCGGCGGCGGCTCTCCTGAAGACCTCTGGGCGTTCAACCTCGAGCCCGTGGTGAGGGCCATCCTCGCCAGTACCGTCCCCATCATCTCTGCAGTGGGCCACGAACAGGACCTGCTCGTTTCCGACATGGTGGCCGACGTCAGGGCCTCAACCCCGTCCAACGCCATTGAGCGTTTGGTGCCCGACCGCAACAACCAGGTTCAATTTCTCGACGAATTGGATGAACGTCTCGAAGCCTCGCTGCTTCGTCGCCTTGGTGAATGGCGGCAACACCTCTCGTTGGTGACCAACCGATTGCGTCACGCACCTGCCAAGGGCATGTTCGCTGCCAAGGACCGTCTAAGCCGTCTCAACCACCGCTTGAACCGAGGCATGGAAACGACCCTCGCCCACCAGCAGCAACGGTTGGCAACCCTGCAGGCGACCTTGCAGGCTGCCCATCCAAAACGGGTTCTCGAACGAGGGTACTCGATGGTGCAGGACAGCGAAGGGCACGTCGTTTCCGACGTGGCGAGCCTTGAACAAGGGCAAACCATCTCGCTTCAGTTTGCAGATGGCCGTGCCCATGCCGACATTCACACCCTTGAACCCACGGAGGACCAACCATGACCAACGAAGACATGACCTATGACGAAGCCCTGCAGCGACTGGAAACCTTGGTGACCCAACTCGAACGGGGCGGCAAGAACCTGGACGAAACCCTCGCCATGTTCGAAGAAGGCACGGCTTTGCTCAAGCGCTGTCAAGCCGAACTCACGGAAGTTGAAGGTCGACTGGCAGAATTGAAGCTCGAGGACGCCGAAGCCTTGGTCAAGGACGAGGATTGAGGCGAGACCATGGGCCGAAAGCACGTCGCTCTCCAGCGCCGAGTGGCACGCGTGCTGTCCGGTTGGAGCGACCCGCACGATGTTCGCCCGTACCCTGAACTCGACATCGTTCGCCATGTTGACATCGCCGAGGACGGGGAAGTGAACCTCACCGTACGACCGACTCGACCTCACTGCCCGTGCTGCTTGCTCGACCTTGACGAATTGCGAAAGCGACTCGGGGAGGTCAAGGGCGTGACCTTTGTTCACATCGAAGTGGTTGACATTCCCGCTGCACCAAGGTGGACGCGAGCCATCAACCGCTGAGAAGTTTCAGGCTGGGCTTGACTGGCCACGAGCGTGAACCTTCCGAAGCACCAAGAACGCCGGCAGTGACCAGCCAAGCACGGAGCCGAACCAAGCGATCAGTGAGCCGAGGACCACGCCGTAGGCCGGCAACGACCACATGGCCAAATTGGCGTACACGGCCACGCTGGCCCCACCCAGCATCATCGGGCCGGCTGCACCTCGGGGAACGGTCGGCCCTTGCGCCAGCCACAACGCCACCATGCTGGTGAGGAAAATCGCAGGAAAGACGCTCGCCAGTCCCGCCAACAAGGGTTCGCCCAACCCCGAGAGCCACACCGCAACCCCGATGGCCAAAGCCGCCATCACGCCTCGGGCCAGCAGCACCCGTCGCGACACCGACTTCGTGCCTTTGGGGGCAGGATGGGGGCGACGGTTGAACGCCACCACCACCGTCACCAGCAAGGCGAAGCCGAACAGGGCGATACCTCGGTCGCTCATCGCAGCGGCAAGATGCTGGTCGATGAACCACAGCACAGCAAGACCGAGCAGCGCCCAGAACACCAGCGAAGCGAGCGTGGTTAGCAACAACGGGTAACGGGACGATTCAACCCAGCGAGGAAGCACCAACCACGCTCCCAAAAACAGGGCGTTGAGCAACATACCCAGCGGGACAATCGACATGCTGGTCACCAAGACCTCGTCGCCTCCAGCCATTTGCATGCCAATGGCGGCGGGGACGATGGTGGATGGCACGGTTCCCAGCAACCCGCCGATAAGGCCGCCCCACTTCTCGATGGCCACCGTGACCGCCGTGGCCACGATGCCGGCGAGCAAAGCCGACACGAGGATGGAACCCCACGCCACCTTCAAACCTCCAGGGCGTTGAGGTGCTCTTCAAGTCGAACAAGGTCCCCTCCTGTCCACTGAGCGACCGGTTCACCGGCCACATACAGCACGTTGAAGGGGATGAAATCGATGTGTTGCGTCCATGAATTGGCGGCCTTGAACGCTTCACCCGCTGCCGTGGTCAGGTCGAGGGTGAGCACTTCAAGCGGTTGAGACGGCTGCCACGCATCCAATGTTCCGTACCAAGCCACGCAATCGTCGCACGACGGTCGCCCCAAGATCAGCAAGGTCGGGACGTCCATGCCCAGCACCTGCTCGGCGTCAGCCAAGGCTTCGTGGTGCATGTCATCACTCCGCGTAGGATTGGCTGTCGATGATGTCCTGGAGTTCGATGACCTTGGCGCCGCGCTCCTGAGCATGACCGGCAGCGCGGGTCAGGCGAGAACGCATCCAACCCAAGGTCATCATGCCCTTCATCGCGTTGATGGACTCGATGAAATGCACGGGGTTGCTGCCGAGTTGAGCGTGGCTTCGAATGTCCTCCTCCAGTTCCTCAAGCACTTCGGCGTACAGGTAGAGCAGTTCATCCACCGCATCCTTGGTCACCGCCATCTTGGCGATGCTTCGCGCCATGGAAATCAAGGCCGTCGGCGTCAACACACCACCGGCTTGGCTGGCAACAAATTCCTCCGCAGCGCCCATTTCGGGTGCGTCACCACCCTCTTCGTCGCCTTCCGCCGGCTTGGTGTTGAGCACCGCTCGGTCCAAATGACGGGGTTTGATGGTGGACACTCGGTCACGTTCGGCAGCCTCGGCGGCATGGCGCAACAACTGACCGAGATGCTGCTCGAGGTGGTCGATGCCCGCTTGCACGGCGGCGGAACCGACCGACTCCACGCCCTTGATGCGGTCGATCATCAACTCGCGGGTTCGGTTGTAATTCAGGCGACTGCGCCGTGGGTCATCGAGGGTTTTTCGCTCCGGGTCTTGCGAGAGCGTCTCCTGTTCCATTTGTGGCACCAAGCGATCCAACTCCTCGCACAACAACGCCACAAGCTGTTCCTTGACATCGCCCGAAAGTCGCATGGTCGTGAAATGCGACGACACCGCTGCGATGTGGCTGGTGGAGTAGGGTTTGGCGACCATGGTGGAGGTCGTGGTCGTGCCGCCCTTCAATGATGTGGTGCCTTGCGATGTGACGCATTTGATATGGATTTGTTTTTCAGCGGGCGAGTATTTGATGGCATTATCAAGTAAGTTACGAATAGCAATCTCAAAAAGGTGTCTGTCAACTCTCAGTGTGGTAGCCTGATCTGTAGCGAATGTTAGTTGTATGCTCACGTCTTTTAAACCCGCTGCTGGCTCGAATTGTTTAACAAGGTTGTTAATGCATTCGTGTGGAGAGATTTTCACTTGCTCCAGGCGTTCTGCCCGATAAAGAACCATCGCATGGTCAAGCAGTTGGGTGGCTGATCTGTTAGTTTGGTCAACTGAGCGGATTATTTTTCT
>JALRLQ010000108.1 GCA_023254365.1 Candidatus Poseidonia sp. | reverse complement strand
CGTCGCCCACGCTGGCCTGTGCTTCGCTGGCGATGGTTGAGGGGAGAATGATGCCGCGGTTGGCGCTCATGTTCTCGGGCGTCGGCCATTCCCCCGCACCGGCGATGATCTGTTCACCGTAGCGACTGGCAAGTTCCCCATCAAAGGCTTCAGGGCCGTAGAAACGCACGGCGCGCTGGTCGGAGATGGGAGGGCCGGCTTCGGCTGCTTCAGGATAGTCGAACGTCACGTTGCTCCAGTACGGGTTCTCGTCGTCGGTGATGGCTCGCATTTCGAGCGGTTGGGCGACCACGAACTCGAAGTTGAACAGCCCGCCGCTGTGAATACCTTGCCGACCGAGCACGAGCGTGCAATCGTTGAACTGGCTGAATTCGTCCATCAATTCATCGCAGACCTCGAGCATCGTGGTCGTGTTGTTGGACCATCCGCTGGCGTTTTCCACCGGCGTGCGGGCGTACTCGATTTTCGCGTCAAAGGGTTCAGACTTCAGCGACTCTTCAAAGAAAAGTTGGGAGAGGCCCACACCGTAGGCCAGCACGGTGGTGATGACCAAGGAGGCGAGAAAGACGCCTGCGATAACGGCCAAGCCGCGTTCGCGCCCCCGCCATGCACCCTGACCGGCCAGACGCATTCGGCTGGGGAGTTCCATCATCCTGTGCTTCAAACGTGCTGCACGGGAACGACCGATGGCAAAATCGGCTTCGCTGAGACCGTCTTGACGCTCGCTCATTCTTCCTCACCCTCCGCTGGCGTATCAGCTGTGGCGGGTTCGTCTTCCAGGCCCCAGGCTGAACGGATGTCCGAGGCTTCGGTTTTCCCGTCGTTGAGCAGCAACATGCGGTCGGCGTTCGAAGCCAAATCGGGGTCGTGGGTCACCATCAGAATGGAAATCGGGTTGTCCTCATCGTGGCAGAGTTCCTTGAACAGCGCCATGACTTCCTTTCCGCTGGCGATGTCGAGATTCCCAGTAGGCTCGTCGGCGAGCAAAACAGGACGGTTGCCGGCGATGGCACGGGCAATGGCCACGCGTTGCTGCTGGCCGCCAGAAAGCTGGTCGGGAATGAAATTCTTCCGATCGCCCAAACCCACCTTTTCGAGGGCTACTTCAGCCGCTTTTTCGGCTTCAGCCGCCGACATGCCGGAGAGTTCGAGCGCCATGGCGACGTTGTCAAGTGCTGAGAGGTTGTCGAGCAGGTGGAAATCTTGGAAAATCCAACCCACAAGTTCCCGACGGACATCCACCACGTTCGACGGCCCCTTGAGGCCGTACGTTCGCTCGCCGAGGGTGATGCTTCCACCATCGCCGGCCAACAAACCACCGATGATGTTGAGTAACGTGGATTTTCCAGAACCTGAAGGACCCATCAAGGCGACCATTTCGCCTTGCTTGATGTTCATGTCCACGCCCTTCAGGACATGGAGTTTGTTGGCGCCGCTTCCGAAGGATTTTGTTAAGCCATCAACTGATAACATCTCGGCACCTTTCATATCAAATCATTGGGAAGTGGTATATCAACTGATGTTTGAAACACCCAAGCAGGTGCCCGTTGGAAGAGAAGTATTCAAACAATAATCCACGCTGGTCTTTGCATGGATGAAGGTGCGGATTCGGGGCATGTTGATTCCTTGCCCAACGACATTGAGCAACACTACCCCGGTCAAACCATCGTGTACGACGATGAGGGCGTGCCCATCGGCATTCAAGAAGAAACCGAAAGAGGAGAAGCGCTGTCCATGGGTTTGGCGTTCACCCTGGTTGGCAGTGTGTTTTTCTTCATGCCGTTGGGCATGATGATCTTCATCCTGCAGGATGCGGCCGTCGGAGAGGTGTTCTGCGTCATCCCGTTGTTTTTCAGCATCTTCCTGTTGGCCGGTGGAGGGTTGCTTTTCGGTGGCCTGAGAACATTGTATTCAGGCATCACCGGGAACGGTCTGACATACACCGTCACGTTTGAGGAACTGGACGAGCGAGAGGACGAGGAGAACCCGGCCAATACAGCATTTTCCTACACCTCCAGGGAAGAACTTCTGGGGAGCATTCACCAAACCGGTCCGACCCAAGAGGAACCGCTGGATGACGGTTCGCAAGAAGCGCCCGAGACCCCTTCGGGCGCTTTTTGGGACATCGACAACGAATGAATCAGGCTTCAGTGGTCGCTTTAGCGTGCTGCTGCCTCATCAGGCGCGAGAACAACGGTGGAAGCAAAGCAATCCAAAACATGCCGTAGTAACCAAACGGCAATTGAGGGGCTTCATCGTGCACATCCAAGCGTTCGTAGGGTGTGCTCGCCTTGAGATGGTGCGATGGGTGCAACGGCAATTCCATCAGCGTCCATCGAGAGAGACGGTGCCGGCTTTCCCAGGCGTGGGTGGCGTTGGGACGCTCGTCCTCACCACGGCGCAAACCATGATGCTGCAGATAATTCACGAACTCGAGCAGGTAAATCGCCACGGCCGCTTGGCCGAGGTAGGCCACCAAGTAGGACCAACCAAGCACGCCCAGACCGATGAGGAAGGCCGCTTCAAGCATCAACGAGCGACGGGTGTCCACCGGTCGAGCCCGGTAGGCCCCCTTCACTTGCCGAGGGATGGTTTGCAGAACGTGGGCGTACACGCTTCGCCCCCAGGGCGAGGAGGTGGGGTCAACGTCGCGTGCCCAGTGTCGGTGATGGGTGTGGTTGTGTTCGGTGGTGAAGTGAAGATACAGCACCGAAAACAGCGACAAGCGGGCCGTCCACCAGCTCTTGGACTTTGGACGGCGATGACCGAGTTCGTGCGCCGAAACGATGCCAGACGCCCCGTTGCTCAAGCCCGCCGATACAACGCCAAGTGCCATCGGCAACGTGAGTCCGTCAAGCGATACGCGCCACAGCAAGCCAACCAGCACCACGGGCACAAAGAACGCATGAAGGTGGACGATCACATCGTGCGCTCGTCCTTCCTGCAACGGTTCAGTGCTCGCCGACTGTCCAAGAAGCGCTTCGAGAAGCGGATACACGCCCAACAGCAACACAATGGGAAGGGCCATCCACCAGCCACCGGCCAGCAAACACCCAAGCGTGAGCGCCGGTGTAACCAAACCCCAGAGGTGAGGCACCCAGCGTTGCTTCATGCGCGCAGGTGAACCCTGCTCTCATGTAAAGAATCGCTTCACTTCATGCGCAACCATCGACGAACACGGGCGCCAAAGGTGTCGCTGGCAAAGATCCCGTTTCGCGTCACCTGTGCATCCATCGTTTCGTCAACAAAGCGTTCCAAATATACGTCCATTCAAATCGTCCTCCTTTTTGCCATCAGCGCCCCTCGTCGATCGACACCGCTGCGGTAAAACGCCACGGCCGTCATCCATCGGTCCCAGAACCCTCGGAAAATGCCGTTTCGATAGACAAAGCCGTCAACGGCCTGCTGCGTGTAGGTGTCCAATTCTTTGTCCATGTCGGTCCCTGAAGGGGTGCTTCCTTCAGTGTATATTTTACACCCCGGCCTATTTGAATCAGAGGTGAAATTGCCAACACAAGGGTGTTTAAATAAAAGTAGGTGTTATTGAAGACACCAAGTTGGGCAGAAAGGCCTACCGGACGGTGGTCATTTCAGCGGCGATTTTCATGTTGAGCAAGACTTCGCCAAAATCCCGAGAATAGGCACACAGTCGCCGTACGGATTCGGAGATCATGAGCGCGTGAGCAACATCGGTGGCGTCGGTGAGGTTGTGCAATTGCGTTTGTTCGTACGTCTTCAGGGTGGTTTGCGTGGACTTCAACACATGACGCGCTTCTTCGATACGAACGGAGTCACGAGTTCGGATATTGATCATCAATTCCTTCAGTGCTCCCATCCACTTCGGTACGTGCTCAAGCGGCGGGAAGGCACCGATGTTGGCGACAAACTGAGGTTGGTCCATCGTGAACAGGCTGATGGAATGCACATGGTCCATCATGCGTTCCAAACTCTTTGCTAAATTGGCGTATTCGAGTGCTTGGGGGCGGGTGAGGTTGAGTTTAGAAGCCACGGCGTGAGAGTCCAACAACAAGCGTGTTTGCCGCTCAATGAGATAGAGCAAGGCGTCGACTTCGGATTCGCGCTCATCCGCATCGTTCAGAAACTCGGCGTCCCCGCCCTCGAAGACGTTGATGATGTCGCGCATCAAGGACGTCACCAAGAGGTACATCCGGTTCAAACTCGCGTGCAACGGCATGTCGGCGGCGTTCAGCAAACAGCGTAATTCCATCGTTCTCGCCTGTTCGTCGACGATTTCGAATCCACGAGTGGACTTCAAGAATCGACGGACTGAACGTGCCAAGAGGGCATGGTTCGTTTCTTCAAATGAAATTTTGATGACGTCGGCCCCCGAAATATACGCTCCCATCAAGTGGTCGTGAAGGCTGTTTTCGGGAAGACGAGAGTGGTCGAAATAAGCGTGGAGCTCGCGTACGGTGCGCTCGTTGAGCGGGGTGATGCGGAGCGCTCCGCTCGGCCGCCAATCCACGCGCAACGAATCCCTGGGCTCCAAACCGAACTCAACCACCCAAGGTTTTGGAAGACTCAGGGTGTAGGTGCTGCCACCCGTTGCTTGCAGTTTTCGAACTTCGTGGTCGCCCGGTCCCAAGCCCATGAGGGGGGGCCTCCATATTTCTATATAGAATATACACCAGCCTGTATATGTATTGTCGTTACCGCACTCCGGACCATGG
>JALRLQ010000107.1 GCA_023254365.1 Candidatus Poseidonia sp. | reverse complement strand
CGTGTTGTTGGTGCGCATCATCAACGACGGACCGATCCCCATGCCCATGCTTCGCTTGAAGCCCCCGGTGCCCGAAGGCTGGACGGCCACCCCGCCCAACGTGGATTTGCCCATCATTGCTCCCGGGGGCAACATTCCCCTCCGGTTTGAAATCAAACCCAATTTCCGCTTGAGCTCCGAAGACGTGCCGTTGACGCGCAAACTTTCGGTCGCCACGGCCTATGAAATGCGCTCCGGTGAAATCACCGTGACCATGCGTGTTCAGAATCGCTCGATGGAGCCGCTGTCAGAAGTGTTGCTCACCCCTTGGATTCCCGCTGGCTTTACCGCCGAAGAGGTGCCGTTCATCCGCAACCTCGCACCCGACGAAGTGGCCGTCATCCGCATGCCGCTTCGCATCAACCTCGGTCAGGGAGGTGAACTCTGACCCGTCCCATTCCACCCGCAGAGCGGGGGAGAAAAAACAAAAAATGGTGAAAAACATGAAGAACGAAATGAAGAACGAAAACGCATGCAAGCGCGATGAGTTTGCTGCCATCGGTATCGGTGCAATGATTGTGTTCATTGCCCTGATTCTCGTGGCTGCAGTCGCATCGGCGGTTATCATCCAAACGGGTGAGAAACTGCAGCAAAACGCCCAAGACGCTGGGGAAGGAACCAAGGATGCCATGGCAACCAAGATTTCCATCATCAACGCCATCAAGGGGTCCGGTAACATCGTGACCCTCACGTTGGAGTTGGCTCCAGGCAGCGACTCGGTTGGCGGCGGCGATGTCCAATGGATCGCCGTCTGCGGCGCTGCAACGCCCGCTCAAGGCGACATGTCCGCTGCTTCCAACCTCGACGGTGGTGCCGGTGGCTTTGATGCCAACGAAATCTACGAAATTGACCTGAACTTTGGCGCCTGCTCCAGTGCAGACACCACGTTCTACATCCAAGCCGGCGGCGGTGGCCTGACCTACGAGGTGCTCCGTCTTGACGGTGCTAGCCAGGGAGATCTTGTTGTTTGAGGTGATTGTGATGAAGAACCAAGAAACCAACAACCAACAAGAGGACACGTTTGCTGCCATCGGTATCGGTGCCATGATCGTGTTCATCGCTCTCATCCTCGTGGCCGCTGTGGCTTCCGCTGTCATCATCCAAACGGGTGAAAAACTCCAGCAGAACGCTCAGGACACCGGTGACGACACCTCCAACAGTCTGAAAGGAAAACTCAAGATTTCCGGTGGATACTTGGAAAACGGTGGCGACTACAACATCATCGTCATCGCTGCTCCTGGTAGCGACGACATCGCTTCGAGTCAGATTGTCATCACGCTTCACTGCACGGGTGGCGACGACACCCTTCAGGGTGACGGTGGTGACGTGGCCATCACGGAGATGGACGGTACGGCTGCCACGAGCATCACCACGGACAAAGGCTACATCATGAGCCTCACGCCCACCAATTGTGGATCTGGAGAAATCACGCTCCACCTGCACGTCAAGGGCATGGGTTCAACCTACGAAGTCTTCGAAGTCCCCGCCAACGCAGGAGAATCCCTGGTTTGATTCCGTGATGTGTGTGCCCTTTGTGCACGCATATCAAGGAGGATGATCTGATGGCTTGGCCATTCAGTGGAAACTCAGGTGGTCGAAACGCACAACAAGAAGTGAGCGAAGAACGGTTGAAGATCTTGGCCAACGTGGCCATTGAACAGGTACCGTTCCCCGAACAGGGCATGCTCACGGAAGAGGATGCGTGGACCATTTCCCCAGGACCAACCAAGGCTCGGCTCAACAGCCAGCAAAGCGTGGCCAGCGTTGCTTCAACGCTAGCGCCTGCCCCGGCTCCCGTGCCTCAAGCACCGGCGACGGTGGACACCTCGGGTTTGGAACGACTCATCAGCAGTCGCCTCGACATGGTCGAGGACGTGCTGCGGATGGTGGAGATCCGCCTTGAGGAAACCAGTCCGCCTCAGCGCACGGCCGAGGACGATGCGGACGAGGACGAGGTCGGTGAAGGCCACTCCGGTGGCGATCGGTTGATCACGGCCTCCGGTGAGGTGGTTGAGGTCGAAGGAACAAACCGAATGAAGGAAAACGACGAGGCCCCTTTGGTTGAACTCTACGAGGCTCAAGCGCTCGCTGCGAATCCGTTCTTGGTGGCTCCTGCCAGCGCAGGGTCCAGCTCCGGACACACCACGGGTGCGCCCACGGTGGCAGCGCTGCTGCTCGACCACATGTCGGGCATGGCCGCGGTGAGCTTTACGCAGAAGGCGATGGAATCCGGTATGCTGACGGCAGACGAAGGACAGGCGCTCCTGGCCATCGTTCAATTGGCCGCACCCGGTGACGCTGAAACGGCCCTTGAGGACCACCTGTCCAACAAGGACCTTCTGATGTTCTCGGCCCTGGTTTCGTCGTGGCGACAGCTCCAAACCTTGCGGGGTGAAGAGTGAATGGGCGCTTCGGTTGGGATTGGTGGATTGATTGTTGGCATTTCGATGCTGGTCGTCTTCTCGATGGCCTATCAATCCATTTCGGCTCAGATTGATTCCGGCCTTGAACAGCTGGAACAAGCGAACGAACCAATTCCAACCTTCACCATTGACGACGCCACCCTCTGGGAAGGTGCGGTGGTGGGTTTGACCATTGCCAGCGCAGGCTTGGATTACACCGACGGTACCTTGAGTGCAGCCGGCGGTTTTGCAGGAACGTATACAGTCGGAAACGATGGAAACATTACCAACGTGGTCATCACCAGCCACGGTAATTACTCATCGGCTCCGGCCATCACCATCACCTGCTCGACCTCGTGCCCCAGCAACTCGGGAACAGCAAGTGTCACGGCCACGCTTGGGAACATGCTCTACGCCAACTTCACGAACACCGGTCAGGTGACCATCGCTCATGAGGAGATGTGGGTCTTCACCAACGGGAGCAATCCTGTGGGGTTCGACACCATTTACACGACGTCCTCCAGTTCAACCAACTGGTATTCTGGGGAAACGCTTGCTTTGGTGTGGACCAACCCGACGTCCATCGGCGAAGCTCGCCTTTCCATGACGGTCGGAGCGACCACCATGGGGTCCAGTTTGGATTGAGGGAGTGTCATGGCAGACGGAGGAGCATCATCGTTCATCATGTTGGTGACGGCGTTGCTGATCTCCGGCAGTGCAAGCGCCATTCTCATTAGCGAATGGGGCAAAGCCGCAGATGTGGTGCAAAACAGCGAGCGTAAATCCTCGCTTGCTTCAGGCGTCAGCGTCGCCTTTGCCGGAGATCCGGCCATGGTGGCGTACGATGATTCCACCAACCCCCACGAGTTGACCTTCTACGTGCTTAACAGCGGTGAAACCGAGATGAGTGATGTGTACACGGTTCTTGTTGACGGTGTTTCACCCTCGAGCATGTCCGAAACGGTCTTGCCATCCGGTACAGCATGGCTCCCGGGGTATCTCTTGGAGGTCACCGTCGCTGACGCTTCCTTTGGGTATGGTGACTCCGATGACGTGACGATTTACTTCATCGGACAATCTGAATCGGTTGACGGCTATACGTTCTCGGCTTCCATGTCGAAGGAGGTGCGATTGCATGTTGCATGAAGAAGACCCGTTCTTGGTCGCTCACAAGCCCGTGGAGGACGGTTTCCCGTTCGAAGTGGAAACCGACTCGCTTGCTGATTCCATGGGCGCCCGTTTACCCAACCGTTCATTGTACCTCTTGCAAGGCGCCGTCGGCTCAGGGAAATCGCTCGTCTCTCAGCGACTCGTCCACGGGATGCTTGAAAACGGCGTCAAAATTCTGGTGATCACCACCGAGTTGACCACCCGTGGATGGATTGAGCAGATGGAGAGCATCGGGTATGGGGTGACCGAGCACATTCGTGGCGGTCGCTTGATGGTGTTGAGTCAGTTCGGTACCATCGCTGAGGCTCGTCCTGACGTGACGCTTGACGATGTACTCGCCAGTCCAGCCGTCCCTGCAGCCGATGTTATCGTCTTTGATTCGGCCAGTTCCATCATGCCCGACGACCTTGACCAAGCCGGTCGGTTTGCCTTGTTGCAATCGTTGCGCAAAGTGGCTTCTGAGGGCCGTTCGTTTTTGTTGTGCGTGGACCCTGTGGACATGGATGCTAAGTTGCTTCAACAACTCCGCACGTCGGCAGAAGTCGTTTTGAACATGGAGACCAACATGATTGGTGGCACCATCAATCGTAGTTTGATTGTCACCCGTTTCCTGCGTGCTGCTGGCCCGATTACCACCTCCATCGGGTGGCGTGTTGAGCCCGGTATGGGCTTCATCGTTGACATCACGGCGGTGAGCTGAGGGGGCCATGGAGATGAGCGACGAACCACGGTTTGCAAAAGGCGACCTCAACGGCGTCATGGCGGCCTACCCGCACGTTGCCGAGTGGGTTCGTGACTTTGAGATGCGATACGGCTCACGCCCCATCTACTACGGTCCCCTAGACCGCGATGCGAAGAAACAACGCCCGCTGAACTTGATTTACGTGACCCGTGAACCTATTTTCGTTCATATTTACGAGCCACCCGCCGACGACGATGGCGGCGGTACCATCCTTTGGTTTGGATTGGAACCTCAACTTACGGAAGAGGAAGAGAACATTCGTCGCGAACTGATCGAGACCCTGCTCCAAGAAGCACCCTCTGCCCCATCGTTCACGACCGACAACGAGTTCGAGAACATTCTCGAGCAAATGATC
>JALRLQ010000106.1 GCA_023254365.1 Candidatus Poseidonia sp. | reverse complement strand
GTGCTGGCGTTGAGTTCATCAAGTTGTTTCTGAAGGTTCGCAATGCGCTCTTTCTCTCGACGCTCAGCCTCCTGTCGTTCATGTTGAATTTGGCTGTAGGCTTGTTCAATCTGACGGAAGACCTGATTCACTTCCCCAACAAGATATTCCTCACCGCGCCACGAATAGGTTCCGTTTTTGAGCCGCTCAAAGGTGTAGGACTGGCCGTTGATCGTCAACGAAATGTTTGAACCATGATGACGAATATTGGTCGCCTGAATTCGTTCAAGCGCCTCGGTGAAACACCCTTGGTCCACCATGACGCCACTTTTTGTTCGCGTTAAGTAACTCATGCAATCAATTCTCCTGTCTCCTTCGATGCGATACGGTCGTTCCGGAGGTCTGCTTGGCACCTCCGCCACCATCGGATTTGAAAACGATGGTAAATTTCCCTTCATCAAAATCTCCGATGTCTTTGAGAAACTCAAGAATTTCTTCTTTGCACTTCATGGGATCGTCCTCCCCTTCAATGTGAGCCGTGATTTGGAGCGTATCCCAATCAATCCAAATATCAAGCACTTTCTCTTTCATGTCCATCACTCAAATTCCCGAATCCCTCGTGACCGACGTGCTTGTTCATTGGCGGCGGCGCGAATTTCCTCGTTAACAAAATCCTTGTCATTGAGGTCCACTTCGGGCTCATCATCGGCTCGGCGAGCACGGTCCCCGCCCCACAGTCTGCGGATATGTTCAATATCGGCGCTCATCGCATGCGAGTCCGGCGTCAACTCCTCCACGGCTTTGGCCAACAATTCTGCGGAGAGGGGTTGGTTGAGGTGACGAGCCTTGTTCTTGGCCTCGACGATGCAGGCCTCGAGCTCAGCACCGGTGTACCCGTGGCTCAGGGCAACCAAGGCGTCAATCCCGAGATGCACGGGATTCAATTCGGGGAATCGCTTCTTGAGGTGAGCAACGATGATTGCGTATCTGGTCTTGGGGCCGGGCAAGTCGATGAAGAACCGTTCATCAAAACGACCTCGCCGCACGTACGCCGGGTCCAAACGTTCAGGATTGTTGGCTGTTGCCACCACGAAGACGGGGGATTTCTTGTCCGCCATCCACGAAAGGATGGACCCTCCAACGCGGGCTGAAACACCGCTGTCGTTGGAACCGTCGCTGCCTGAACCAGCGAGCAACTTCTCAATTTCATCCACCCACAGGACGCAAGGTGCGATGGCTTCAGCGATGTCCAGGGCACGAGAGATTTTCCCTTCAGATTCACCCACGTATTTGTCAAAAATGTTTGAAGCCTTGAGCGCAAGCAGGGGGAGTTGCCAATCGGTGGCGACCGCACGAGCCATGAGGGATTTCCCACAACCAGGAACCCCCATCATCAACAGTCCCTTTGGTGGGTCTTTGGCATCATCAAGCGCCCCTCGATGAATGGAAAGCCACTGTTTTAGATTGTTCATGCCCCCAATGTTGGCCATGGAATCCGTGGTCTCAATAAATTCGAGGACCCCTGTTTTGTTGATGATGTGGGCTTTTTGTTCATTAAGGACGGCAACGTCACTCTCGACCAACTCCTTCCGGGGAGGAGAGGCAAAGGTCATCTCGGCAAAGATGCGCCGAAAGGCCGTGTCGGCCTCTTGCCAGGTCAAGCCTGCAGCGGCTCGAATGATTCGACGATACACGTCGTTGATCTCCAGATTCACGCTTCCGGGATGCTGTTCAAGCCAATCCTGGTGAATTCGACGAAACAATGGCTCGAGTTCGTTTGCTTTGGGAAGGGGGAGGTCAAACTGTTCAACGTCCTTCGCCAACTCTGGAGGCAAATAGGATTCCGGGAAGGTCATGACCACGCTCTTTTGACCGACCACCGCTTCGTGGCTCGCACAAAATTCACGAATCCGACGCACAAGCAAACGCCGCTCATTTGGCCCGGCGTGGTGGCCAGAGACATCAAAGTAGGGCGTAACATCCTGCACCCAGAGGATGGAACGGTCGAGCCAAATTTGTCGTTCATACCAATACAGCAGGAAATCAACCGCTGACCGCCCGACCCTTCCGCTGGTCCAATCCGGTTCTCCTTTGTCTCCAAGACCCGTGGTGCGTGTGTCGTCAAAGAGCGGTGGCACGAGATTCCCCTGATCGTCTTTCAGACGGTGCCATCCGTACACCTCGCCTTCGGTTCGGAGTTCGAAAAGGGCGCCACCGGCACTTGACCACCGCAAGAGCCGACGATTGAGGCTGTTCGCCGAATTCCTCAGAATTTCTTGCACCCGTTCCCATTCATAACTCACGATGCTGACCACGGGATGGCCCGCACGCAAGCGGGGCAGGAGCAAGTCTTCCAACATGACACCCCCTGCCCTTGACACTACAAAAAGAAACCTCTGAAGGAGAACCGAATCTTCATGAAGGGTCACTCATTCAGCGTTGTATGCCTCCCCTACGACCGCTCCCGAAGCATCGCGGTGACCGTTGCATCGTGACGGCAGCCACCCCAGAGGGCGCCGACCGATTCGGTTCATGGGCCAACGTTGAGTACGACCCGAAAACAGGAACTTCACGAACGGTTCAACGCGCTCAAAGTCGGCCAACCAACTCTCGCAGGAAGGCCGACAGTCTCATCCTCTCGGACCCGGACGGAGAAGGCGGCTTTTGACGTGGATGTTGGGGTGAGAGATTGGCTGAACTCGTTTGGGTCCCCATCGGAACCAACGCCGACCTCGCACGCTTAGCTTCACACATACGAGGCAGAGCCCCTTCAAGCCCCGGCGGCCGACTGCTCGTGATTGAACGTCGTGTCAACATCCCGAAAAAACCCAACGAGCATCTTTGGATGCAAATCATCGTCAATCCTTGGGAAGTTGCGGAAAAGCAGCCGGTGGTTGACCTCCTGAACATCGATTCCGACCGCGTCTCTGGATTCAGCCTCGTCGACCATGTTGAAGGAAGACACCGATACAATTACACCCAGCGATGGCCGCATTCAACCGTTGACCTTGGCGCCCGGCTGGTGCGGTGGATTGACGATTTGTTGGACGAACTTCTCGATACGGCAAAACACATTCAAACGCGACCACCCCCCTCAAAGACGGCCACTGAACTCCGGTTCCCACACGGTGTTGCGGTCCTTGAGGAAGCCCTGAAATCGGCATCCGACCGTCAAGGTTTGGTGTTGCGAACCGAAAAAGAACATCAGGCTCACCGCGAGGAACTGGAACTGCGCCGCCAACACGAAGCTCAGCAAGCCACCTTGCTTGAGGGAGAGCGGTCATTGGCCTACGACGAAATGACGCTCCGACTTCAATCGGCCTCTTCCTTGGCGGATCTCAACGATTTCGAAAGCAAAATTCCCGCCTGCTTGAGCGGCACGGAACGAGAGCAGTCCTTGATGGAAAAATTGGAGCAACGACGTTTGGAACTCAAGCCTGCTCCGAAACCAATTCCAGATTGGGACGACCCCGACTACATCAACGACACCGACAACAACCGAGCCAACAACGCAGGACGGAGGCCACGGGGCATCCGAACCTTTGATATCGGGGGTGGCAGCGGTGGCAACTGAAGAACACGACAATCACCACATCAAAAACGAACCAGGTAAGATGGATACGCTTGCCGACGCCCTCAGGAAGACGCAAGCGTCACGCCAAGTAACAGAAGGTGAAATGAAGAAACGGCTTGAGGAACGAATGACACAGGCGGTGGAGGAATACATCAACCATCTTGGCCTTACGGAGCATATCACCGAAGCCGCCCTCAAAGGATTGACCGAGGCCCGTGTCAACCTCAAAGCGCCGTTTGAGTTTTTCAAACACCCCAATTATTCTCAACCTTTCCTCACCGAGCACAACACTAAAATGAACCTCAAATATCAAAAATCCTGGATCGAATTTTTCGATCTACTGATACAAACCATCAAGGTGGGGCCTTTCCGTAAAAGCGAACTCAGTTTACCGAATATCATTGATGGAACTGTCAATCACGACTCATGGGGAGGTGTGCCTTGGAACGCCCGTTACCACCATTTCGACGAAGTCAGAAGATTTTCTGATATAGAACGAAATACAATTCCTCATGTATTCACAAAAAAACGAAATATGTATACATCTGGTTATTCAAATTACTGTATTTGTGGTCGTTTGGCGGATGATCCAATACATTCACAAGAAGCAATTTGGCCAAGTAAGTTGATTCTAAAATGGAGCAGTGGTCGACGATGAGCGCCCGAGGATGTCCCGATGAACTGGTGTTCACCCGCCTTCGGCATCAAGAAGCCCAGGCGACTTCCCGCATGCAAGTTGAGATCCAGCTCGTCGAAGAATATTGCACCCCGTTAAATCCCCAATTCTTCTCCTCTCCGCATCGCTCCACCCAAGGGATTGATGGGATTGAATACACCGTTGAACTAACGGAAGGGACGTTGTTTGGGAATCGTCATGTCACCCTTCAACTTGAAGTCCCTGAACATTACCCTTCCGAAATTCCTCGAATCTACATTCCACAAATGGAGTACCCGAGGGATTGGGACGGCAACGCCCACATGTACAGGGACAGCCAGAACATGATTCACATGTGCATTTTCTTCCCTGAAGATTGGACCATGGACCACACCTTGGCCTGCATGATGGTACGCTCCACCGTTTGGCTCAACAAATACGTGGTCTATCGAGAGACCGGCGTGTGGCCGGGCAAGGGCCAAGCCCACTGCCCCCGATGCGGGAAGCGAC
>JALRLQ010000105.1 GCA_023254365.1 Candidatus Poseidonia sp. | reverse complement strand
TAAGGCACGCAGCGCAGGGTGACGTTGTCTGAAGCCAAGCCAACAAGAACTCCTTGGTGTATGCCGTGATGATGGGTGTGAGGGCAGCAACAAACAACACGATGAATCCAAGCCGTGCTGTTCCTTCTTCAAGGTGCAGCATCACCGCGCGCTCGACATCACGCTCGTTGCGGATGCCGGTCACGGAGGACCCTCACACGAGGTCCTTCGAAGTTGGAGGCGCCCTTGCCTGAACGATGGTGCGGTAGACGCCGAACATAGCCCAGAGGGTGACCATGCCGAGCACGAGAAGGTAGCCCCACCCAAGTTCTGCATCGACACCAGCGGCGAACCCAAGACCGAGCACGGCCGCAAGAAGGCCACGTCGGACGCCTTGTGGGATGGCGAGGCTTCGGTCCAGGTGCGGAGCACCTCCGCCAAACCTGCGCTCGTAGAATTCGCCCTGCACAACGGCACCAACGATGAACACAGAAAGTGTGGTCCAGTAGTAGACGTTGCCGTTGTCGAAGAAAGCGTGAGCCAATTCGGCTTGGCGCTCTGCTTCCAAGGCCTCTGGGTCTTCCTCAGCGACGAAGAGGCTCTCGTAATCGCCCACGCTGATCGTTCGAAGGTCGCGATCGTTAACGTCGTCTGCAACCGTGCTCCCTGGTGCGCTGACCATGAAGGAGACCAGGTTCCAATGGTCGGCTTCATCGGGAGCGCCACTGCCGTCGACCGCGTTTCCAACCAGCTGAAACCGAACGTCACCAATGTCTTCCGTAGGCGCCGTCCACGTTACGACCCAATCGTTGCCCACGGATCCTTGTGAGACGGCCCCCGGCTCTTCTGCAACTTGGATGCTGCCTTCGCCAGCCGTCAGCGTCCCTGCCCCATAGTCCCAGAGCATGTAGCCGCCTCCTTCGTACTCGGCATGCCCGAGGCTGATGGTGAAACTGTATTCTGCCCCGAGGTCGTAGGAACGTGGGACGCCAGCGATCGACACGACCACCGCCGTCGAGGGGTTGCCGCCGCCATGGCAGGTGCATCCTGCCTCGACGGTCAATCCGCCGTTGTTGGTCCAAGGAGGGCCGTTTGGATTGGCGAGTGCAGGGGCAGTGAGCATGAGGCTCAAGGCTGCGAGCACGAGGACGGTTCGTAGCGAGGGACGCATCACTCCACCTCAATTGGACCTCGCTGACCTCGACCTTTCAACGTTGCTTCACAACGGGATGCATCGAGATGCTCAGGACTCCTTGATGGCGTTGTTCAAGTCCGTCATCATTTTCTTCCCATCGCCGAACAGCATCATGGTCTTGTCCATGTAAAACAGGTCGTTGTCAACACCGGCGTATCCAACGGAGAGGGAACGCTTGACGATCACGATTGTTCGTGCAAGGTCCACGTCAAGGATTGGCATGCCAGCCAAGGGGCCCGTGTCTCCGCGTGCTGCGGGGTTCGTTGTGTCGTTCGCCCCAATCACAAGCGCCACGTCGGCATCGGGGAATTCGCTGTTGATTTCGTCCATCTCGATGAGTTGCTCATAGGGAACGTTGGCCTCTGCAAGAAGGACGTTCATGTGCCCGGGCATCCGTCCTGCGACAGGATGGATTGCGTACTTCACTTCGGTGTCAAACTTGTCCGCCAAGAGATCTGCAAATTCTTTCACTTGGTGCTGGCATTGTGATACAGCCATACCATATCCTGGCACGATGATGACCTTTTGAGCACCGTCAATCATCATTGCAACCTCGTCAGGATCGGAACCAACCTTGGTTCGTGTCACGGATTCCTTTTCGCTCCCACCGAACGACGTGAACAGCACGTTGGCCAACGTCCGGTTCATGGCCTTGCACATGATGAAGGTCAGGATCAGACCGCTCGCCCCGACCAATGAACCAGCAACGATGAGGACGCTGTTCCCAATGATGAATCCCGTAAAAGCAGCGGCAATGCCAGAGAGGGAGTTGAGAAGGCTCACAACGACTGGCATGTCGGCTCCACCAATTGGGAGAACGAGGATCACGCCCAGGAGGCACGAAATCGCAATGATGGCCCACAGCAACGACGTGTTCGTTGGGTCGCCAAGTTGGGCGCCGATGATACCGAAGGCGGCCACAAGCAGCAGCACCTTCACGCCGTTCAACCACGAAGGGCCCCACGTGGGTGTCTTGATCCAAGGTCCGGCCCAGAACAACTTGAATCCGCCCTTGAGTTTGAACATGGCCAGCAGGCTTCCGGTCAACGTCACCCATCCGACCAGCGCTGACAGGCCGGCCGCCAGCACGGCGACTTGGAGTTCGAGTCCGGCACTTGGCATCAGCGTGCTGTCCTCAAGCCACCTCCACGTCTCGGACAACGCCACCAAGGCCGATGCCGCACCGCCAAAGCCGTTGAACAGGGCCACCATCTCTGGCATTCCTGTCATTTCAACACGTACGGCCATGATGTACCCAATACCGCCGCCGAGCACGAGTCCGGCCACAATGAGTGACCATTCGATGCCGCCATCAAGGCCCATTTTGCCAACCGTTGTCAACACGGCCACGAGCATCCCCAGCGCGCCGTATGCGTTTCCACGTGGGGCCGTTCGAGGGTGGCCGAGTTTTTTCAGCCCGAAAATGAACAATGCAGCTGAGAGCACGTAGCCGAGGTCCATCCATGCGACGTCCACGTCAAGCACCTCCGCGCTTCTTCCCAGCAATCATGCTGAGCATTCTGTTCGTGACGGCAAAACCCCCGACCACGTTGATCATGGCCAACGTCAAGGCGACAAAGGCGAGCAGTCCGGAGGCAAGGGTTTGACCTCCCTCGTACGCGACGTTTGCCCCAAGCAAGGCGCCAACGACGCTGATGCCTGAAATGGCGTTTGCGCCCGACATCAACGGCGTGTGCAAGGTCGCGGGAACCTTCGTGATCAGTTCAAAGCCGAGGAAAATGGAGAGCACAAAGAGCGTGATGCTGGCAATCAATGCTTCAGGCGTCATTCAAGCACCTCCGAGAGACGGGTTTGTTTGGGATGAATGCTCCTGTCCTTGCAGATGAGGACGCCACCCATTCCGGGAACGTGGAAATCGCTCCCCTCCGGAGCACCGACGAGGATGTCGTCTTCGTCGGACAACACCACCGCGCCCTCGCTGACCAGTGAGCACATGAAGGTCGTGAGGTTGTTGGAGTACAACATGGAGGCGGTCGTGGCCAAGGTACCGGGCAAGTTGCTCGTCCCGACAACGATGACGCCGTTTTCAGTGGTCACAACCTCCCCAGCGACCGTTGCTTCGCAATTACCACCAACGTCCGCGTTCATGTCGACAACCACAGCGCCGCGTTTGAAGGCAGCAACGGCCGATGTTGGAACAGTGATCGGGGCTGGGCGTCCAAAAATTCGTGCAGTGGTGATGATGATGTCCGCGTCGGACGCAACACCACACACGGTGTCGTTGACCTTCTGAATGAATTCGGGGGTCAATGGTTTCGCATAGCCAGACGCATCCTCAAAATCATCCATGCCATCAACTTCAATGAATCGCCCTCCAACGGATTCGATTTGCTCCGCAGCAGAACGTCGTACGTCCGAAGCATACACCACAGCCCCGAGCCGCTTTGCCGTGGCGATAGCCTGCAATCCTGCAACTCCGGAACCCATCACGACAACCTTGGCAGGACGAACGGTACCGGCCGAGGTGGTCATCATCGGGATCCCCTTGGGCACGTGGGCTGCACCCAACAGCACCGCTTTGTATCCCGCCAGGTTGTCCTGGCTTGAATTGACGTCCATGGATTGGGCGCGTGACAAGCGACGTGGAATCATGTCCATCGAAATGAGCGTAAGGCCTGCGTTGATGCACGTCGACACACGATCGGGGTGCCGAAAGGGGTCCGCCACACACACAATTGTCGTTCCTTCAGTGAGCCCATCGATATCGGGAAAACCAACGGCGAGCACAAATGGGCATGCCTTGACGTCCTCTGCAGAACCAATGGTCGCCCCCGCTTCGATGTATTCGGCATCGTCATGGCTCGAGGCAAGGCCTGCGCCAGATTCCACAACCACCTCAAAGCCTGCCTTTGAGAGCTTGCGAAGGCTGCTTGGAACGATGGCAACACGGGTTTCTCCGTTTGTTTCCACAGGGACTCCGATTCGCATTGGGCCACCTCCGCCATTGACGGATGGCCCGACGAACAGGGGCGGGTTCTTCAACACCGCGGAAGGCCCGTGTCCACGCAAAGGGACGGGTTTATCTCCCTGATGCGATGCCCGCGGGACATGGCCAATGGTCGACGAAAGATTGCAGTGATTGGGGCCGGGAACGTTGGTGCGACGTGTGCCTTTGTGCTCGCCCAAATGAAAGTCGCAGACATCGTCTTGCTCGACATCTTCGAAGGTTTTGCAAAGGGGAAAGCGCTTGACATGTCCGAAAACGCCACCGTGCTCAACTACGACGGCCGCATCACCGGCACAAGCGACTACGCGGACATCGCCGGCTCAGATGTTGTTGTTGTCACCTCTGGGTTCCCTCGGAAGCCCGGCATGACCCGCGAAGACCTCATCGGCAAGAATGCCGAAATCGTCGCCCAAGTTGGGGCAGGGATTCGTGAGCATGCACCCGATTGCGTGGTCATCGTGGTCACCAATCCATTGGACCTTATGACCTACCACATGCAGAAGGTGACAGGTTTCCCCTACAGCAGGGTTCTTGGTCAGGCAGGCGTCCTTGACTCGGCCCGCATGGCCCATTTCATCGCGTTGGAACTCAATTGCGCTGAGGAGGACGTTTCGCCAATGGTGCTCGGTGGTCACGGCGACACCATGGTGCCGCTGCCTCGTTACACCACCGTCGGTGGCATTCCA
>JALRLQ010000104.1 GCA_023254365.1 Candidatus Poseidonia sp. | reverse complement strand
TGACGGCGCGCGGATCGAGCCGGCCAAGCTGCCACCGCTGGAGCGTGCCGACAACTGGTTCGAGCGGCGTGACGCCCGCATCGAACAGGACGCCGCCGGCCGCCGCTGGCTGGTGATCGACTACCAGATCATCAATGTGCCGGACGAGCTGCGCGCGCTCGAACTGCCGGCGCTCGACCTTGAACTGACCGACGGCAAGCGCCGGCTGCAGACCACACCGCTGCCGATCACGGTCGCGCCGCTCACGCCGGAAGTGGTGCTGGCACGCGCCGGGCTGGAAGCGATGCGCCCCGATCTGCCGGCGCCCGATTTGGCGGCGCTGGCGGCCCTGGATGATGCCGGGTTTCGCGCCCGGTTTTCTGGCAGCCCGATCAAGCGCATCGGGCGCAACAGATTTGTGCGCAACGTTTTGTATGCCATTGGCAATTCAGGCCAGCCTAAGCTGCTGCCTGTGGTGCAGGCGCTGTGCCAGGATACCGACCCGGCAGTGGCGGATGCTGCGCGATGGGCCGTAGAGCGACTGATGGGTGACGCAAATGGGCGCGCCGGCGCTGTGGCACCGCTATAGGGCGGGGCAAGCGAATTGGGGAGTTGGGCGGATGAGTGTGTTGCTGGGCGTGGATACAGGTGGCACCTATACGGATGCGGTGCTGATCGAGGGCGAGCGCGAGGTGATTGCCAGCGCGAAATCGCTGACCACCCGCCATGATTTGGCCCAGGGCATTGGTGCTGCTGTGCGTGCGGTCTTGGATCAGGCGCAGGTGCGCCCGGGCGATGTGGCGCTGGCCTCGCTTTCCACAACCTTGGCCACGAATGCGCTGGTTGAGGGGCAGGGTGGGCGTGTGGGGCTGATCTATATTGGCTTTGATGCCCGCGATCTAGACGCCCACGGCCTGCGCGAGGCGCTGCGGGGCGATCCTTTTATTGTGTTGGCTGGTGGCCACAACCACGGGGGTGGGCAGGCCCAGCCGCTGGACGAAGATGCGCTGGTGGCGTGGCTGCAGGGCGAGGGCGCCGATGTTTCGGCCTATGCGGTGGCGGCGCAATTTGCCACCCGCAACCCAGGCCATGAATTGCGTGCCGAGGCGCTGATACGCCAGTATCAGGGCAAGCCGGCCAGCCTGTCGCATCATTTGTCGGCCAAGTTGAATGGCCCAAAGCGGGCGTTGACGGCGCTGTTGAATGCGCGGCTGATTGGCATGACCCACCGTTTGATCGGCCGGGCCGAGGATGTTTTGGCCGAAATCGGTGTGTCGGCACCTTTGATGGTGGTGCGGGGGGATGGCGCGCTGATGTCGGCGGGCCAGGCCAAGGAGCGCCCGATTGAAACCATCCTTTCAGGCCCGGCCGCCAGCATTGTGGGCGCGCGGTGGTTGACGGGTGCCCAGAATGCCCTGGTCAGCGATATTGGCGGCACCACCACCGATGTGGCTGTGTTGCGCGATGGGCGCCCAGCCATTGACCCGGCGGGTGCCGAGGTGGGCGGCTGGCGCACTATGGTCGAGGCAGTAGCGATGCGCACCACAGGTTTGGGCGGTGATAGCGAGCTGCGCATGTTAGATGGTTTGGCAGGGCAGCTTAGCCTTGGGCCCCGGCGGCTGTTGCCTGTGTCATTGGTGGCGATGCAGGCGCCAGACCTGGTGCACGAGGTGTTAGACGCCCAGCTGCGCACATTGATGCCAGGCGAACATGATGGCCGGTTTGTGCGCGCAGTGCCGGGGGTAGATGCGCAGGGCTCAATCAGCGGCGGGCAAACCACGGCAAATCTCCTCGCCGTGATGGACCACTCGGGCCAAGAAACGGTCCAGCGATGCTCGGGTCACGTTCTGGTTGACCAGTACCATTCGCAACACCACCTCTTCACCGATGTTGGAGCGACTCACCATGAACGAGCCTTCGTGAATCAATCGCTGACGAATTTCGGCGTTGACCTCGTTGACATCGTGCCCTGCTGAGCCAGGGTTGTATCGAAAACAAACGTTGGTCCACCTTCGGTTGGACATCATTTCCAATTGAGGGTGCTGGTCGATTTCCGCTTCGAGGTAATCGGCGTCGTCCATGTTCTGGTCAACCATGGCCGCCCAGCCAGCATCACCACGAACACGCCACTCAATCCAGAGTTTGAGGGCGTCGTTGCGCCGTGCGCACTGCAAGGAATAGCGCCCGAGGTCGTCGGAGGCGGCTTCGCTATGAAACAAGTAATGAGCCACGCTGGTATGGTCGCACAATCGGCGCAAAATTTCGGGTTCCTTGATGAGGAACACGCTGCACATCAACGGGACGCTCATCATTTTGTGCGCATCCCAGCAGACGCTGTCTGCTTTTTCGATGCCGTTCATCAAGGACCGATGATTCGATGAAAACAAGCAGGCTCCGCCCCACGCTGCATCGACATGCAACCAAAGCCCTTCCTCGTGAGCGATGGACGCCAACGCCTCGATGGGGTCAAAGGCGCCTCGGACCGTGGTGCCCGCGGTTGCCACGACGCAGAACGGGGTCATGCCTTCTCGGCGAGCGAACTCGATTTCCTCTTGCAACCGTTCCGGTCGCATTCGACCTTCCTCATCGCACGCCACCTTGATGATGTTCTGGTGCCCGATGCCGATGACGTTTGAGGACATCAACACCGAATAGTGGGCCTCTGCCGAGACAAAAACCGCCATTGACCGACCGTCAAAACCGGTTTTGGTGGAATTGGGAAGGGCTCGCTCACGTGCGCAGAGCATACCGAGCATGTTTCCGTTGGAGCCACCGGTGGTGAAGGTGCCAAAGCCGTCGGGAAAACCGCAAATTTCGTTCATCCGCTTGATGAGCGTCTGTTCAATGAGCGTGCCCATGGGAGAGAGCTCGTAGGTGTACATCGAATTGTTGGTGGCAGCAGCGATGATCTCACCCGCCAGTCCGGGCAGCGAGAGACCGCCCCACAACGGATTCATGAACTCCGAACGGTTGGTTTTCACGCTGTTAGCGATGTACGTGTCGAGGTCGTCAAGGACGTTATCCACACCGAAACCCTCCAGAGGTAGCCCGAGGTCGAGGGTCCGTCGCATGGTCGCTAGCGAGGCTGCGGGAGAGACACGCCCTGGACGATCCTTTTCATGAACATGGGCGAGGACACGACGCGCCACTTCATCAATGAAGGTCTCGGCGTCCAACGTCATTGATGGTCGCTCATCGCCGTCCGTTTATGAGATTGTGTGTGACAGAAAATCGGTTGTTGCACCGAAGTACCTGACCCGATGAGCGAGAAATCCCTCAAAGAGGTGACTGGGCGGGCATCCAACTGGTGGATTATTCATATCGTTTAATGATTATGCAATGAAGATAAACGGCCCACTGAACGCCTTTGCCAAGGATGTTTTGAAGCCTAGAACGCAATAAAAATCGATTCTTGCGGAGGAGAATTGGTCTGTTACGTCCTATGTAAACGAGACCGAAGAGACCCTTCTCATCGTCGAGGTTTTCCCGCTGGAGCGATCTGAAAACCCAAGTATGTGCCATTCACTCTGCATATTTCACCATTAACTTTGAATAGAATCCGAAATGACGAGGTCACATGTTGGGAAACATTGGGAGCAAATGGTTGGACCGTCTGCATCAACAACTCGCCAAAGAACTGCGCGTCAACGGCTGGTCACAAATGGACATCGCCAAGGCCACCGGCTCAACCCAAAGCACGGTGTCACGAGCCATCATGAAGCCAGCAACGCCCTTGGGGGCCTCGGCCGACGAAACAACCGTGGACGGATGGGCGAGGGAGTTGGCGCATTCTCTTCACCAACTGGGTCCCGGGGCCAACGTGCAGCGGCAACGACTCGTGTTCGAGTTCCAGTTCGGCAACAACCAGACGTTGCGATACGACAAAACGCTGACCGGATTGAATTTGGACGAAGACCAAGCAGCCGGCGCTTTGCTTCGGCGCCTTGAATGGGCCACGGGCCGCTTGGATCTACGACGCCTTCGCAGTTACATGCCCGCCGTGGGCATGAACATCGCCGCATGCCTCCCCTCAGCCACCACCGCTCAAGAGGTGGCCGCCTATCCCGGCCGAATGACCTTGGTTGAAAACGTGCTGCGCCGTCACGATACACCCGAACTCGGGGCCTCACAACACCTGGCCAACGTCCTGCTGCAGGCGAAAGCCATTGACCCCGAGAAATGCGCTATCTTGAACCTCAAGCCACCGACGTTGAACGGCATGGTGGACCAAGGCGACATCAATTACATCTCGGACGAATTGGATTACCGGCTTGGTTTGGCCCCCAAGGGTCACCTCCAGCCACACGACGGACGATTGGACATTCTTCTCGATGAAGGGGCCTTTGGGTGGGAGCCATCGCTCTACATCCTGGCACCAAACCCGATGGATCTCATCGACCGTACACACGCCATCATCGACGCCATGGATACGGAGTGATTCGATGAAATGGATGCTGATGGCGACCCTGATGTTCGGTGCAACCTTGAGCGGTTGCCTTGGTCATGACCTTCTTCTCGTGGACGACGAGCTTTGCGCCGTGCCCGTGGCCAGGGCCGACGATGGGACGTTGAAGGTCATCACCTACGACATCACGGCGTTCTCACCGGCCATGCTTGACGCATTTACCCAGCAGTCAGGCTACGACGTGGAACTCATGCTCGCCGATGATGCAGGGGGCATCCTTGAACGGATGCTCCAAACACAAACAGCACCACAAGCGGATGTCGCGGTGGGCCTGGACAACACCTACCTCCAAACGGCCGTCGACTTCTGCCTGCTTTCCCCTCACGAGGTCAACACCGATGGTGTCGACACCGACGTCTTGGCGCATTACGATGGCCCCCTCGCCGTTCCCTTTGACCACGGTCATGTGTGCCTCAACTACGATGAGTCGGTCGTTGACGGTGAGAACCTCACCGTGCCTTCCAACCTATGGGAACTTACCGAAGCCGAATGGCAGGGAAAAACCGTGTTTCCCTCTCCCT
>JALRLQ010000103.1 GCA_023254365.1 Candidatus Poseidonia sp. | reverse complement strand
GGCGAATGGCCCAGGCGATCAAACACCACGGAGCCCTGGCCGTTGTCCAGTTGTTTCACGGCGGTGTTCGGGCACCCGAGGAACTGACCGGCCAGCCTCCCAAATCGGCCTCAAACCATACCGTTTCCAACGGGATCACGGCGAGATCCATGGACGAAGACGAGATTTTCACGACGATACGAGCGTTCGGTGATGCTGCTCAGCGGTGCGAAACGGCAGGATTTGACGGGATTGAACTTCACGGTGCTCACGGCTACCTCATCTCCCAATTCCTTGGCCCGGTGAGCAATCAACGGTCCGACGGTTGGGGGGGAAGTCAATCCCAACGAAACGCCTTCCTAACCGCCATCGTGAACGAAGTCAGGCGTCAAACCTCTTCGCGATTTTTGGTTGGCGTTCGGCTCTCACCGGTCCAAGCATCAACGGGAACCCAACTGGAGGAAGCGCTGGAGACGGTCAGCGCCTGTCTTGAATTGGAACTTGATTTCATCCACGTTTCCTGCTGGGACATCCATCAAACGGCAACCCTTGGAGACCGGTGCCAAACCTACACTGAGTGGTTTGCAGAACGCATCGATGGTCGTGTTCCGCTCGTGACAACGGGGGGTGTTTGGAGCGCCTCAGACGCGGAGAACGCCATGAGGCAGGGAGGTGATTTCATCGGCGTGGCCAGAGCCGGTATTGGCCATCCCGATTGGCCAACCTGTCTGGTTGAAGGGCACCCTGAACCAAAACGCCCACCGTTCACGTCCCAAGAACTGATGGAGGCCCATCTGAGTCCAGTCTTTGTTGATTACATGCGTCGCTGGGACGGATTTGTCAGCGACTAACCACGTGTTGACCGTTTCCTTCGGAAGAAACTGAAGCGCCCCTGCTGCGTATGGGCGCTGGACCGAAAACAACCTGAAGCAACGTGAGGGAAGCGCCCCTGCCGCGATTCGAACGCGGGTTCCTCGCTCCGGAGGCGAGGGTGATATCCACTACACTACAAGGGCGAGTCACCCTCTCGGGTGTGGATTAAAACCCTTCACTCACAATGATTTGGAGACCCAATCATCCTCGGGGTCTTGACGAACCCAATGTTGACCGCTCCCGGTGGGGTGTTCAATCGTTTCAAGACCGTCCACCATCATCCCCATCAGCGCTGCATTGGGGGCTTGAGGAATGAAGCTCGGCGCCGAATGGAGGTCGTGTGGTTGGGCATGCTCCACCAATCCCGCCATGGATTCCATGGACGGTCCGCTCGCTGGAAGTTCAGGAGCGGATGGAGCCCCAAACATGGCTTGATCGAGCCGATGTTCATCGCCCCAGGATTTCTCATCAAACTCGTTTTGTGCCGAGGAACCTCCCCGCATGAAGGTAAGAAGTGCCCCCAAGAGAACGAGGACAAGCACACCCGCTGTGGCGTACACAATGTCGTTGGACACGCTGGCCACGATGTCAGCGTTATCGCCCACGCCGTCACCGTCCGTGTCCTTCGTTTCGGTGGGGTCGTTGGGGAAGGCGTCCTCGTCGTCGGGGACGCCATCTCCATCCCCGTCAAAGGCATCAAACGACGTTTCACAGAGCAGCGATAGCAACTCAAGTTCATCCCGTTCCAGACGGTCGTTATCGTTGGCGTTCACCGATTCGAAGTCAAACGTGTTCACCCAATCATGAGCCTCCAAAGAGGCCAAGGAGACATCGTTTCGTCCTTCAGCAAAGGCATTGAACGCCGTGTTCAATTCGACGTTGCACGTGCAACGTTGTTGCAAGTATTCACGATACTCGACGGTCCCGTCACCGTCTCGGTCCATTTCGGCTTTGCTCGCCGAAGAGGCATCGATGCTGTCGATTTCCCGTTCTTCAAGCACCCCGTTCCCGTCGCGGTCCAAGACTCGGAACGTGCGCTCGGCTTCCTCGCCGCAAGACTCGACCGACTCGGGCTCGGTTGGGTTAACCGGGTCAACCGGTAATTGCGTTTCGTCCCAGCGAGCGACAATCGATATTTCCTCCACATCGGTGATGCCCACCAAAGTGATGTCAAAGCGACCGTTCATCGGAGCCTCCATGAAAACGCTGTGTTGGGTGCCGGATGACCCGCTTTTAATGGAAGCGTCGTTGGTCACGACCTCCATGCCGTCACCGGGCATGGGTCGGCCCCAATCGCCCCACTCCACCTGATATTGGACACCTTCGACCAGCACTTGGACGTCACCGTTTCCACCGTACGTTTCGATTTGGAAGTAATTTCCTGGTGCTTCGAGGATGGTGAAAAAGTTGACCGTCTGCCCTTCGGCGACGCTGATGCCGTCAATGGCGTCCTCGTTGAAGAGCTCGAGCGGGACACCGTCGTAATCCCAAACGTATCGGTCGGCAAATTCCGCAACGATGTTGACGCCCGTAAAGGCCGACTCGGTGGCGAGAAGAATGTACCACCAGCCAGGCGTCGGGTCGTTGAAGGCCACTCGATCATCGGCGCCTTGGGCCGTGGAATGGTGATCGTAGGTCGTCATGCTGGGTGCTTGTTCGTAGCGAAGGAAGAGGGAGGCTTCACCTCCGCCATCGGACAGGTCGACCACCAAGCGTTCCGTGCCTTGCTTCACGTCGACTTTGAAGTACTGCATGAGCCCGTTGTATCCGCTCAACAGACCGTATTCAACCCCGGGTGTCAGCGTAATGGCGTCATCCGGCTCAATGTTGAGGGGCGGATAAACAAAGTCAGCCACGATGGTGAATCCGCGCGCGTTTCGGTAGGTGTAGGCCGTGATGTAGTACAGACCGGGCTCAACGTCAAACAGATGCACTTCCTCGTCGTTTTCAGGACCGGTTGACCACGCCAACTTTTCAGACCCTTCGTTGGTTTGACCATCGGGGTCAACCGGGATGCCGATGTCAATGTCGTCCCACATCCAGAAATCATCGGGCATGGGCGGACTGTAATACGAAATGCCAAGGTCGACATCGCCACGTCCGCCATAGGTTCGGATGCGAAGGTCGGCCAACGGTTCGGTCACGTTCACGTAGTAGTACAGGGCACCGTAGCCTTGGTTGCTATTGAAGTTCGCACTGACTTCTTGATTGGTCACGGCAATGCTGTCTTTCAGTTCCGTCATGTCGTCGAGCGTGGGAGGCGGGTCGGCGATGTCAGCCTCAAGGGCCACGTAGAATTCCTCAAGGTCTTGGTTCAAGACCATCACAAACCAAACCGTGCCTTCGTCCGGCCACGACCAGTCTTGGTACGTGAATCCGAATTCGTCGGTGAAGGAATCATTGTGATTCCACTTATCGGGTAGGAATCCAAAACCGACGTACACCGTAAAGGATGAAGCGATTTCACCCTCCCAATCATCAAACGACCAAGAGGAAGAAAACCAGGTCAAAGTTCGAGTGTATTCTTCAATTTCGGCGAAAAACAGCAGCGTGTCACCCGCTCCTGCCCCTTCCATGAAGTACTCTTCGCCGATGATGAGTTCAACCGCTTGAGCGACGATGCTGCCGTCGGGCATGACCCAATCCGCACCGACGATGGTCCCGCTACGGGTCGCCTGTTCGTCACCGGTCGTGGCGCCCCAGCCCTCGCCAAACATCCAAACTGAACGTTCCTCGACCGAAGTAAGATTCGTACCCGTCGAAATGGAGAGGTTGTCGAGCATGCCTTCGAAGTGGTTGCAATCGCAACCAGCACCCATTCGAGCAACGTAGAATTCATCGCAGGCCAGCCCGTTTGAGAAACAATCGTTGGAACCAAAATCACCCAGTGGAATCTGAGCGTTCTCGTCCAAGACCACGCCTGCTTCAGCGCCGTTGATGTGGAAGGTGTAACCAACGCCAACCTCAACGGTGACGCCGACCAGCGACCAATCGTTGGCCAGCACCGTGCCGTTGGATACGGGATGCTTCGAGAGGCTGTATTCGGAAGCGAAGGCCACCTTATCGTTGCTCAGGTAAAGACCCCAGCCGTAATCGCCTTTCATCATGACGAATTGGGTGCCGGTCACCTTGTAGGGATGGACCCAAGCTGAGAGCATCAACACGCTTTCGTTCTCGAAATTCATCCCTTCGTCGTGGTTGACGACCACATGGTCGCTCATGCCATCAAACCGAAGGGCAAAGTCAGCCCCGGGGCCGATTTCAACCACGCCGTACACGGGGAAATATTGGGGGTCGTTGTCCAAATCGTTCCACGTACCGGGATCGATGTTGCCCATGTTGGTCCCCGCGATGTGAACGTAATCTTCATCTCCGCCTTCCGAAGGTTGATCTTCTCCCCAAGCCCGATAGAAGAACGGTGTGCCGTCGGCCCATCGGTAGACGCCTTCCTCAGCAGCGTCGTTCAACCCGATCCACAGGTGACGGGACTGATTGTCCCAGTTGGCAAAGGTCTCAACCACCCATTGATTCTCTTCAGCGTCGTCCACCGTCACGAGGAAACCTCCGAGGGACTGAGCGTAGGAGGCTGCATCCTCCCATGAGGAGGCCGTCAGCAGGTGGTAGGTGTTGTTGTTCGCAGGGTTGACCGCCGTGTGAAGCACGTCCATCGAGTCGGCGGATTCAGCCTGAGCAGGCGAGATGAGGGGCGCCGCAAGGCTCAGCAGAAAGAGCGAGAGCAGCATCAAGGCCTTCTTCATGATGAAAACCACAACGCGGCCTCCTATTAACGAGTTGGTAAAACGGTTTTACGGGACAAAGGCCATTTTCTCGTGATGTTCAGTTTGGATAGCCGCCCAACGAGGAGTTCCGATTCTTTATACGAAGTGGAAATGACTCCCCTCCATGATTTTGGAGACAACCTTTGGAAATCTTGCATACAACATGGCACGTGAACCAACTCGGGTCGATGCGGTGCAGCGGGCGCTCCAATGGTGCGAAACCCTGCTTCAGGGGACGGAATGGGAACTGGAAACGGAAAACGGGCAGACCTCGATTCGGCGAACGATCAACGGCCAGACCGTCGAACTCCTCCCCCTTGAAGCAGCAAAGATGGACCTGGGGCTCCATTCAGCGTTTCAGGCAAACCATTTGCCGATTTACGTGAACGGTGAAAGCGCCTGCGTGCGCTCTCGACGCATGCGTCCTCGCCCGCTTCACACCGATATGGTGGCGAGCATGATGTTGCTGTTGGGGCTGGACGATTTTTCGCCCGAGGCGATTCCCAAAACGCT
>JALRLQ010000102.1 GCA_023254365.1 Candidatus Poseidonia sp. | reverse complement strand
GGTAGTGGGTGATGATGAGGCAACCGGCTTCGGGTGCCACGGTGTTGATGCCCTTGGCCACGATGCGCAAGGCATCGATGTCCAAGCCAGAATCCGTTTCGTCGAGCAGGGCGAGGTGGGGCTTGAGCAACAGCATCTGCAAGATTTCGAGCCGCTTCTTTTCCCCACCGCTGAAGCCGTCGTTGACGTAACGAGACAGGACTTTTTTGTCCATCTCGAGAACCTCCATGGCTTCGTTGAGTTCCTTTCGAAACGCCCGGGCCTTGACTTCTTCATCTCGCACGGACTGCACGGACTTCTTGAGGAACGTCCCGACCTGAACGCCAGGAATGACGGCGGGGTATTGGAACGACAGGAACATGCCAGCACGGGCTCGCTCAAAGACGCTCATGTCATCGAGGTTCGTGCCCATGAAGTGAAGGCTGCCCTGCGTGATCTCATAGGCAGGGTGACCCATGATGACGCTGGCGAGGGTGGATTTTCCCGCACCGTTACGCCCCATGATGACGTGAATCTCACCACGATGAATGGTCAGGCTCATGCCCTTCAAAATCGGCGTGCCTTCGACACTCACATGGAGGTTTTCGACACGCAGAATCTCTTCGCCCATGGTGGTCCCCAATTTCCCGTCCCGTCACTCCCTTATGAAGGGATGTAGTATCATGCGAGAGACCCTACAACCCTCCATTTGGAGGAAATTCAACCTACGCTGAGGGGAACCGAGGCTTGGCTCAAGCATCCTTCGCCTCAATTTCCTTGGATTCAGCCTTGTTGAACACTTCAGCGAACCATTCAGAAATGGCGTCAAAGATCGCCTTCAGCGCCTCTGCGAACGGAGAGCCTTTGTCGGTGTCTTCGGTGATGTCCTCTTCACCCGTTTCGGTTTGCACGGCGTCGCCATCCTCAGTCTCCTTGCTGGGCTGGGCGCCTTCTGCATCTTCGGCTGGAGGCTCTTCCTCGGAAGAAGCCATGTTCTTCTGACCGTCCTCGAGTTCGCACTCAATGGTGATGCAGCTGGTCTTGGTGTCAACCGTCACGCCGGCTTCTGAGAGGATCGCAACCACACAGTAAGTGCCTTCGGAAAGAACGAGGTTGTGGCCGTAGGTGTAGTGGGTTGACTGTGTGGAGGACCAACTGTCCGTGCCGGTTGCCACGACCGTCGGGGTGGTCGAATCCGTCAGCGTCCACGACATCACGTAGGATTGGGTGGGGTCAAGGCCTTGACTCTTGATGGTAACCTTGTGGTCAAAGGTGCCCCACTGTGCTTCGATGAGGGCGTAGGCGATGTTTGCTGAGTCGATGGTGATGGTTTTGCACGTCGATTTCGTATCAACGGAAACCGAGTTCTCAAACAGTTCAGCGTTTGCACAGTAGACGCCTGCATCGAGGTCGATGTTCAGACCGTAGGTGAAGTGGGTGGATTGCGTTGCCGTCCAACTGTCGGTGCCTGAGGCCACCACCGCTTGAGTTCCGTCGTTCACAAGCGTCCATTGAACCTCGTAGACATGGGCGCTTTGCAGACCTTCCGTCTTGATGGTAACCTTGTGGTCAAAGGTGCCCCATTGATCTTCAATGGCGACAGAGTTAATGTTGGCATCTTCTTCCACAATTGTCTTACAGCCAACCTTGGAATCCATGAACGAGCCATCTCCGTAGAGGTGAGCCGTTGCACAGTAAGTGCCAGGGTCGAGGTCAAGGTTGAGCCCGTAGGTGGAGTGCGTGGACTGGGTTGCCGTCCACGAATCGGTGCCTGAAGCCACCACGACACCTGTGATATCGTTTTCGAGGACCCAATCCATCGTGAACGAAACACCACCGCTCAGTGATTCGGTTTTGATGGACACCTTGTGGTCAAAGGATGCCCATTGCTCTCCGACGACCACATAACTGATCGTCCCGTTACAGATACAGACGTTGGTGCCGTTGTCGTTGCCGTCATCCGTGCCGTTGTCCGTGCCGTTGTCGGTGCCGTTGTCGGTTCCGTTGTCAGTGCCGTGGTCCGTGCCGTTACCGTTGTCATCAACAACATCGCTGACACAGTATTGAATCACGCCAGCATACATCAGGCCGCCGATGAGGTGCCAGTTATTGACCTCAAAGGCCAGAACGTTGGTGCCTTGGTTGATGCTGTTGTCAAAGCTGTGCATCTCAACTTCAGCATGTTCGAAATTGCGTTCGTCGGTTTCTTCACCGACGATATCACCGTTCATCTCTACGCTGTAGGAGTTGTCAGCCGCCACGACCACAAAACCCGTCATGTCGACCGCATTGGTTGGTATCACAAGCTCGTGCTCAAAATCAACCACACCGGTGTAACCGTAGCCGTTGGAGGTGTGCCAAACCCAATGAGCCCACGGAATGCTGGCGTCCCAAGCAGGGTGGGGCGTAATTTCAAACGCCCACTTTCCGGTGGAAGTCACCGACGTTGAGGATTCACTGCTGTAAAATTCCATCATCTCAGAGGTCATGTTTTCGTCGCACTCAAGGGGGACGATATCGAACCAGGAATCGTTCTCCTCTTCCTCGGCCTGGATACAATCGTAGGCGTATTTGTAAGCGTAGACAGGGTCAACGTTGCCTCGGTTGTAGAACATGATCTTCTCAACAAAGGTTCGCATTTCAACCTCAACGGTGTTGGGCCAGAATTTTTGACAGTACTCCACCTTTCGGTCAGCCCATCCTTCGTCGCCCCAGTCAGCATACAGACCGCCCCCGGAAACACCGTCAGGGTCAGTCATCCAGGTACCGTTGTCATTGTGGGTGTTGACTCGCCCGTACCAGAACGAAACGCGAGGCGTTGTGTCGCTGCTGGTGTTCTCGAGCGGGATAATGGCAAGGCGAGTTGACATCTGGATGTTCTCGTTGGCATGGCCGACGGCGTCCATGTCGATGTTGACACTGACCACGCTTCCAATGTCGCCGGTGGCGTCGATGGCGATGGGAACGGTGGTGGACACCATGTTCACGGTGGTGGAAGAAACGGGAACGATCGTACTGGGGTCTTTCGTGGTGACACCGTCTTGTGAACGGCCTTCGACATCGATGGTTAAAGTGCCCGACTGTACACCAGAGGTACAATCAAAGGTGATGAAGTAGGACCCGGGGTCAACTTCAACGATGGTGACCGTAGAGGAATAAGGGACGACATCGTGAGGGGTGTAGGGTGTATTTTGTGCGTCGTTAAAGCCGAAATCACAGTATTGCTCGAAGTCCCCATAGGCGGGGGTTGCGGAGACAACAGCAGCCATTGGCGCCATCACGATCATGGCGAACATCAGGAACATCGGTTTGGCCATTGTTGTTGTTTTGCGTTGGGTTAACATGGTTCTTCATGTGTTTGACGAGGGATATAAACCAGCGATTGGGGGTCTCCGGGGTCCCATTGATTTCGGCGAATTCGATGGAAATTGTTGGCGACTTTCGAGAAGAACCTCAACAACAGGTTTCAAAATGACCATGCAGAAGCAAGCGCATGGACGACGACTTGGTGGCCAAGTATGCAGCCGAGGCCAAGGCGGCCATGGAAGCCGAGGCTGCTCGGCGAGTCGCGGAAACCACAGACCCTCAAGAGGAAGAGCGGTTGCGCAACATGTCGTTGAGTGACCTCGTCAAGTCCGAACACATGGTCCCTGCGCTTCTTGCACGGCTTGGACCGGTGCGAGCCGCCCTTGACGGCCACGGTGGTGGCATCGCCGTGACCTCGTGTGACGTGGTCGCAAGCGAATTGGACTTGGTCTTGGACCTCACCGGAGCCTGCCTCTCCTGCGGGGCTGCACCGGGCACCTTGGAAGGGGTCAAAACCGACCTTGAGGCCGACCCTGAAGTCTTGCGGGTGCGATTTTCATCGGCCTTGCTGGACACCTTTGACGAGCTCGGACGTGAATTCATCCTCGCCCACGGCGCCGTGGAATTCGTTGACCCTTCGGACGACGCTTAAGGCACGCCATTGGCCGAGCCTTTGAAAACAGGTGGTCAAAAGGCCCCTTCATGACCGCTTGGCGTGAAGGACGGCGCGACGACCCCGCCCCTTGCCGAGCACAAGACCACGGACGTTTCGAAATCACGCAACGGGACGGGCAGGCTCGCTTGGGTCGCTTGCACACGCGGCATGGTGTGTTGGAAACGCCCGCCTTGCTACCTGTGGTCAATCCGAACATTCGGACGATTGAGCCCCGGGTGATGTGGGACCGCTACGGCATTCAAGCGTTGATCACGAACTCCTACATCATCTGGAAGCACGACGACCTACGGCAGGCCGCTCAAGCCGAAGGCGTCCATCAACTGCTGGATTACCCCGGGGTCATCATGACCGATTCCGGCACCTTCCAGTCCTATGTCTACGGGGATGTTGAGGTTGGCGTGGATGAAATCGTGAAGTTCCAGCGCTCCATTGGCGTTGACATCGCCACCATGCTCGACGTGTTTTCTCGCCCCGACATGGCCGAACACGAGGTGGAAGACGCCGTTCGGCAAACGGCCGCTCGGGCGGAAGAAAGTGTTGCAGCGGCCGAGGACACGATGCTAAACGGCCCCGTCCAAGGAGGTCTGTTCCGTCATCTTCGCCAAATCTCGGCGCAACACATGGGGGCGCACCCGTTCGCCGTCCATCCCATCGGCGGCATTGTGCCCGTTATGGAACAGCATCGCTACAAGGAGTATGCGAAGATCATGATGGGAACCCTGCCTCTCCTACCCGCCAATCGCCCCGTTCACATGTTCGGTTGCGGCCATCCGATGCTCTTTCCCATGTCCATCGCCTTGGGCGCCGATTTGTTCGATTCGGCAGCCTACGCTTTGTTTGCGAGGGACGGTCGATTGCTCACGCCGTGGGGCACCGAACGCCTCACCGACCTCGTGGATTGGCCGTTGTTGATGCCGTGCGTGGCGCAGCTCTCGCCCGAGGACGTGAGAAACCTTCCCGACGACCAACGAGAGAACCTCTTGGCGCATTACAATTTGGAAGTGACCTTGGCCGAACTCGCCCGGTGCAAGCAGGCGGTTCGCGACGGGAAAATTTGGCAACTCGCCGAACAACGCAGCCACCAACATCCGGCGTTGCGTGAAGCCTTTCTTTGGCTCACCACCCCGCCTTCGGTTGACCGCAACCTTCGCCCCGAGCGATTCTACACCGACCGTGACGCCGCCCACGATATCGGTCACGACCAAGGCATGTGGGAGGACGCCTGGGATTGGGTGGTCTGGAGTCAACAAACGCCCCGAAGCGGCGGCGTGCTGTGGGCCGGTGAAGACACGTTCATGCGACCCCACATCTCGAAGGCAAGGCGCCTGCTCCACATGCGGTGGCAACC
>JALRLQ010000101.1 GCA_023254365.1 Candidatus Poseidonia sp. | reverse complement strand
CCTTCATCGTCCTTGCTTCGTGAAACCTTCTTCACATCCCACGGGTTGGAATCGGTTGGGTGAGACGGTGAAGAAAGCCATGTCAGGGTTTGATCTTCGCGCCATGGCGCGAGAATTGGACGACCTGAAAGGGGCCTACGTCAAGAAAGCCTACATGCCTCACTACGAACAAATCGTGTTGCGCATCAACCCCAAGGAAGGGGACCAACGTGATCTCGTGTTCGTCCGTGGCGAGCGCATCTACACCTCGCAGCGGGACCGCCCCATGCCGATGACGCCTCCGCCTTTTGCGATGGTCCTGAGGAAGCACTTGCGCAACGCCCGTATGACCGGCGTTCAACAAGTCGGTTTTGACCGGGTCCTCGCCTTTTCGTTTGACACGAAGGGTGGACAGAGAACGCTCTATGTTGAGGTGTTTCGGGATGGAAACATCATCCTGGTGGACCAAGACGGCATCATCATCCAGCCCCTCACACACGCCTCTTACGCAGGAAGGATTCTGAAGAAAGGCGTAGCGTATACGCCACCTCCTCCCGCCACCGACCCGTACGAACTGACCGAGGCCTCACTTTCTGAAATCCTTCTCACCTCGGACAGGGACCTTGTCTCCACCCTTGGAGGGAAAATCAACCTCGGTGCAACCCACGCCAACGCCGTTTGCGCTCTTGCCGAGCATGAACCGAATTCATCGCCGAGCGTAGCGGATGGGACCCGCGTCTTTGCAGCCCTTTCCCAGTTGCTTCGTGACCTCGAAACGCAACGGCAAGGCCATCTCTTGCTCAAGTTGAGTGACGACGACCCCGATGATTGGGAGGGCGCACTCGCGGCCATGGACCTCCAAGAACAGCACCAATGGTTGGCGCATCGAGGTGAAGAAGCAACCCCTATTCTTCTGCCTCAACACGATGGCGTTTCCCGAGTAAGTAAGCCTTCACTTTGCGAGGTCATCGACATTTGGAAAGGATCACACGACGCTCACGCCCTTCAGCGACGTGAGGAAGAAAAAATGGACCAGGCCGGACCCGGGCGGGGCCAATCCACCGAGGTGGAACGGCTTGAACGTCGCCAACTTCAACAAGAGCGAGCCTTGGAGGGCTTTTCCGAAAAAATCGAGAAACAGCAACGCCTTGGTCACTTGATTCAGGAACACTGGAATCACGTGGAAGGCTTGCTGAAACAAACCTCAGAAGCGGTTGAAGACAACGGTTGGGATTCGGTCAAGAAAGCCATCAAATCCATTCCTTGGATTGTGAACGTCGCCCCTGCTGACCGTACCATCACCGCTATCCTTCCCGACGAGCATGGAGAGCCGAACGGACCTCAAATTCTTCTTGAATTGGACGCCAGCGTTCACCAGAACGCGCAGCGTTACTTTGAAGCAGCTCGCAAGCAGAAAAACAAGACCTCGGGAGCAGTAAACGCCTTGGAAGAAACAGAACGGAAACTCAAGCGGGCACGAAAAAACGAGGAGAAACAAAAAGCGAGTGGAAAACTCAACCGCCTGAAGCGAAGCAAACGCATGTGGTTTGAGCAACATCGCTGGGGAATGGTGGAAGGCGGCCATTTGCTGGTGGGAGGAAAGGATGCGAAAGGGAACGATGCGATCGTGAAGAAGCACCTTTCTGGCGACGACATGTACTTCCACGCCGACCTCCACGGAGCGCCTTCATGCAGCCTTCGGTCAAGCCAAGGCTTCGTTCTCGAGGAGCGAAGACCCGCGCATCTTCCCGAAGACATTCCCGCCTATCGGCTGGTGGACAAATTGCCCAGCACCGCCCTTTCAGAAAGCCAATTTGAACAAGCCGCCGTGTTGGCCTTGTGTTGGAGTCGGGCATGGAACGGTGGAGGGGCACATGGCACGGTCTATAGCGTGAAACCAGCCCAAGTTTCCAAATCTGCCCAAACCGGTGAATTCGTTGGAAAGGGGGCCTTTGTCATTCGTGGCCAGCGAAGTTGGTACAAGGACATGGACGTCCGCCTCGGCATTGGCATCGTTGCCATCAACGGCGTTCCACTGATCGTCACCGGAACCCCGCAATTCATTCAAGGCATCTGTCCAAGGTACGCCGTCCTTTCCCCAGGAATGACGAAGAAGGAACACCTCGCCAACGCCATTTACAAGATCACCGGGCTGTCAACCGACGACCTGTTGGCCGTGTTGCCTGGTGCGTGTGATGTTTTGGACGAGCACGGCATGCTCACCCCGCCATCGACGGAGGAAGAATGATGGACGCTGACCAAACCTCTGATGGCTCCATGTGGGACCTCCGCTTCGGCGAGGAACATTACGCCTACGGGAAGGAAGCGAACGTGTGGCTGCGAACCGTGATTGAACAACTCTCGCCCGAACCAAACCCGTTCGCTTTGTTTCCCGCTGATGGTGAGGGGCGCAACGCGGTATGGGCGGCCAGCGAAGGGTGGAACGCCACCGTGTTTGACCTCTCCAGAGAAGGCGAGAAAAAATGCAACCAGCTCGCTGATGAGCACGGGGTCAACGTGGCCTACGAAGTGGACGATTTGGTCCTTCGAGACTTTCCTGACCAACACTACGCCCTCATCGCATGCTCTTGGTTCCATACGCCGCCAGCCGTCCGGGCGAAGCACATGCCCCGAATGTTGCACGCCCTTGCTCCCGGTGGTCATTTTGTCATGGAAGGCTACCACACATCGCAACTCCAATTCACGAGCGGCGGGCCAAAATCCCTCGACCTGCTGTTTGATCTCGACGAAGTGCTCGGTGAGTTAACCGGGCCTGAAGCACCGGCCATGGCGGTGATTCATGCTGCCGTGGAAGAAACGGTGCTCGACGAGTCCGATTTGCACAGAGGCAGGGCCGCCGTTGTTCGCTTCCACCTCAAGCGAAAAAACGAGGTGGGTAGATGACCATCATTGACTTGTATTCAGGTTCCACCTCACCTGTGGCAACCTCTGCCAGACGAGCGGGACCTACGCGAAGGGGAAAGAGAGAAGAGTTCAATCCATTTGCAAAAGCGCCGGTTCGAACTCGCAGAACTGAGCATCCGAAGCAAAGAGGGGATTTTGAAACTCAACTTCTGCACGAAAATTGTTCAGCATGGGCAAGAGAATGTTGGAAACTTTGGAACCTAGGGTTCCCAGTAGCGAGAATCCTACATCATTACCCTGACAGGGATTCTGGGAATTATTTTTTGAAACTTGACTTGGAAACCTACTTTCCAATCCAAAACGAGACAGAAATTCAAGGTGCTCCAGATTTCATATCAACACCGGTACTCTCAGAGTTGGTAGCGTTTTTGGTTGATCTAATCCGTTTGGAAAAAGCATCGACGAATGGACACTTTGCACTCACCTGGACCGATGAACTGTTTAATTTTGAAACTGACTTTCCTGGTGCAAAATTCTGTTTAATTCCCCTCTTGACGCATCTGGAAGGGAAATCATCAGAAGAACAGAATCTTTTGTCCTTGGCACAACTTGCGGCAACGGTGGTGTTCGCTGGAAAGAAAAACATCTTCAAGCGATGCAAAACAATACAGGAAATCTTACAAAACTTGAATCCTCTCAATTTTCGGAAAGACAAACAATCTGAGGGGCCTGGTACACTATTGATTGATGTCGAAAACTCTCCACATGTGTTGTGGCTCAAGTGGAATGGAGATTACTTCAGAGTCACTCCGAATCCCCACGGGTTTTGGTTGGTTTCCCCAAAACCAGAACGACACGCAAAGGGAGTCGCAATCAGTCTCAATATCACACCCTATCCAGAAAGTTCAGAAAAAAATCCTCTTACTGAACATGCACTAACATGGATACAACAACCAAAGTTATGGATGAATGGCGCTCGCTCTTTCTTGGCCAGAGACATCTTGGCAGGAATGTGTGCAGAAGAGCAACACGCAGAAAATTCAGGATACCGTTATACCGTTGTTGAAAGTGATTTCAAGAAAGGTATTGCAAGCATACGAATTGAACAGAAAAATGGTACATCAAATGCCCACGACCTCTGGGATTCAGCGCTAAGTGAACGCGAAATGTTGGTTGCCTTGAACAGAAAAGAAAGCGTGTTTGATTGGAATGACAATGATGTTTGGAACCTCAAAGGTATTGATGAGAAAGATCCTTTCCTTCTCTCAGTTAGCTCTGTCAATAGCCGAAAAATTCCAGATAATGGTTTTCTTAAACTCGCCAGTGTCCCTCATCGAGCACTCATGATGAGGAAAACCAACCTCATCAGAACCGGTGTTCGTTTAGAAAGCATTCGACACCTTGAACATCCAATCAACTACGAAGGAAGCATTCCTAAATGGAGACTCTCGAAAAGGGCAAGCATCATGACGCTGCAAGGACCACCAGGGACCGGAAAAACCTGGACAGCGACAAACATTGTGAATGATTTGCTCCAAGAAAATCCTCACGCCCGGATTCTGGTATGTGCAAAGGAACATTTAGCCTTAGATCACCTTGCAGAAAGAATACGAGACCAACTCCCCTCGCATTTTGATGTCGTACGTATCAACAAAAGTGAAGGGCAACTCATGAATTCGATTTCTCAACAAATCACACCTGAAGGGGTTGCCGAAAAAATCGTAAAACAACTCGGACTTGGTGCCTCGGCATTAAAAGAAGTGGGAAGGACTGCAACATGGGTGGACGACGTTGCACTGAGGGCTTGCTCTGTTGTTTGTACGACCACTCTGGACAAGACGATGGAATCTCTTCAACGGTCAGGAATGACCTTTGATTTTGCAATAGTTGAGGAGGCGGGAAAATGCTACCCAAGCGAAATGATTGGTCCTGTATCGGTTGCAATGAATACGCTGCTTATTGGAGATCATATGCAATTGCCTCCATTTGAGTTAATCGAAATTGAAAACAACCTTGATTTTGTTTTCGAAGAGGCTTTGCGGCAATGGTCGGACAAACGGGGGAACAAAATGGCTCGTGCCATGATTGAATTGACTTCAAAACATTACGAGCGAGAGCAATTGGACGTTGCATCGCATGCTAAACAAGCCAAAACTTGGCTCCAACCCTTCCAAGCATTGCACAGATCTACCAAAGGTGACATGCTCAAGAACCAATGGAGGATGTTTCGTTCGCTTTCTGACACTATAGGTCGGACATTTTACGGCAAGCCATTCAACATACAAAAAAAGGATACTTACACAAACGAAAATCTACCCTCTCTTTTTGGAAGGATGGGAAATCGTCTCATCTTCGTTGACATAGAGGATGGCGTGGAAAAAATTAGTAACAAGTCCCTAGCAAATCTCCAAGAAGCAAACACCGTTTCAACTCTGCTCACTGAACTTCTAGAAGAGGGGCATGATGC
>JALRLQ010000100.1 GCA_023254365.1 Candidatus Poseidonia sp. | reverse complement strand
CTCCGACACCGTTGAGAACATCAAGGAGGGGTTGAATTGACGGACGAACGCGTTGTCCAATTCGATGGGCGAACGCTCAGCCTGCAAGAAGTATTGATGGTTTCAGAGCAACGAGCCAAGGTTTCTGTGTCGGACGATGCTTGGCCGCGTATCGATGCCGCACGCGCTGTCGTTGAACGCATCGTAGCCACAGGAGAAACGGTGTATGGCATCAACACAGGATTTGGCGCCTTGGTTGCTGAACGAATTTCACAGGAGGATATTGAAGATCTCCAAATCAATCTCATTCGTTCGCACGCGACGGCATTGGGTGAACCGATGAGTGTGAGGGATGTACGAGCCATGATGGCCGTTCGGTTGAATTCACTCTGCAAAGGGCACTCAGGAATCCATCAGGATTGCATCCGTCAGTTGGTCACCTACCTCAACGAGGGTATCCATCCTGTCGTTCCAAGAATTGGAAGCCTTGGTGCAAGTGGAGATCTAGCACCACTATCGCATCTTGCTTTGGCGTTGATGGGTGAAGGAGAAGTATGGGTCGATGGCGTCGCTCAACCAACACGAGATGTGTTGTTTGAGAGGGGTTTGGTCCCGGTCAAATTGACTGCAAAGGATGGTCTTTCACTCATCAATGGTACGAGTCAAATGACTGCATTTGCACTCCTTGCGCAACAACAGCTCAAATCCTTGCTGCTGCTCGCTGACGTCATTCTCGGGGCATCAATGGATGCGCGTTCGTGCAGCTTGACGCCGTTTAATCCGCAGATACATGAAGCGAGACCACATCCAGGCCAACGTCTTGTTGCGGAGCGTCTGCGCATTGTTCTTTCACAATCAGCCATCATGGAAGGGCACAAGGACTGCGATCGTGTCCAAGACCCCTACTCGTTCCGTTGCGCGCCACAAGTCCATGGTGCGGTCATCGAATCCTTTCATCGACTCACGGAGATGCTCGATATTGAATTAAACAGCGCAACGGACAACCCTTTGATTTTCCCCGAACCAGACAACCCAGGGCCACACGAAGTGATGTCGCAAGGAAATTTTCACGGAGAAATCGTAGCAACGGTCTGCGACGCTATGAGTTTGGCTTTGTTTGAATTGGGCTCAATCTCAGAACGTCGGATGGATCAAATCCTCGATCCGGCAAAAAGTGGCCTTCCGGCCTTTTTGGCAAAAGACTCGGGGTTGGAATCGGGCCTCATGATCGTCCAATATGTTGCAGGTTCCTCGCTTGCGGAACTGCACGGCCAGACCATGCCTCGTAGCGCCTTTTCAACCAGCACTTCAGCTGGGCAGGAAGACCACGTGAGCATGGGTGCCACCGCCGCCTGGAATCTCTATCAGGGCGTCCAGCGGCTTGCCGAAGTGCTGGCTTGTGAGGCCTTGATTGCTTGCGAGGCTCTCGAGCACGCCACCCTTTCTTCTTCTGATCATGTTGAGGCGTTTCGGCGCATGGTGCGCAGCATCAGCCCGCCGCTCGCAGGCGACCGTACAACGTCCACCGAATTGCAGCGTATTGCTCGTGAATTGCTTGACGGCGGTTGGGCGGCTCGCCTACAGGCAGAGTGCGGGCGCTTACCGCAATGACACAAGATGTTCGAGTTCTCTTACTGTTTCGTCAATGTCGATGAGATTCATCAAACGATAATGGGTGCGTTCACGTTCGGTGACAGTCAGTCGCGATTGTTGAGCGATGAGATAACGCAAAGCATCAATGGCCTGCGTGACAGTGTGTTCTGTTGACTTGTACAGTTCGTGTGCATGATCAAGGTCTTGCATCGTCATGGCAGGTTCCAGTTCGGCGAGGTCGAATCCCATTCGCTTCCATTGAAGCATTCGACGTGCGAGGATGGTGTGATTGAAACCGTGCCGTGGAATGCTGACCAAATGGATAATATCGGGCATTTCATCTGTCACATCAACCTCGTTGATGTCGTCATTTTCTTGAACGGGAAGATCATCATGATGAGCTTCTGATACGTGTAGTTCGTTGAGTACGTCGTACGCTGGGGCGATGGCTCGCAGTCGCTTCCAAAACCGTTGACTCAGGGAGAGGGGGTCCACCGGGAACAGAATTGAATAGCCGTGGGTTTTCGATTCTGTATCCAATTGTTGGATCAATTCCAAAATAGCATCTTCACCGTTACGGGCGACCAACCATTCCAATGACTCTATGAGCACAACATCGTGCTCTTTTACGGGTTGGGACAGGATGTGATTGAGAATCACATCCCTGGACGGTTGAACCGATTGCGCCGAAGGATGTTCAGAAATCCACCATGCTGTTGCATTTTGTGCCGAAACATGACGCAAAAGTTGGCGCAGTGGGAGTCGACTGTAACAATGAAGATGCGCATGCGTGCCTGTCACATGGTCTTGAACGGCGCTGTAAAGGAGATTAGGTTCAACCAACTCCGTTGTGTACAGTCCGACCATGATGCCTCCCCACAACACCGTGGGCGTGGGCGCCCTATGGAATTAATCCCCGGGGGAGTGTTTTCCATCAAGCATTATATTGTCCCACGCTCTGCCTAAATTTGGTGGACGCATGAGTGATGAAGAAAAAGACAGCGTGCCGATGGCAGAATGTGGTGCATGTCGAACCGTGATTCCCCTTGATTCTGAACAATGCCCTGAGTGCAACACAAAGTTTTCGGGCGTGTCCGAAGAGGCGCTCGGCGAGTGTGGCGCATGTCAGCAATTGGTTCCATTGGATTCCACTCGGTGCCCTGAATGTGGCGTCGTGTTTGTCGCTGATGACGTCGTTGATATTCTCCGTTCATGGGTCCATTCAACCGGCATCAATATCCGTAAATTGTTTGATAAATTTGATGAAAATTCAGATGGGACCATTGATTCCTCCGAGCTGAAAGCAGGCTTGTTGGGACTCAACCTTGCAGATCTTCCACCCTCGCAGGTTGAGCGTCTGGTCGCTGAAATTGATGCGGATGGTAACGGTGTCATCGATTTGGATGAATTTGAAAGCATCCTCATGGGCGAGTCGGAAGGCGATTCAGGCGCTTATCCTTCCGAAGTCAATGTGGAAGAAGCACCGAATGAAGAAGAAAGTGGTCTCGCTTACAGCGAGAATGTCCTCTCACAAGTCATGAAATCCCATGGCATTGATGCATCTGAAAAAGAAGCATTCATCGCATTCGCTGCGAATCACAACGGTGATGATAACTCCTATCTCAAGAAGGAAGAATTGGAAGCCGCCGCACAAGCATGGAATGAGCAAGATGCAACTGAAGAAGCGGAATCTGCTGGTGAAGAAGTTGAAGAATCCGCAGAAGAAATCGTTGATGATGTTGATGAAGACGATGAACCTCTTGACGAAATCGATTCAGAAGAGGCGGAGGATGTTGTCGCTGAATCCACCGAATCACTTGATGAGACAGAGGAAGACGCTGCTGAGGAAGACTACGAGGTGAGCGAGCCCGAGGATGATGGCATTGAGGACGAAGACTTTGATTTGGAAGAGGAACCCACTGAGCCTGAAGTCCATCCACTCCAAGCCCTTGCCGATATGATGGATGAGCATGAAATTTCAGCACAACGGATGTTTAACGAATTGGACGTAGATGGAAACGGCTTGATTTCCCTTGACGAACTCGCAAAATCGCTGACCGAAAAATACGGTGACGTTCTCGAAGACGTTGACGTAGATTCTATCATGGAAGGCGTTGATGGTGATGGAGACGGTATGATTGACGTTACAGAATTCATTGGTTCTCTCGAAACACTCGAGGACCATGATGAGGCAGTCGAAACACATGCGCCAGAGAAAGAATTCCCCACAATCTGGCAAAAGCGAATGATGTCCAAGACCTGGAACGACAGTGTTTGGCCTATCGTTCATGTTGGGTTTGGATTGTTGATCATCTTGGTGTTGGTCAATGCGATGGTTGGCCCCGTTGATGGCTCCGGAGGTAACGTGGTTTACCAGGCGATGGACAACGGCATCGTCCCTCCTTCGAGCATGGAATTGGTCGATGGTGTCACCGTGTACCCATGCGACAACGAATTCCAAAATGGCGGGTGTAAGAACTCGCTCACGCCTCTCGCAGGAGCAGAGGGCGCATCTTCAATGCCCAAAGGATTCTACTGGGACGGTATCGTGTTGTTGCTCATCTCCATCGTTGGCATCGCTGGTTCGTTGTTCTTGCACCTCGTGAAAGCACCGGCTTGGCGGGCTCGTGCAAAAGCAATGAAAGAATTCACCGATGATAAAGCCGAAGCTGCCGAAGCACATGCCGCGGACGAGGATGAGGGGGCGGAGGCTGAGCCCGAGGAAGACGATCACGACGACGATGATCTTGAGGACGAAGTGGAAGATGCCGAAGACGTTGAAGATGATGACGACGAAGATGGTGAGGACACCATTGATGTTGGCTCCCACATTGGCCTGGTACTCGACGACGAAGAAGTGTTTGGAACCATCCTTGAATTTGACGATGAAGAGGGGACAGTGACCATCGAAGAGGACGGTACAGGCGACCTCGTAACGGGCTATCAAGACGACATGTTCCTCGAGTGAGCACATGGATGAAGTCGATCCACTAACGGCGTTTAACGGCATGGCCGTATGCCCGGCATGCGGGTGCGTTGACAAAAAAGGGATTTACCGATGCCCTGAATGCGGCACATTCCACGCCGGTTCAATCATGGAAGAACGAGAGGCGCCACCACCGAATCGCGACCTGGATGTTGAAGTTGAAGCCGTGGACCCGAGCATTTACTCCTTGGGTCCCGGGGCAGAAATTCCCGATGAACAATTTGAAGAAACCGATGATGTTCGTTCATGGGATGGTGGCTCAACTGATTTTACCTTTGATGATGCAGATGAACCACCAATCCATCTGGAAAAAAAATCTCTACCGGACCCTGAAGAGATTACGGATGAAGATTGAGTATATCTTTTTCACACAGCACCAACATTGGAATACATTCCAATGGTAGATAGATGAATTTCATTAGTGGGCTCGGAGAGAATCGAACTCTCGATCTTTGCCATGTCAAGGCAACGTCATAAACCCCTAGACCACGAGCCCTAGGTAATTGTGCCACCAAACTTCGGTATTAAACGAATTCGGTAAGACGAAGATGGCGTCAAGCAATGATCTTCGAAATCTTACCGGTGCAGCCTGTCTGTGAACAAGAGCCGGCCATGCGCGTACGCCCGTTGGCCATCTTGATCTCGGTTCCATCTCGAATAGGACCGTAGGTTTTGCACTTCATGCAGTATCCTTCAACAGCTGTCATCGTTCTCAACCCTGCGAAATGGAAAGGGATATTGAACGCTTCCGATGACATTCTTCGAAATGTGTCACTTTTGCCCTTCAAGGGGGGGTTCGGGGGCGAGATTTTCAGTAATTTGCCAAAAAGGCTTCTTGCGTATATAGCAAAACGAGGTACTGCGAAGGAATTTCGAACATTGATG